>NZ_VRLS01000003.1:0-6775 GCF_008017825.1 Mesonia sp. K4-1
ATTTGTACAACAAGAGCCGTGTGAGGGGAGACTTTCAAGCACGGTTCTGTGAGAGGCTTAGGGTGAAATTCCCTTTGCCTACTCGATGCCGAAACCGTTGGCAAATATAAAAATATATGAATTCTCAAGAAACAGATATTATTAGTCAATTTATTCCAACCATAATTAGTTTAATATTTACAGGATTAATTAGTGTTGTAATTGGAATTTATCTTGAAAAATTTAAAAATAGATTATCAACTATTAAGTTCTCTATTTTTAATCAACCAATAGCTACTTCATCACAAGATAATTATTGGGGAGATATAAAAGTTTCTCATAATGGGAGAGATATTAAACATATAAGTGTATTAACTTTTAAAATTGAAAATACAAGTAATAAAGATTTAGAAAACTTAAAAGTAGATTTATCAGTAGATACCAATAGCCAAATACTAGGGCAGTCTGGATTCTATAATGAAACGAATACAGCAATTTTACTTGAAAATGATCATTTTAACTATTATAAAAATGTTCTCGAAAGAAATGTTCAAAATAATCAAGAAGCGAATTTAAACCCGAACCATATAATTCCTGTTCAGCTAAAATCAGAAGTTGATTGGGTAATGAAAAATAAAAAATTTCATTTACCTGTTTTCAATCGTCGAAGTGAAGCGACATTTAATTTATTAGTTGAAAACTTTAATGGTCAAGTACCTATTGGATATATTAATATTGTACATAAATCTTTAAGGCTTGAACTTAAAGAAGACTCTGATACTGAGCTAGGTAAAACAATAATTTATATGCTTATTTTTGGGTTAATTATATATATTATCTCGTATGTCTTATTATTTAAAGAGTATAATGATGCTACTATTCCCTTAATATTAACTCTTATTTTAGGTTTAATGTATTCAATTTTAGGTTTGGGAGTACATAGGTTTATTCAGTTTATAAGAAAGCAATTGAAATAAATACATTTGCCAACACCGTATATAACAAATAGCTGTGTCTTTTCTAAACCGAAAATTTTGGTATATTTGGTAAACCGCCAAATCTTTTGATTTGGCATTTTGAAAAGAAAAGATAAAAGCAAAATACAAAAGATTTGGCTTGTGGCGTGGCGGAATATTTTAGTCAATTTGCACGCTACTTGTCATATACAAGACCGTTGTAAACAATTATGAGAAACATTCTGCTATCATTAATAATTTTAATTAGTTCAAACCTATTTGGACAGAATAATGATATAATAAATTCTCAAAAAGAAAATTTCACAAAAGCTGAACAGCTACTAAAAAACTCAAACGGATTAGAAGCATTATTTTATTATCATCAAGTTTGTTTTCCGAATTTAAAAACGGATTTTGAGGACAAAGCAAAACAAAGAATAGATTCATTACTTCCGATTTACCAAAAAATGGAATCATCTAAATGGAAAGGGAAATGGGAATTAAAACAGCTCAAAACTAGTCTCTTTGCATTTGAAAAAATTATAATAACAGAGAATATAATTTCATTTTATAATAAAGTTAATGACACAATAGCTTCGAGAAATGAGAAAATTAAACATACCGAATATGAACCTAACGATTTTGTAGTTAATATCAATAGTCTAAAATTTGAGAATAACGAAATATGGGAATTTAGCACGGAAAAAACTGATAATGAATTAAGACTTTTTCCAAACTTAAAAACAGAATCAAACGGAACAACTTGGTTATTATTAGATGAAAGAGCAATGATAAGAAATGACGTTGAAAGAGAAAAAGCATTAGCCGAAGAA
Source organism: Mesonia sp. K4-1 (assembly GCF_008017825.1). Taxonomy (NCBI): domain Bacteria; kingdom Pseudomonadati; phylum Bacteroidota; class Flavobacteriia; order Flavobacteriales; family Flavobacteriaceae; genus Mesonia; species Mesonia sp. K4-1. Next base: position 1,769 of record NZ_VRLS01000003.1, read on the forward strand.
ATAAGAACATATTACGTACGAATAAAATAACTGTTTACAACATCGCATAAAAATAATGCATAGATTAGTGCTTAATCAAAGTCTAGTGCTTTTTTGTTACTTCTGATTTTCCTGCGGAAAATCCTCGCACACAAAACCGCACTATTCTTATACGTAACCGTTGTAAGTAATTAAAAAACATCGAATGCCATCAAAATCGTATATTAATTTTCTTCATATTAGGATGGATGTTCTTAAGCTAATAGAAACACATACATATTATACCAAAAACAAATCTAGCAATACGAGTTTAGGTCATCTTACAAGAAGCGCAATTGTAATGCTATGTGCAGCTTGGGAAAGATATAATGAAGATTTATTGATTGAGGCAATTGAAAATATTTGTGATTCAATAACAGATGTCAACCTTTTGAATAAAAAAATAAAAAAGACTATTAGTTCTAAAGTGAAACTGGATAAAAATGAAAGTAAGCCAATTGAACTCGCAGGAGATGGTTGGAAAAGTGTTTGGAAATCTTATGCAGTTTCAGAAACAAAAGTATTACATACACCAAAATCAAATAAACTCAAAGCTCTTTTTGACACTTACCTAGGAATACCTGACTATACTAGAATATGGAGTACAACTAATCCTGAAGAAATTGACGCTTTTGTAAGTGTGAGAGGAGACATAGCTCATAATGGAAATAAAGCATCTTATGCGAACATTAATAAATTAAGAGTATATCAAGATATGATAATAGATAATGTTATAAATATAGATTCAAACATTGCAGATGAAATTGCTAGAATGACTGGTTCAGCAGATTTGCCTTGGGAAAAAAATTATTATACTGATCTTAAAAAATATAAGTAGATTTGCATATGAGTAAATTCGTAATAAAACAGATGAGAAATGGGCAATTCTACTTTACTTTAAGAGCTGCTAATTCAGAAATTATTCTCACGAGTGAAGGATATACAAGCAAGCAAGGTTGTATTAATGGAATTAATTCTGTAAAAACAAATGCAACATTTGATGGTAGGTTTGTAAGATTGACATCTTCTAATGGAAAATTTTATTTCAATCTAAAATCTCAAAACGGAGCTATAGTTGGAACAAGTGAAATGTATTCTACTATTCAATCAAGAGAAAACGGAATTGAATCTGTAAAGAGAAATGCACCAAATGCCTCAATACAAGAATAACTACTTACAACACAGTATATAAGCTATGGCTTGGTCTGTCCTCACTTGGAAAATCCTGCGGATTTCCCAAAGCCAGTTTTTATCAGGAAAGGTCTGTACCGAGACACGCCACAGCTCATATACATAAACGTTATAGGCAATTTAAAAAAAATTGTGACTCAAGTAAAAAAAAGACATCATTACGTTTGGAGAAATTATTTAAGAGCTTGGTCTGATTCAAAAGACCTAATTCCGTCTTTAATAAAGATTAATAATAAAATTGCTACTACGAACTTGATGAATGTAGCGCAAAAAAATTTTTACTATTCATTAGAAGAATTTACAATTGAAGAAGAAAAAAATCTAAAAAAAATTATTATAAATCTTAGTAATGAAGATACAGAAGAAATATTTAAAGAATATTTTAATCTATTTATATCTTATTCAAAAGCTAAAAGAATTTTAAATAATAATACTAATATTCCAAAAGAAAAAAAATCTGAAATAGAAGAAAGTTTAAAACTAATGAAATCCAATTTAATGGAAGATTTTCATTCTGATTTTGAAAAATTTGGACAAAAATTAATTGAGGTTAAAAAAGTTGATGATTTAGAATTCTTAAAAGAGAATACTTCATTAATGAAAACATTTCTTTTTTTATGTTTTCAGTATGTGAGAACAAAAAAAATGAGAAGTACTTTCACCAAAAGTTTTGAGAATCATTTTAATATTCTTCCTAAATATTTCAATATTTTATCATTCGTTTTAGCTACTGGAATGGCCAACGGACTTATGCATTATAAAGAAACGAAAATTATATTTATAGAAAATACGTCTGAAATTGATTTTATAACATCAGACCAACCAATAATAAATCTTAAAGAACACGAAAAAAACGAAAAAGGAAATGTAAAATCGTTAGAGTTTTTTTACCCAATAAATCCCAAAATAGCTTTCAAAATTCATTACAACAGTGGAAAAAAGTTTGAGCATTTAAAAATATCTGAAAATGAGGTGGAAGAATTCAATCAAATAATCTTTGATAAATCAGAAGACTTCGTTTTTGCTAAAAATACAGAACAACTTAAAAAATATAAAAACTGCCTATAACACCGTATATTTCCAATTGTGGTTTTGTGTCCTGCGGACACAGATGCTCACGCATCAAAGTCAGTTCTTTTTACTATCTTTAATCCTAAATTCCCACAACTGACAAATATACAAGACCGTTGTGCCTCATACGAAAAAAAATCCATCTATAAATGAATATTAGTAGAACTCAAATTGAAGTTGACCAACAATCAATCAATCCGATGTTAAAAATTTGGGTAAACTTAGAATTCGAGTATTCTAATGAAATACCGATTTCATTAACTGGTAAACTTTGCCATCAAAATGGTCAAATTATTTCCATACTGTCCGAATATCAACTAAATACTGACAGTAACCTCGGTCTGAAATTAACAACAGAGCAAGAAAAAAAATCGAGAGAGATAAGTACAGGCAGACATAGTGTACAATTAAGTGCATTGCTTACACCTAAAGCAATCGAATCAATTGAAATACAACGTGAAAAAACACAAAATAAATCTGCTGAATTTTATATAGAATTTGTGGCTAAGACCTTAATTCAGCCTTCGACTTTAGATGATTTACAGGGAAATGATTTAGTCCGTTTAAAAATTGAATCTAAACATTCAAGAATTAAAATTGAGCAAAGCGATTGGGTTACGAATTTTTCTCCAAAATTGGGCATCGGTAAATTTTTACTTTTGGAACTTGACGTATCCACTTCTGAAATATCTGATTTATGGAAAAACCTTATCGAACTTTTAACTTCGAACATTTTAGAAATGGAAAAGTGGATAAAACTTGGTGAATGGAAAAAAGTTATGGATACATCGAGACATTTTTTTGATGGATTGAAATTCAATAATAATTCACCTTTCAAACAAGATTTAGAGAAAAAATTATCTGAAGAACAGCATAATAAAGAGGGAATAAATGACCTGTTTAAAGGTATAAAATCGTTGTTTGATTTTACTTCAAAATATGCTCACGTGACAGATAGAAATGGAAACATAAAACCATACCCAAATGCGAAGAAAGAGGACGCTTATTTCGTATTTTCTCTCTCTGTTGGACTTTTGAACCTGATAAACAGTAAAATACAAACGGAATAAAGTACGAGGCACAACACCGTATAACAACAATTGCGGCTTTGTGTCCTGCGGACACAACCGCGCAAGCATAAAAGTCGGGAATTTTAGCTATCTTAGTTTTTAATCAATCCGCAACTGATTGTTATACAAGACCGTTATATACCATTTAATAAAAAATAATATAGAATAATGAACGATCGAATCGTTTTCTTATTAAAATTCGGATCTGAAAAAAATATAAAAGATCTCTTTGAAAATGGAACTATATTTTTAAATCCATTCGAAAAGTTTGAAAAAGACGAAAAAAATAATTTTAGGGGAGATAATTATGAAAGTTTAATCGGATTAGAAAATTTTTCAAATCCATCAAAATATAGAATTAAAATAACAGATACTAAAACTGGAAAAATATCTGATCACAAACCAAAAAAATTAGTGAAACTCTATAAAGATTTAAGTGCTGGAAACCTTTATTCAATGTACTGTATTAAAAAATCTGAGATTAATAATAACAAAAAATTTAAAATCTCAATAAAAATGAAAGAATTTGGGTCTCATTTTTTATTCATACATAAACCAATGGAATTTATGAAAAGAATAGAAAATACTTTTAAAGAAAATCAATTAAAATTTAATGCAAAAGCTGTTACTTATTATGATCATAAAAAATTTAGTGGTCCATTATCATTATTTCATAAAAAAAAAGAACATTCCTATCAAAATGAATTTAGAATAGTTACACGTAATTCAGGTAGTAAACCTTTAAAATTAAATATTGGAAATTTAGATAACATTTCTAAAATTATAGAAACCAAAAGATTGGAACATTTGGAATTCTCATTAAAAGAAAAATAAAAACGGTACATAACAACGTATAATTCCAACTAAGGTTTTGTGTCCTGCGGACACAGACGCTCACGCGTCAAAGTCAGTTCTTTTTACTATCTTTATTCTCCAAATTCCCTTAGCTGGGTAATTATACAAGACCGTTGTGTGTAATTAAAGAAAACGTCCAAGACAAAATGAAACAAACCTTTAAACTTTATCCTATGATTATATTATTCTCTTTTTTTGGTTTATTCGGACAAGACAAGAAAACTGAAATTCAGAATACTACTGAACTAAAAAGCGGACAAATTTGGAAATATAATACTCGAAAAGGAGAAGAAAAATCCAGAGTCGTGATTTTAAAAGTTGAGGATTATGGAAAAAGAGGTCAAATAGTTCATATTGCTGTTAACGGTCTAAAAATTAAAAACGAACATATTGAAGGCGGAATTTCCAAAGAAATAGGACACTTACCATTTGACAAAGAAACTACTATAAAAAGTTTGACTGAATTGGAAAGTACGACCGATAAATTACCCGATTTTATGGATGGTTACCTACAATGGAAAGAAGCATTTGACAGCGAAAAAGGCGGAGTATTTACAATAGAAATAAAAGAAGCAGTTGATTTTGTTGACAAATCAATGAATAAATAACTACACACAACAACGTGTATAAAAAATTGCTAAATTAGTGCTTAACCAAAGGTCGTTGCATTTTTGTTACGTCTGAATTTCCTTCGGAAATTCCTCGCACACAAAACCGCAACTATTCATAGTGTGCCAAGAATCAACCATGGCAATAAAAGGGTTGAATGCTGTAAATAAGATGATGGTAGGTCCATCAGAGT
>NZ_VRLS01000056.1:0-5959 GCF_008017825.1 Mesonia sp. K4-1
TTAATTGTTCTATCTCCTTAGGGAGCATTGAGTTTATTTGAATTTTTCGACTATTATTGATAAAAGAAATCGAATCCTTTACCGCACCTATAAAACTTTTTACCACATCATCCATTTCCCTTATCCTGTTTTTGGAAACCTTTTTAAATGGATTTACATATTTGGAATTGTTGAGCGCTTTGTTCTTGGTCAGGATAAAAAAGATATAGCATCGGTGTTCCATATATTCCCTTCCTTTAAAATGATCATGGGTTGCTTTTTCTAAAAAAGTATGATTGGGCAATTCGTCCGAGGTATATTCTTTTTTCCTATAGAGATCTTGTTTATGTACCACGGTTCCAATAGGTAGAGATTTGAGTGCTTGGAACCAAGCCCCATGCATGTCACTGAAGTCCTTTTCAGAAAGGGAATAGATTTCGGGCAACTTGACTTCATAGCATAGCACTACGTTTCCATTATTGGCAAATAGGATATTGTCCTGAATATCTATAATTGGGTTAAATGAGGTGAAGTTAATTTTATTCATAGTCGAGTCCAGAATTTCTTCTATTGCTAATCATTTTTGGAAAGGTTTTTTGCCAAGTAAAAAAATGGGGATTGCCTGTTATGCGTATCAATGTCACATACAGGCCAACATTCATAGAAATTATTCCTATGATAACCCCAAAACTAAAAGAGAAGATGATGACTAAGAGAGAAGTCACTATGGAAATCATCATCAAGGCAAATAAGGAAATGGGCAGCCCAAAAATGATGGCTCTTTTCCTGATATCTTTGTATACTATAAATTTTTTCATACCCAAAATTTAAACTTTAAAATTCTTGATCATTAAACCACAATACCAATGAGGTAGGTAAAGATGCCCACAACCGCTCCCGCAATTAATACGAATACGAGCACTCGGGTGATGCCTTTTTTCAGGTCAGCGTTCTCACCGAAGAAGTGACCCGCATTAAAAAGAAAACCTACTAGAAAAATAACTCCGAGAATAATGGGAAAAACAGTACGTATGGTATCGGAAACATCATTCACAGAATTTTCAATCCCTCCTATTTGAGCGAAAACTGATGGGGTAAACAACGAAAGAAACGTTGCCAAGCATATTGATTTTTTCATAACCTAATAGTTTTAATATTGTGTTGTTTTGCTATGGTAAAACTACATATATTAGAACTCAAATATTTGATTATCAATTATTTGTGAGTAAAATAATTATACGCTCTTATTGTAGTATTTTAATTTCATTTGGCAGCAAATATTATGAATGGAAAGATGGAAGGTGTTGATAACCCAAAAACGGAAAATGAAAGCAGTGCTTAAAAACGTCAGTTTTGTATTTTTGCTGAGTAACGGAAGAGATTATTTCATCTTTGGAATTTCAATTTAAGATATAATAAGACTTCAAACTTTTGTATTGATTCCCAAAAGTACGCATCAATAAAAAAAACCTATATCACTCTAAACATTGAATTATGAAAGAACTATTTATGGCCGTAATGGAAATCATCAAAGAAATCATCTCCGCCTTATTTAAAAGCATCTAGGTATTCTATTTTCTTTTATCCTTAGTGTTTTTTTTCAAAAGCTATCAAATTAAACAGTTCCCGCATTCTACTGCGTACACGGTTACCGTAGCGTTCTTCAGGTTTATTAACGTTTAGGTTTATCTTAGCGTGAGTCTTTATTTTTGTTTGATTTGCAGTTAACATAGCTGGATAAAATTCCTTCATATCCAGTTCTTAATCTTGATCATTTCTGTCATATAATGATCTATCAACCCAGCTAAATAACTATAATAGAATGATGCTACATTAATTTTATATTTTTTTTAATATATGTAATTATTTACGTAAATTTACACGTAAATAATTTTAGCTATGAAAACAATATTGTATTTGACGGATCTTTATTTCAAAGCGAACGGGAGAAATTACTATGAAGAAGATCTGTTTATCACCTCTAAACTAAGGGAGCATTTCAATATCCTGATCGGGAATCCCCAACAGGCAATTGCATTGGTGGACAAGGCAGACCTGGTCGTCTTTAGGAATACCGGGGCAGTAATCGGGTATCAGGACTATTTTGACCGTTTTGTGGATACGGTGAAAAAGGAAAACACCAACATATTCAATTCCTTTGACGGTAAGGCCGATATCAAGGGAAAACAATATTTATTGGATTTGATGGATACTGAACATCCCGTTATCCCTACCGTAGAGGATATCTCAAACATCGATGCCCTTGGTAATCCCGAGAAGTATATAGTAAAGATAAAGAACGGGGCCGATTCCATCGGGATGGAGATTTTGACCAAGGAAGAACTGTTAAAGACAAATCCCAAGGAAAAACTCATCCAGCCGTTTTTGGATTTTGAATATGAGGTTTCCTTTTACTATTTGGATGACAAATTTCAATATGCATTATATGCCCCACAAAAGGATAAGCGCTGGGATCTTCAGGAATACGAAGCAACCCCAGAAGATTTGGAGTTTGCCAAACAGTTCATACAGTGGAACAACATCAAAACGGGAATTACCCGAGTGGATGCCTGTAGAATGAAAGATGGTTCCCTGCTTCTGGTCGAATTGGAAGATTTAAATCCATTTCTTTCCATTGAACTGCTTTCGGAAGAAAAGCGGAATGTATTTATGGATAACTGGGTAGCGGTATTGAAAAAGAATGCCTAAATTTTTAGTCTCCAGAATTAGTTCAGAACTCTTTAAAATCTTGAAAAAATGAAAAACAAAGCACCTTTAAGTCCGTCATTACGAATAGAAAACACTGTTTATATTTCAGGACAGGTTGGCATTAACCCGCAAACCTCAAAATTGTCCAATGATAGTTTTGAAAATGAGGTAAAGCAAATGATGGACAATCTAAAACTGCAATTGGAAAACAATGGTGGAGGTTTTAATAATTTGGTAAGTGTCATTGCGTATTTAAAAAGTATGAATGACTATGACACCTTCAACACTGTTTACAGCACTTATTTTGAAGATAAATTTCCAACCCGGACGTGTATCGCCGTATTGGATCTGCCACTCGGGGCTTCCGTAGAAATTTCAGGAATAGCATACATTCCTCAGCGTAAGTAAACTAACTCGGGGCAAGCCTACAAGGCATTCAAAGGAAACTTACTATTAGATTTCGACGCAAGCGTCGGAGCTTATAAATCTCTATTATCGAGTAAAATGTTATGAGAGCAATTGTTTTAAAGATAGATGGAAATGTCAATCAGCTTAACTATACTGAACTTCCATTGCCCCAGTTAAAGGAATGCGAAGTGCTTGTGCAGACCAAAGCTATCGGCATAAACCCCATAGATTTAAAGACAAAAAACGAAAAGGGGATCTATCTTATGCTACAAGAAGAGAATCCACTTATTTTAGGTTGGGAACTTTCGGGAGTGGTGACCCAGTCCCGTTCAGAAAAGTTTGCCGAAGGCGACGAGGTGTTTGGACTCGTAAACTTTCCCGGACACGGGAAAACCTATGCCGAGTATGTAGCTTGTCCCGCTGCTCATTTAGCAATAAAGCCTTCAAATCCTTCGCATTTTGAAGCTGCAGCGACAAGTCTGGCAGCTTTGACGGCTTATCAATCATTGGTTCATCTCGGAGGATTAAAATCCGGGCAAAAAATCCTGATTCACGCTGCTTCCGGCGGTGTAGGGCATTTTGCGGTTCAGATAGCAAAACATCTGGGTGCCTTTGTGGTGGGAACTTCCTCTGAAAAAAACAGGGAATTCGTTTTGGGTCTAGGTGCTGACAAACATCTCGATTACAAGACCAATGCGTTGGATAAAGAGCATAAGGACTATGATATGGTGCTGGATATGGTAGGCGGGAATACCATAGACCGTTCCATTCCATTAATAAAAAAGGAAGGTGTTCTTATTTCTATTCCATCTGGCAAGAATGATGCAGTCACGGATAAAGCAAGTAAAAATGGAATTAAAGGTTTAAAATTTACAGTAAAATCCGATGAGGATGATATTAAGGTAATAGCCGATTATTTACAACAAGGGATTCTAAAACCCCATATTTCAAAAATAATTGAATTTGATGCTATGGAAGAAGCCCACGCTCAAATAGCGAGCGGTCATACCGTTGGTAAAGTAATTGTTAGGTTATAAAAATAATATGAACACGATAGAGAAAGCAGGAATATTGTCGATTGCGGCAAAGCTCCAAAATGTATTGGACACCTTAAGGGATGCAGGTAATTTATTTTATCAGGCACACAATATCAATTTTGAGACCAAATGGTTTCCTCCCATATACGTGCTTTCAATAGTCAATCAATTGAGTGTAACGGAACTGGCAAAGGAAATTGGATTAAGCCATCCCGCAGCGATAGGCTTATTAAAAGAAATTGAAAAAAATGGGCTTATTTCTTCCGTTAAGGATAGTAGGGATGAACGAAAGCGCAACCTGATGCTCAGCCCTAAAGGACGTGAAATGGTGTCTGAATTAAAGCCGTATTGGGATAGTATTGCCAGCACCCTCTCTGACGTGACAGCCAATCCTCATAACCTTTTTATCTCCCTTACTGAAGTTGAGATGCGACTGGATGAAAAACCCCTTTTAGAAAGGCTCAATGAAAAAGCAGACCAAATTTTAAAGCAGTCCAAAGATAGGGAGTTTACCATCGAAAAATGTGATAATTCATTTGCTCTAAACTTAGCGAAAGCCATACGCCGTGAACTATTTTCTTATCCGGTTGACGAAGAAATTAATCTGGATGTTTGGGAAAGCAACCCTACGTATTTCCTAGCCAGTGTCAATGGTTTACCGGCGGGGTATGCCGCTATTTACGTAAAGGGTAATGAAGTTGAAATGGACTCTATTGCCGTGTTGGAACAGCATAGAAATCAAGGAATAGCAAGGCATTTAATTCAATATATCAAACAGAGTTACCCATCAATGAAATTAATTAAGGCCACTTGCGAAATCCATCAAAAAAGCTTTTTTGAGCATTTGGGCTTTGTGCTCAAGAAAGCTGAAAAAGAACATAACAGGATAACGATGGAACTTAAAATTGTTTAATACAGAAGCATCCACAAGCAAAAGAATATTTTTAATATGGAACAAGAAAAGAAGAGCGTAAAAATAATTCCTTATGAGGATTCTTACAGGGATGCCTTTAGGGATATAAATTACCAGTGGCTTACCCAGTATTTTGAAGTCACTGAATATGACCAACCCTTTTTTGAGAACCCACGAAAAGAAATCTTGGAGAAAAAAGGTTACATTTTCTTGGCTTCCCTTGAAAATGAAATCGTGGGCTCCGTCGCTTTGGAACGGATTACAGACAAAGAATATACCTTGGCAAAAATGGGGGTTAAATCAGGATTTCAGGGATTAAGGATCGGGCAGTTATTAATGGATAAAGCCGTGGAAAAAGCTGAAGAACTGAACTTAGAGAGCTTGGTTTTATATACCAATCATCAATTGGTTCAGGCGTTAAATTTGTATAGCAAATACGGTTTTCGGTTTGAGAGGTTTGAAAACCCTTTGGTTGAGAGAGCAACTATAAAAATGGTAAAGAAGTTAGTTTTACCGTAAATACGATATATCCTCAGATTTTATTTTATTATATCCGTTTGTCATTGCTTGTTTTTTCAAAAGCAATCAAGTTAAACAGTTCCCGCATCCGGCTACGAACACGATTACCGTAACGTTCTTCCAATTCCTCCGCATTAAGGTTGGTAGTGGCGTGGGTTTTTATTTTACGTTTCGTTTTTAAGTATAGGTCATAACGGGACAAAAGCACTTCCCCTAGCACATTACAATCCTTTCCATAAAACCTACCTGCAGGTTCCACTCCCAGATCGTCAAAACAAAAAGATTTGGAATCACCGTAATCTGTAATTGCTTTATAGCCGATATGGTTAAAACTAAAAGTTACATTTCTACTAGGGATCATCTCGTAAGCTGGTTGAGAAGGGACGATACAAGG
>NZ_VRLS01000058.1:0-5928 GCF_008017825.1 Mesonia sp. K4-1
TTCACCTGCCGTTACTGAAAAATCTTCTATTCCAAAATCATCATCACTAGGACCTGCCACTGCTCCTGCTAAACAAGAGTTTAACAATGCTCCACAATTATCGTATACAAATACTGAAGCATAGAAACCAGTAAGATCGGACATTAAAATATCTACTAACTCGGTATTTGGTGCAGTAAACTTATATACTACATCATTACCGTTAAGGTAATTCTCTGTAGTATTACAACCTGTTCCTGGAGCACCTTCGTAAGGATTTCCATAATTAGAAGTGTTATTATTACTATCATTATAAGGTAAAGTTGTAACCTGAATATCTCCATTAGTATCAACAGTAGCCACCACTTCTTCTCTAGGAGACTCACATATTAAATTACCAGTAGTTACTGTCCAATTATAAAAATAGTAATAGGAAGTAGAATTAGTTCCTGTTGTACCATAAGAACCACTTAACACTTCCCCTAAAATAGCATTTGGCCCAATTGCATATGGATATGAATTTCCAGATGAATCTCTCGTCATATCTATTGTGCCCTGTTGTCTTATTCTATATACACCAGGCTGAATATCAAAGTTTAGCGTAACAACAAAAGGAGTAGCCCCGTCCATATTCGGAACAGTTACTGCAACAGTATTTAATACACTTCCTGAAGCATCATCCACTAACTCAATATCAAAAGTACCTGCCTCTCCATCTGGATATATCTCTAAATCTACTAAGGTAAATTGCTGATAAGCTTCAAATTCTAATCCATAATTAGCCCCTCCAAAATCCGTACTAGTTGAAAGCGGGGCAAGTTTTGCACTCCCTGAAGTTGTTGTTCCATCTGCAATTACTTCAGAAACCCAATATGATGTAGTTGAAGTAATTACATCTGTTGAATAAGTAGCCCCATAACCAATTGGATTACCCCCAGTCTGATTTGCATACCAATACACATCTGTTCCGCTTCCTGAAGCTGTGGCAGTTAGTGTTGCAGAACCTACACAAGGAACTGTATCCCCTACTGTAGATGTAATATCTAAATTACTACAAACGATCTCCTCTGCATTTACTGAAACTATAGCACTCAAGCAACCATTTAAAGTTTGTGAAACATAATAAACTGTACCATCTACTGCAGGTGTTGTACCTGGTAGAACCGTAGTTCCAGTTGCATCTGAATAAAAAATTAAATTACCTCCGGTTATATCCAAATCATCTAATGTCTGGCCAGGATTAAAAAATTCTGGATCATCTACTTCTGGTCCAGCCGTATAATCATTACAATTGATAATAGCTTCCTCAATTGTTAAAGTATAATCTATGGAAGCAGCATCTCCATTTCCTGAAACAACAATATAATAAGTTTCACTTTGATATACTGTAAATTCATCAATTGCGAAATCTGATGAAGATCCAATATTAGCTGCACCAGCTAAACAAGTATCTCCAATTTCGTTACAATTATCATATATAAATATCCCAGCATCGCTTCCTACAAGATTAGAAAGTCCAATTTTAACAACTTTGTCACCATCAGGAGTATATTCATATACTACATCATTACCATCAAGGTAGTTTCCTGTAGCGTCACAATCTGTACCAGGAACACCTGCATAATTATTAGCATAATTACCTGTACTATTTGTATTTACATAAGGTAATGGATTCGTTGTCACAATATCCGCTACATTATTCACAGTAGCAATTACTTCTGTTCTAGGAGAAGACTCACATATTGCAACCTCATTCCCTACAGTTAAATTATAAAACACATAGTTTAATGATGAGGTACCTGTAGTAGTTGCCCCTCCGGTTACAGAACCAAATGTTCCTAATGGATCTGGGAAACTTCCTGATTGATATTTAAATGTAGGACCTGAAACCTTCACTAATCTATATTGACCAGGACTAATATTAAAGTTTAAAGGTACCGTTACAGCAATAGGTGATGCAGATGTACCTCCTGCCGGCATGCTCATCGTAGCTGAAGCAACTGTAGCATTACCGTTATTCATATCTCTTAACTCTACTTCTAAAAGTCCACCAGCAGAAGAGGTACTAAAAACTTCTGCATCTACTAATGTCATTTGCTGTGTAACATCTAACACAATACCTCCATTTGTAGTTGTAGACAAAGTTCCTGTAGGATTAGTTTCTCCTTGACCTGTCAACAATGAACCTTCGGTAACTACTTCGGTTGCCCAAAAAGATGTTGTTTGTGAAATAATTGGAGTTTCAAATACATTTCCTTTACCTATAACGGTTCCACCTGTAGCTGTATCAAACCACCAAACACTTGTATTCACAACCGCTTCAGCACCTTGTGCTTCTAAAGTAACAGATCCTTCTCCACATACAGAATCTCCCTGAGAAGAAGACACAGAAAGCACACTACATAAAACCTCACCAGGAGTTATTGACAAGGCCGGACTTTCACACGTATCAAATGTTTGTGTCACATAATAAGTAGTATTATCGACCATTAAAGTAGTATCAGGGATAACATTTGTTAATGCTGCATCACTATACCAAGTTAAATTAGCCCCTGAAACAGTCAAATCAAGTAAAGCTTGACCATCTATAAAGTCTGGAGTAGCTACACTCGTAGTAGGCGCAGGATAATTTGCACACAAATACCCATCTAAATTAAAAGTATACGGAAAAGTGTTAGTACTTGAAGTACTTGATATTAAAATATAATATGTTTGACCATTAACAACAGAAAAATCTACACTATGATCACCTGCAGTAGCATTAACTGTACCAGCTAAACAACTTGTTCCTATATCTGCACAACTATCATAAACATACAAACTAGTTTCTCCATCAACTATATTTGTCAATTCTGCATTCATGATAAAATCTGCAGTAGCAGTATACTCATAAATAACATCATTTCCATCTAAATAATTATCAGTGGTTCCACAATCGACTCCTGGAGCTCCTACATAATTATTAGCAAAGTTTGCCGTATCATCTGTATCTGTATAAGGAAGTGAATTCACCACGATATCACCGGCATTATTTACAGTAGCCACAACCTCTACTCGCGGAGTAGACTCACATTGAATCGTAATTGATTCGAAATAAATTTTTCCATAAAACGCTCTTGGATTATTAGCTGTAGGACTAGTAGACGTCCCGCTATAACCAACATTTTGAGTCCCTCCTAGTTTGTTATCACCAACTAACAAATCAACCCCACTAACTGAAAAATTATTTGGAGCAGCTGGAGTAGAAGTATTACCCCAATAATAAAATGTTGTAGACCCACTCACATTTGCTGTCATTACCAACGCGAAGCGATAGGTAGTATTACCAGGTATAGAAATAGATGTATTACTAAATATATTTGACAAGCCATCAGTCGATGCACTTGTAGAAGTCTGAGCAGGCGTAGCCAAAACCCAACCATTACCAACACTAATTCCAGATGGCGGGCCTGTCAAATCAGTTGCATGATACCACAACTCATGCTCCCTAGTCGTATTTGCTGGCATATAATTATCTAAATCTGTAATTGTTACAGCACTAGAATTATTATTACGAACAGCAAATGTTATCGTACTTCCAACACCACTTAAACTGTTTGAGGAACCTACAGTAAATACCGTTTCAGCGTCACCTACAATTGGAACTCCAGTATACAAGGCTTCTGTAGCCCAATAAGAAGTTGTAGAATTTAATACAGGCGTTTGAAAACTTGCCCCTGAACCAACTACATTTCCAGCAGTAGCCGCATCATACCAAACAACACCATCTCCCGTGCCACTCGCAGTAGCCCCTAATGTTACAGATCCTTCCCCACAAACAGATCCATCGACCGTATTTGTTATAGCTAACGTACTACAATTTTGCGCCGTAAGTATGGGGGTTAATAAAACAAAGGCGAATAACGCCAATAAGTATTTTTTTTTCATATGGTTTTGGGTTTAAATTTATGGTTTATTTTAATAATTTCTTAACAATTCTTTCAAATATATGACTTTTTTTTCACATAAACATATGAAATAAAAATCAAGAAAATCAAATTTATCAACAAGCCTTATTATTCCTTAAAAAATCAATAAAGAGATAAAATTGTTAAATTCATAACATACACGTAAATCTGACTAACTATTAGCGAGCTACTATCCAAAAATAAAGCTCTTCCCCCTCTTAAATGAAATAAAAACCAAAATTACATCAAATAACAATAAAAATCTCTCATTTTTCTTTTCATGAAAATACCTACTCTGGATCATCAAAAACCTAACTTTTTTTAATTTAGAGTCTATATCATATGTTTCTTTCCTTATTAATTTATTTTAAAAGGTTTATAAAATAATAGATAAAAAAAGCCAGACAATTTATTGTCTGGCTTTAATATTTATTCACCTAATTCATCACTCCTTTACCACTTTAATCATTGCAGACTTACCATCTACTGTAACTTTCATAAAGTAAGGTCCTGCTGCTAATCTTTCCACATTCAAACTAAGCTTTCTTTGATTAGATTTATGATCTATTACTTTTTGACCTAGCATACTGTATAACTCCACACGCTCTATAGTGCTAAAGTTTTCAACCGTTACTTGGTTTCGCATAGGATTCGGATAATAATTAAGTCCTGCAAATAACGGATTATCTAACCCTAATACTCTATGCACAGTTATCGCTAATTTTTCACTTTCACAAAGACCGTTTGGAGTTTGAGATACATAATAAACTCCCTGATCTATAAGATTTACTTGCGAAGGATCTATCACTGTAAATATTAATCCATCTGTACTTGTATACCAAATAAGATTATCTCCTTGAACATCTATATTTTCAACTGTTTCTCCTGCAACAAAAGATTGGTTAATTGACGCTACAGGTACATCTGCTACGTCTTTTACTTCTACTGTAACTTCCAATCGATTATCACTTTCACAAGCATCTATCGTTTGAGAAGCATAATAAACTCCGCCATCAATTAAATACTCATTAGGCGCTAAAGATGCATTCCCTGAAGCTGAACTATACCATTGAATATTTGTTCCAGTAGCTGATAAATCTGCTACAGTTGCTCCAGTACAAAGCTTCTGAATAGCATCACCACTAGGTGCAACAGTTGGCTGATCGTTTATCGTAACCACTACTTCTTCTCTAGTACTTTCACATAAAATTGTCCCAATAATTACTTTATAATCATGAGTTTCCCCATACGTCCCGCCTGCATCACACGCATCGACAGGAGTTCCCGCATATCGATCCATCACCCTCATCACAGTAGCTCCAGATAAACCACTAGGAATAGTAATTGACCCAACCGTATTGCCTGAACCTGAAGTAGAAGTAAACAGAAGCTCACTTGCATCAAAACTTCCACTTTGATCTAAATCTATCCAAATCTTAACATATTGATTGCTAAAATTATGAGTTATATCAAAATTATAAGTACTTCCTATGGTCATATTCCCCACTAAAGATGGATCTGTCGTATAATCTCCATAAGAGTTAGCTGAACAACCTGTTCCAGTATGCTGAATTCCTGCAGTTGGCATCGAAAAATCATCCATATCATCACCTACCGAACAGTTTTTACTTGTTGGAATACAATATGTATTTGCAATAGGACCAGCTGATACACCACTTCCTAAGTAAACCTCGCTAGCCCAAAAAGAGGTAGTTTGAGTTACATTTACAACTGGGTTACTTCCAGTCGCTACTACATTTCCTCCTGTTGCCGCATCATACCAAAAAATATCATATCCTATACCTGAACTTTGAGCGCTTAAACTTGTATTTCCACCTGGAGCACATATAGTAACATCTTGTGCTTGAGAAACACCCATAGCAGAACAATTAAACTCTACTGGAGTCACTGCTATAGTTGAACTCTCACATCCTAATATCGTCTGGGTAACGTAATAAGTAGTTCCATCCACCAATGGAGTATTCCCTGGAATTGGCATGGT
>NZ_VRLS01000073.1:0-5862 GCF_008017825.1 Mesonia sp. K4-1
TTAATTGTTCTATCTCCTTAGAGAGCACTGAGTTTATTTGAATTTTTCGACTATTATTGATAAAAGAAATCGAATCCCTTACCGCACTTATAAAACTTTTTACCACATCATCCATTTCCCTTACCATGCTTTTAGAAACCTTTTTAAATGGGTTTACATATTTAGAATTGTTGAGTGCTTTGTTCTTGGTCAGGATAAAAAAGAGATAGCATCGGTGTTCCATATATTCCCTTCCTTTAAAATGATCATGGGTGGCTTTTTCTAAAAAAGTATGATCGGGCAATTCGTTCGAGGTATATTCTTTTTTCAGGTAGACATCCTGTTTATGTACCACGGTTCCAATAGGTAGAGATTTGAGTGCTTGGAACCAAGCCCCATGGATGTCACTGAAGTCCTTTTCAGAAAGGGAATAGATTTCGGGTAACTTAACTTCATAGCATAGGATTACGTTACCATTATTGGCAAATAGGATATTGTCCTGAATATCTATAATTGGGTTAAATGAGGTGAAGTTAATTTTATTCATAGTCGAGTCCAGAATTTCTTTTATTGCTAATCATTTTTGGAAAGGTTTTCTGCCATGTAAAAAAATGGGGATTGCCTGTTATGCGTATCAATGACACATACAGGCCAACATTCATAGAAATTACTCCTATAATAACTCCAAAACTAAAAGAGAAGATGATGACCAAGAGAGAGGTCACTATAGAGATCATCATCAGGGCAAATAAGGAAATGGGCAGCCCAAAAATGACGGCTCTTTTCCTGATATCTTTGTATACTATAAAATTTTTCATACCTAAAATTTGAACTTTAAAATTCTTGATCATTAAACCACAATACCAATGAGATAGGTAAAGATGCCTACTACCGCTCCCGCAATTAATACGAACACGAGAACTCGGGTGATCCCTTTTTTTAGGTCAGCGTTCTCACCGAAGAAGTGACCCGCATTAAAAAGAAATCCTACTAGAAAAATCACTCCGAGAATAATGGGAAAAACAGTACGTATGGTATCGGAAACATCATTAACAGAATTTTCAATACCTCCAATTTGAGCGAAAACTGATGGGGTAAACAACGAAAGAAACGTTGCCAAGCATATTGATTTTTTCATAAAGTAATGGTTTTAATATTGTATTGTTTTGCTATGATAAAACTACATATATTAGAACTCAAATATTTGAATATCAATTATTTGTAAATAAAATAATTATACACTTTTATTGTTGTATTTTAATTTCATTTGATAGTAAATATTATGAATAGATAGAGGGAAGGTGTTGATAATCCAAAAACGGAAAATGAAAGCAGTGCTCAAAAACGTCAGTTTTGTATTTTTGCTGAGTAACGGAAGAGATTATTTCATCTTTGGAATTTCAATTTAAGATATAATAAGACTTCAAACTTTTGTATTGATTCCCAAAAGTACGCTTCAATAAAACAAACCTATATCCCTCTAAACATTGAATTATGAAAGAACTATGTATGGCCGTAATGGAAATCATTAAAGAAATCCTCACCTCCTTATTTAAAAGCATCTAGGTATCCTTATTTTCTTTTATCCCTAGTGTTTTTTTTCAAAAGTTATCAAATTAAATAGTTCTCGCATTCTACTGTGAACACGGTTATCGTAGCTTTCTTCAGGTTTATTAACGTGTAGGTTTATCGTAGCGTGAGTCTTTATTTTATGTTTGATTTGCAGGTAACATAGCTGGATAAAATTCGTTCATATCCCGTTCTTAATCTTGGTCTTTACTGTCATAAAATGATCTATCAACCCTGTCAAACACCTATAATAGAATGGTGCTAGATTAATTTTATACTTATTCTTTAAATATATGTATAATTTTACGTAAATTTGAACGTAAAAAACTTTAGCTATGAAAACAATATTATATTTGACGGATCTTTATTTCAAAGCGAACGGGAGAAATTACTATGAAGAAGATCTATTTATTACCTCAAGACTAAGGGAATATTTCAATATCCTTATAGCAAACCCACAACAGGCGATTGCATTGCTAGACAAGGCAGACCTTGTCGTCTTTAGGAATACCGGAGCGGTTATCGGTTATCAGGACTATTTTGACCGTTTTGTGGATACAGTGAAAAAAGAAAACACCAACATATTCAATTCCTTTGACGGTAAGGCAGATATCAAGGGAAAACAATATTTACTGGATTTGATGGATACTCAATACCCCGTTATCCCTACCTTAGATGATATTTCAAACATTGATGCCCTTGGGAATCCCGAGAAGTATATGGTGAAGATAAAGAATGGGGCCGATTCCATAGGAATGGAAATTTTGACCAAGGAAGAATTATTAAAAGCAAAGCCCGAGGAAAAACTCATACAGCCCTTTTTGGATTTTGAATATGAGGTTTCTTTTTACTATTTGGATGACAAATTTCAATATGCATTGTATGCGCCACACAAGGAAAAGCGCTGGGATCTTCAGGAATACGAAGCAACCTCTAAAGATTTGGAGTTTGCCAAGCAGTTTATACAGTGGAACAACATCAAAACGGGAATTACCCGAGTGGATGCCTGTAGAATGAAAGATGGTTCCCTGCTTCTGGTCGAATTGGAAGATCTAAACCCATTTCTTTCCATTGAACTGCTTTCGGAGGAAAAACGGAATACGTTTATGGATAACTGGGTAGCGGTATTGAAAAAGCTTGCCTAAATTTTTGGGCACCCATATTAGTTCAGAATCCTTTAAAATCTTGACAAAATGCAAAACAAAGCACCTTTAAGCCCATCGTTACGAATAGAAAATACCGTTTATATTTCCGGCCAGGTTGGGATTAATCCGCAAACTTTAAAATTGTCCAATGATAGTTTTGAAAATGAGGCAAAATAAATGAAGGAAAACCTAAAAATACAACTGAATAATAATGATGGAGATTTTATCAATCTGGTAAGTGTTATCGTCTATTTAAAAAGTATGAAGGACTACGAAGCTTTCAATACGATCTACAGCACTTATTTTAAGGATGAATTTCCTACAAGGACGTGTATCGCCGTACTGGATCTCCCACTTGGAGCTTCGGTCGAAATTTCAGGAATAGCACATATTCCTCAGCGTAAATAAAATATTATGAGAGCAATAATCTTATCGAAAAACGGAAATGCCAATCAGCTTAAATATACTGAACTTCCACTGCCACAATTAAAGGAAGGTGAAGTGCTTGTGCAGACAAAAGCTATCGGTATAAACCCCATAGATTTAAAGACAAAAAAAGGAAAGGGAATCTATCCTATGCTACAAGAAGAGGATCCACTTATTTTAGGTTGGGAACTTTCGGGGGTGGTAACCCAGTCCCGTTCGGAAAAGTTAGATGAAGGCGACGAAGTTTTTGGACTTATAAACTTTCCCGGACACGGAAAAAGCTATGCCGAATATGTAGCTTGTCCCGCTACAGATTTAGTAAAAAAACCTTCAAACCGTTCCCATTTTGAGACTGCCGCAACAAGCTTGGCTGCTTTAACGGCTTATCAATCTTTGGCTCATCTCGGAGAATTGAAATCCGGACAAAAAATTCTGATTCACGCTGCTTCCGGCGGTGTAGGGCATTTTGCCGTTCAGATTGCAAAACATCTGGGTGCTTATGTGGCGGGAACCTCCTCTGAAAAAAATAAAGAATTCGTTTTGGGTCTAGGTGCTGACAAACATCTCGATTACAAGACCGATGCGTTGGAAAAAGAGCATAAAGACTATGATATCGTGCTGGATATGGTAGGCGAGGACACCATAGACCGTTCCATTCCATTACTAAAAAAGGGAGGTGTTCTTATTTCCATTCCCTCAGGCAAGAATGATGCAGTCACGGAAAAAGCCTCAAAAAATGGAATTAAAGGATTAAAATTCACGGTGAAATCCGATGAGAATGATATGAAGGTAATCGCCGATTATTTGCAAGATGGGATTCTAAAACCCCATATTTCAAAAATAATTGAATTTGATGCTATGGAGGATGCCCACGCTCAAATAGCGAGCGGTCATACCGTTGGTAAAGTCATTGTTAGGTTATAAAAATAATATGAACACGATAGAGAAAGCAGGAATATTGGCGATTGCGGCAAAGCTGCAAAATGTATTGGACACCTTAAGGGATGCAGGTAATTTATTTTATCAGGCACACGATATCAATTTTGAGACCAAATGGTTCCCCCCCATTTATGTGCTGTCCATAGCAAACCAATTGAGTGTAACGGAACTGGCAAAGGAAATCGGATTAAGCCATCCCGCAGCCATTGGCTTATTAAAGGAAATTGAAAAAAATGGGCTTATTTCTTCCGTGAAAGATAGTCGGGATGAACGAAAGCGAAACCTTATGCTCAGCTCTAAAGGCCGGGAAATGGTTACCGAATTAAAGCCGTATTGGGATAGTATTGCAAGCACCCTCTCTGACGTGACAGCCAATCCACATAACCTTTTTATTGCCCTTACTGAAGTTGAGATGCGACTGGATGAAAAACCTCTTTTGGAAAGGCTCAATGAAAAAGCAGACCAAATTTTAAAGCAGTCCAAAGATAAGGAGTTTACCATCGAAAGATGTGATAATTCATTTACTCTAAATTTGGCCAAAGCCATAGAGCGTGAACTATTATCGCATCAGACGGACAAAGAAATTAACCCAAACGTGATGGAAGGCAAACCAAGTTATTTTCTGGCCAGTCTCAATGGTTTGCCAACAGGGTTCATCGCTATACACATTACAAATTATGGAATGAAAATCGATTCTATTGCTGTGCTGGAACAGTATAGAAATCAAGGGGTAACAAAACATTTAATTCAACACATCAAACAGAGTTTTCCGAAAAAGAAACTAATTAAAGTCACCTGCGAAATCCATCAAAAAAGCTTTTTTGAGCATTTGGGCTTTTTGCTTAAGAAAGCTGAAAAAGAAGATAACAGGATAAAGATGGAACTTAAAATTGTTTCATAAAAAAGCATCCACAAGCAAAATAATATTTTTGATATGAAAAGAGAAAAGACCAACGTAAAAATAATTCCTTATGAGGATTCTCACAGGGATGCCTTTAGGGAAATAAATTACCAATGGCTTACCCGATATTTTGAGGTCACCGACTATGACAAATCCTTTTTTGAGAATCCTCGAAAAGAAATCCTGGAGAAAAACGGCTATATTTATTTGGCTTCAATAGAAAATGAAATTGTGGGTTCCGTTGCTTTGGAACGGATTACGGGCAAGGCATATACGCTTGCAAAAATGGGAGTGAAACCAGGTTTTCGGGGATTAAGGATCGGGCAGTTATTAATGGATAAAGCTTTGGAAAAAGCTCAAGAACTGAATCTGGACAGTTTGGTTCTATATACCAATCATCAATTGGTACAGGCGTTAAATCTGTATTGCAAGTACAGATTCCGATTTGAGAGGCTTGAAAACCCTTTGGTTGAAAGAGCTACCATAAAAATGGTAAAGAAATTTGTGTCCTCGATATGATAAGTACCGAAAGTTTTATCATACCCGTTTGTCTTTACTTTTTTTTTCAAAAGCTATCAAATTAAACAGTTCTCGCATTCTACTGCGAACACGATTACCATAGCGCTCTTCCAATTCCTCCGCATTAAGGTTGGTAGTGGCGTGGGTTTTGATTTTACGTTTCGTTTTTAAGTATAGTTCATACCGGGATAACAGCACCTCCCCTAGCACATTACAATCCTTACCATAAAACCTACCTGCAGGTTCCACTCCCAGATCGTCAAAACAAAAAGATTTAGAATCGCCATAATCTTCAATTGCTTTATAACCGATATGGTTAAAACTAAAAGTTACATTTCTACTAGGGATCATCTCGTAAGCTGGTTGAGAAGGGACGATACAAGG
>NZ_VRLS01000027.1:0-5828 GCF_008017825.1 Mesonia sp. K4-1
CTTGGCTGTGGTTTTAATAGTAGACCCTCCTGAAGCATAGTAATTGTCGGAAAATAATAACGCATTTGTAGAGTCTACATAATAATTATCAAAACTTTTACTTTCCCCAATTTCTAAATTTTCTGAGTCAGGAGTTATCTTATTAACCCATATTTTTCTCAAATTTTCTCTGATTAAATTTCTCATATTGATATCAGCTAAAACTTCATTTTTATGTATAATTCGCTCTTCTCCAGTATTACCTAAAAAATGTTCTAGATTATCTGCAGCAAAATCATAATCATTATCTCTGGCTTTATCTACAAGACTGTTAAGTTTTCTTTCTGCATAATCTAAGTCAATTTCTTTAAAAGAACCATAATCTTTTGTGTTCCTTCGATCAGAATCATTTATTCTTTTATTGTTTTCATATGTTGATTCGTCTGTGTCTGTAGTGTTAACTTGATCTTCTTTTGTACTCTGTAAGCCCTCCAAATCCTTAGCTGTCACCGGTTTATTACCCGCATAATTATAAGGTGTTAATTGTGGGAATTTCTCCGCTAAAGGATCAATAGAAATAAACCTTCCAATCCAAGCGGCATAATATCGTGCTCCATAATAATACAATCTCCCAACGCGGCAGTCTCGCTCCTACATTAAAAACAGCCCCCAGCTGTTTTCTTAACATTCGGCCGCATCACGTTCCTTCCCACAATACCGGTAACGCTTTAATTTGACTTCGCTTTCGCTTTTACCAGAGCGATAACTTGATGTTCCAAATGGATAATATTCTTCATAAGAAATAATATTAGCAGAGTCATCCAGCTCCAAACAAGCACTTCCCAAGTGGTTATCATATTGGTAACGCCAGTTGATAGATGGGCTTGAAACTGTGCTTCCACTATCGATGGTTAGCGTTTCTAACTGTAGAAAAGTTTTTTCATCATCCCTTATGGATAAAGTTTCTCTTTCAATTTCTATTGTTCCATTCGTGCTTTGCTGCCATAGCTCAAAATCATTTATATATAAGCGTTCTTTTTTTAATACTTCCTCACTAGATCATTTTAAGCATTTAAATTTTTTCAATTATTTGTATTTCCCCTATTTTTTCATTACCTCTTAAAATCGTATAAAACATATTTTTTTTTAATTCTTCCTTAAGAAATTTATTTTCCACATTAAAAGATAATTTTGCGCTGAACGGTTTTTCATAATAAGATTTATCGGGATTTATAATTTTATATATAAAGCTAAATTGATACTGATTTATTTTTAAAAAAAACCAATCAACTATATCATCTTTTGGCTGTGATAAATTTTTAATTGACTCTATTTTAGATAAAGTCATTTCTGCAATATAATGGTATTCTCTATTCTTATCAAACATAGATTATCTATTTAGGTGTAACATAAGGAATTATTTCTTTTGGTAATACATATGCTCCAATATCTATATTTGGATACCAGTATTGGCTTGAATTAATAGAATTTGGCAATTCTGCTTTTATTACTTTATAACCATTTGGATACAACGCTTTTCCGTACCAATTAGCATCATCAATAGATTTCGCAAAATACTTTACTTCTAAACCGCCTTCTTGTAGCGAGAATTTACCTGTATTCCTAATTATAGTTTCCTCAGTAACATCTACAGCTCGGTACATCAGTAATCCTTTAGTAGATTTTGAACTTGTTCCTGTTGCTAAATTAAATAACTTTCTCGAACCTCCAATTAAAAAGAAAGGAGAATCATAACCCATAGCATCTACATTTCCTCTTGCTAGAGGAATTTGACCTCCGTAGTAATTATAAGCTTCTTCTGCCCAATCAGAAAGTTTTGTATACATTTCATCTGCTATTTCAAGATCGGTCAAAATGCACATATCTTCCTGTCCTTGTCCAATGCTTCTAATTAAAGGTCTAAATAATTCCCTATATTCTTTTTCAGAATAATTATCTTCTTTACCTAAAAAGCCGGAATGATAATAAACCGTTTTGCTGATTTCTTGTTCAATTCCATCTAACGCATTTATATAGCTTACAGTTTCTGTAGATTTTTCACCTTCTTGTTTAGGAGTGGTTTTCACCTCAACATCCCCTCCACTACTTTGCAAACCATGTAAATCTTTATAGGTTATGGGCTTATTCCCTGCATAATTATAAGGAGTTAATTGCGGGAACTTTTCTGCTAATGGATCTATAGAAATAAATTTTCCAATCCAAGCCGCATAAAATCTAGCCCCATAATAATACAATCTCCCAACGCGGCAGTCTCGCTCCTACATTAAAAACAGCCCCCAGCTGTTTTCTTAACATTCGGCCGCATCTCGTTCTTTACCACAGTATCTATATCTTTTAAGTTTTACTTCGCTCTGGCTCTTCCCTGAGCGGTAAGAAGTTGCCCCAAATGGGTAATATTCTTCATAAGAAATAACTGCGGCACTATCATCCAGCTCTAAACTAGCACTTCCCAAGTGATCATCGTACTGGTAACGCCAGTTGGTATTGAGAGTTGTTACAGTGTTCCCATTATCAACCGTTAAGGTTTCTAATTGTAAAAACGTTTTTTCGTCATCGCTTATGGATAAAGTTTCCCGTTCTATTTGTACAGTTCCAGAACTACTTTGTTGCCAAAGTTCCCATTCACCAACGTACAACCTTTCTTTTTTAATACTTCCGTTTACAATTACTTTTCTTATCCGGTTGCCGCTACTATCATAACGGTAATAGGCTGTGCCACTTCCACCTAAATCGGCTTCAAGAAGCATATTGTCCTCATTCCAATTTAGGCTGTCCAAGTGCGGCATACTCAGCATATTTCCAGTTTCATCATAGGTATAATCAGTTTGTCCACTAGTGTGGCCTATTAATTTATTGCTATTGCTCGGGTAAAAATAATTACGTGTCCAGTTCCCGTCTTGCGCGATATGCTGTATTTTCAGGATATTTCCTAACTCATCATAATCGTAATTTAAGGTATAATTTCTACAGGCATTGGTTTCGGTATCGGGTACCGGGTTTTGTATAGGGCAATCACTATCATTAGATTGTACTAAACCATTTAATTCTCTGCCCGTGGCTTGTTTTAGCCGGTATAAAGCATCATAGGTATATTTACAAAGAGGCTTTATCATTTGGTTGAAATAAAGAGGGACAAAATTAAGCTAAACAATATTTAAATTGATTTGTTACTTTTAAAAAAAAATTATTCAAATTCCTGCTCATAAAGTTTTTGCTCATATTCTATTGGTATCCTCTCCCATCCATTCTTTGGGATTTCATTTATTAAACTGTCAGGAACAGGAATCTCTAAAAAAATAAGATTATCCGCAGGATTTTTGGGATTAAATACGACAAAATATTTTTCTTTTTTTGGATTAGAACCTCTCAGGTAATTTGATTGATTATATAACCTCCCATTAACTAATATTTCATATTCACACGCTATGCCCCCTTTCATTCCAAATATTTTTTTAACATAACCTACCGTATAGCGACCAGAGGTTTTAAAATCCATATTTTTCTTCTTATCTTTAAGCAAGAAAAAAATTGTCAAAATAACAACTATAAAAATTCCAATTATTTTATTTCTATGTTTCATTTTGTTGTTTCTTGAATTTTTGAATTCATAAATGTACCCCTAATGAAGTTATTATATGGTTGTACATTTCAACACCAAACTTTTTAGATCTTTTATAATAAAACAAAGTCTCCAAATTTAAAAACACAAAACATTATAAACAGTATCAACGTCTACAACAGTTTTTTATATTTCTATTTTCTTAATACCCTTTCTATTTCCTCTCTGCTGTAATAAGGAGGAAAATATTTATTCACTCCTCCAAGAAACGTAGCCATTATTAAAGAATCTACCTTTTTTTGATAATTCTCTATAGGTATTTTATTTAATTCCCCACTTAAGTTATTTAAAGAATCTGGTACTTCTAAATTTAGAAAACATATTGATTCATCTGGATTCATCGAATTATAAATTATATAATAATTTTCACCTATTGTAGGTGATGAATTAGGAAATGATGCTAAAGATGGTTTACTTAAATACTCTTTATTGTTGACTATAAAAGAACAAATAGCTGTAACTGCACCTTTTGCAGGGGTTATATTTTTTTTATAAACAGCCTTAGTATATTTACCATTTCTATATATTTCAATAGTCTTATGTTTAGTATCCCATCTAGAAATAAAAAGGAATATGATTGTAAAACACAATAGTCCTGAAATGCCAATAATAATCTTTCTCAAATTAATTTTCATATTCTTCTTTAATCTTAGTTCCCATAAAATTACTAAAAACTGAACCTAAAATATCCACTCCATTTGGTCCTAAAGTATTTCCAGGAGAAGCCATTTTTCCACTTAAAGATGGTATAAAACTAGTTCCAAAATCTAAATTAGCTTCCCATAGACTTTTTTGAGGTTGGCCTCCATTACCAAAAACATCTCTATAACCACTTGTTATAGAATAATCTAAACCAGCAGCGCCAAGATTAGAATATAAACTATAGTTTCCATTTACTCCGCTAGCAGCAACATCAATCAAATCTACATCTCCAGATACGGTATACTGAATAGTTGCATCCACTCCCATTTTAAACAAAGGTTTGACAGCACTTTTTGAAAGTTGAAAACCCCCATAAGATCCTCCTACCCCAGCTAATAATGGTATACCAATACCGAAAGCAGCTGCATTCATCCAAAAGTTTGCAAGACCATCTGGATCAAAATTTTTATGACCTGCTGCAAAGTTTTCTGCAAAACCATCGAAATGACCACTAGGATCATACAAGGGTCTAAATATACCTTTTGCTTCTGCACTTCTTAATGCAGTTGCGACAGGTCCTTCGTCATTCAGAACTTTACTCCTTACTCTATAATCTTCCTGTGTATATCCCGAATTTGTCAAATCCGTTCCCCTTGAGTCAGTTATAATTACTACTTCATTTAATTGTTGTACTCCCGTAGTATCGGGAAATGCATTATTATTTATTTCACCATTATCTGTTTTTACCTCAATATCCCCTCCACTACTTTGAAGCCCATGGAGATCTTTATAGGTTATCGGCTTATTACCCGCATAATTATAAGGTGTCAATTGCGGAAATTTTTCCGCTAATGGGTCTATACTTATAAACCTTCCTATCCAAGCCGCATAATATCTAGCTCCATAATAATACAATCCTGTTTCCTCGTCTCTTTCTTTTCCACAATAACGATAACGTTTTAATTTTACTTCGCTTTCATTTTTACCAGAACGATAGCTTGACGCACCAAATGGATAATATTCTTCATAGGAAATAATATTGGCAGAATCCTCCAACTCCAAACAAGCAGAACCTAAATGATTATCATATTGGTAACGCCAATTGATGGTAGGGGCTGCCACGGTATTGCCATTCTCAATAGTTAAAGTTTCTAATTGTAGAAAACTCTTTTGGTTATCAGCAATGGATAAGGTTTCCCTTTCGGTCTCTATTGTTCCATTTGTACTCTGTTGCCACAATTCCCATTCTCCTACATACAACCTTTCTTTTTTAACACCTCCGTTTACAATTACTTTACGTACTCGGTTGCCGCTACTATCGTAACGGTAATAGGCGGTTCCTCCCCCACCTAAATCGGCTTCTACGAGCATGTCATCTTCATCCCAACCCATTTCATTTAAATGTGGCATCGTTAGCATATTTCCAGCTTCATCGTAGGTATAATCGGTTTGTCCGCTAGTATGACCTAGCAATTGATTACTATCGTTCGGGTAAAAATAGTTTCTTGTCCAGTTCCCATTTTGGGCAATATGCTGTATTTGCAAGATATTTCCTAACTCATCATAA
>NZ_VRLS01000079.1:2500-5811 GCF_008017825.1 Mesonia sp. K4-1
ACGCCGTCACCCCAAAGGGCTCCGACCGCTTGTAAGCGTATGGTTTCAGGGTCTATTTCACTCCTTTATTCAAGGTTCTTTTCACCTTTCCCTCACGGTACTGGTTCACTATCGGTCTCTCAGTAGTATTTAGCCTTAGCGGATGGTCCCGCTGGATTCATACAGGGTTTCACGTGCCCCGCACTACTCAGGATACCACTATCTTCATTCTCTTTACCTATACCGGGCTGTCACCGTCTATGGCCAAGCTTTCCAAC
Source organism: Mesonia sp. K4-1 (assembly GCF_008017825.1). Taxonomy (NCBI): domain Bacteria; kingdom Pseudomonadati; phylum Bacteroidota; class Flavobacteriia; order Flavobacteriales; family Flavobacteriaceae; genus Mesonia; species Mesonia sp. K4-1. Next base: position 2,758 of record NZ_VRLS01000079.1, read on the forward strand.
TTGTTCTAGTTCATACAATGTCAAATGTCGTGGTCCTACAACCCCATACCGTCCGTAAACGATATGGTTTGGGCTATTGCGCGTTCGCTCGCCGCTACTAGCGCAATCACTATTGTTTTCTCTTCCTCCGGGTACTTAGATGTTTCAGTTCTCCGGGTTTGCCTCCTTGCGGATACTATACCTTCAGTATAGTGGGTTGCCCCATTCGGATATCTGCGGATCGATTTGTGTGTGCCAATCCCCGCAGCTTTTCGCAGCTTATCACGTCCTTCTTCGCCTCTGAGAGCCTAGGCATCCCCCATACGCCCTTAAAAAGCTTATGTCTTTTACCTAATTTGCTCTTTACTATTTCTAGTAAATTAATTTAATATATTTGTATTCTGTTCTTATAATAAGATACAGAGTTCTCTCGTATTCTTTATTTCTTCAATATGTCAATGAACTTTTTTCCTCGTTAACGATAAATCTCTAATGATCTTATAAACTATAAATGCTTGCGCACCCTGGTTGCTTATAAAAACTATCTTTAACCTATCTTAAGGAATCGTGGAGAATATCGGAGTCGAACCGATGACCTCCTGCGTGCAAGGCAGGCGCTCTAGCCAGCTGAGCTAATCCCCCGTCTTTTAGTGATCAGTTAACCAGTTAGTAGTTAACAGTACTTATAACGGCTACTCAACCTCTAAAATTTCCTTTCAGTAATTGTTAATGAACTTTGTCTCAAGTTAATACCTAAAACTTAACAGCGTTTTTACACGTTGTAGTCTCAGGCAGACTCGAACTGCCGACCTCTACATTATCAGTGTAGCGCTCTAACCAGCTGAGCTATGAGACTGCATTTAAAATATAAATTGACAGTAATTAAGACCTTATAAAACTCATTATGAGTTCCTAAGTCGATCTAGTATTGCGCTTGTACTTATAGTACTTGCTCTAGAAAGGAGGTGTTCCAGCCGCACCTTCCGGTACGGCTACCTTGTTACGACTTAGCCCCAGTTACCAGTTTTACCCTAGGCCGCTCCTTGCGGTAACGGACTTCAGGTACCCCCAGCTTCCATGGCTTGACGGGCGGTGTGTACAAGGCCCGGGAACGTATTCACCGGATCATGGCTGATATCCGATTACTAGCGATTCCAGCTTCACGCAGTCGAGTTGCAGACTGCGATCCGAACTGTGATAGGGTTTGAAGATTCGCTCCTTCTCGCGAAGTGGCTGCTCTCTGTCCCTACCATTGTAGCACGTGTGTGGCCCAGGACGTAAGGGCCGTGATGATTTGACGTCATCCCCACCTTCCTCACGGTTTGCACCGGCAGTCTGGCTAGAGTTCCCGACTTGACTCGCTGGCAACTAACCACAGGGGTTGCGCTCGTTATAGGACTTAACCTGACACCTCACGGCACGAGCTGACGACAACCATGCAGCACCTTGTAATCTGTCCGAAGAAAAATCTGTTTCCAAATCTGTCAGACTACATTTAAGCCCTGGTAAGGTTCCTCGCGTATCATCGAATTAAACCACATGCTCCACCGCTTGTGCGGGCCCCCGTCAATTCCTTTGAGTTTCATTCTTGCGAACGTACTCCCCAGGTGGGTTACTTATCACTTTCGCTTAGCCACTCAGTCTCAATCGACCAAACAGCTAGTAACCATCGTTTACGGCGTAGACTACCAGGGTATCTAATCCTGTTCGCTACCTACGCTTTCGTCCATCAGCGTCAGTACATTATTAGTGATCTGCCTTCGCAATCGGTATTCTGAGTGATATCTATGCATTTCACCGCTACACCACTCATTCTAACCACTTCATAATGACTCAAGACTAACAGTATCAATGGCAATTCTACAGTTGAGCTGCAGACTTTCACCACTGACTTATTAGTCCGCCTACGGACCCTTTAAACCCAATGATTCCGGATAACGCTTGGATCCTCCGTATTACCGCGGCTGCTGGCACGGAGTTAGCCGATCCTTATTCGTAGAGTACCGTCAATTCCCTTCACGAAGGGAGGTTTCTTCCTCTATAAAAGCAGTTTACAACCCATAGGGCAGTCTTCCTGCACGCGGCATGGCTGGATCAGAGTTGCCTCCATTGTCCAATATTCCTCACTGCTGCCTCCCGTAGGAGTCTGGTCCGTGTCTCAGTACCAGTGTGGGGGATCTCCCTCTCAGGACCCCTACCTATCGAAGTCTTGGTAAGCCGTTACCTTACCAACAAACTAATAGGACGCATACTCATCTATTACCACCGTGGTTTTAATTGAAATAAGATGCCTTATCTCAATACTATGGGGGGTTAATCCAAATTTCTTCGGGCTATACCCCAGTAATAGGCAGATTGTATACGCGTTACGCACCCGTGCGCCACTCGTCAGCCAGAGCAAGCTCTGCTGTTACCGTTCGACTTGCATGTGTTAGGCCTGCCGCTAGCGTTCATCCTGAGCCAGGATCAAACTCTTCATCGTTGTTTTTTAAATATATTTACAATACCTTTAAATATCAACTGGAATTTTTAATTACTAAAATTTGCATTCTAGTAAAGACTCAAAACTTATTCTATAAAGCCTTAATTTTTTTTATTCGTCTTTCGTTTAACTTGCGTTAATCGAAAATACACTGTCAATTCAATACTTCAATGAACTTTTTAAAAGTTATTCTCACAACTTTTCTTGCTAAAATAAAAGGAATCGAACCTCTTCTTCTCTCGCCCAACCAAGGGATTTTATTTTTGTTATCTCAAGAACTCTTAACACTTGTTATGTTAGCGGCTGCAAATGTAAAACCTTTTTTTCTTTCTGGCAAATAAAAAATGAAATAATTTATTTTTTATTTTTCTAAGCTAATCCTACAATGAACACACTCAACTCTATTTCGCTAAGCGGATGCAAAACTAATACTTATTTTTAATTAAACAAGCCTTTTTTGAAAATTAATTTTTTTTATTTTTAACCCCAAAAAACAATCCTTAAAACTCAATGAACTACCGCGCTAAGCGGGGTGCAAATATACAACCCTTTTTCCCTAATCAACAAACAAAATCGCAACTTTTATTTAATAT
>NZ_VRLS01000060.1:0-5411 GCF_008017825.1 Mesonia sp. K4-1
GGTTTTGTCCTTTAAAAATGTTCATATTACATCATATTTATTGACCTTAAAGATAAGTATTTATATACTGACCTCTACAAAATAAATTTCTTTTTTTGCGTTTTTTGATTGCTTAAAACTCTTTTTACCTTTAATTTTATTTCTTTTCGAAGTAGTTTCAATAAACCCTTTATTAATTAGGATATTTTCTAATTCGGCATCTGCTTTAAATTCTTTCATCGATTTTTTTTTTAAATTGTGGGCAACGGTCTTGTATAACAATCAGTTGCGGATTGATTTGGAACTAAGATAGCTAAAATTACTGACTTTTATGCTTGCGCGGTTGTGTCCGCAGGACACAAAGCCGCAATTGTTGTTATACGGTGTTAGCCACAGTATTTTTATTAATAATCTTGAATTAAGACATCTGTTGGAATGTGAAGTTTAGTGTTTAAATTTCTAACCATTTCCAGTGTCAGTTTTCTTTTCTTATTTAGTATTTCACTTACACGGCTTTTAAATCCGAAAACTTCCGCTAAATCTTTTTGTTTCATTCCCATTTGTTCCATCCTAAATTTTATGGCTTCAATTGGGTCTGGCATTTCTATAGGGAAATGTTCATTTTCATATTTGTCAATTAATATTGATAATATTTCAAGTTCGTCGCCTTCTTGGGTTCCCATTTTTGCATCAAAAATTTTCTCAAGTCGATTGAGAGCATTTTGATAATCCTTTTCATTTTTTATTGGTGTGATTTTCATATCTAAATTTCGTTAGCGTTTATTTTGTCATATTCTGCGTGAGTTCCAATAAATCTTATCCAACAGATTTGATACTCAAAATTAAATTTTACTATTAATCGATAATTGTTTCCCTTAATATCAAAAACAATCCGATTATCTTTTAGAATACTTGCTTTTGGATAATCTTTTTTTAAATCATTTATCGTTTTCCAAGACGTTTTTTCTGTTTCCCGAAACCACGCTTTTAGTTGCTGTTCGCTGTCCGTGTGTTTTTTCCAGAATTCACGTAATGTACTTTTAGCAATAACTCTCAATTCAAATATTTTTTACAAATATAATCAAAAAAGTTACCATTTTGGTATTTTGTTGTGATTTTTATATTGTGGCTAACGGTCTCGTATATCGCTCCGTTGCGGGAAAATTAGTAATTATTTTTCAATTTAATGTTTTCACTTCCAAAAAATCCTAAATCCTGACTTCAGCCCAAACGCCGCAATGAGTGATATACAGTGTTGGCAGTAGTTTTTTAACAACAGTCTGCGATTACTAAAATTTGCTTTAACTTTTTTGAATAACATATGACTTTGAAACCTCCTCCTCTAGAAAGTTTATATGAAAATCCAATATTGATTTTTTCATCATTAATCTTGTCTAAATTTTCTTCTATAAGATAATCTTTTTCGAGTTTAGATGAAGGATTCCTAATAAAATTTTCTTTATTAAAAAAGTTGTTCATTCTAGATTTTATATATTTTATATCAGCTTGATGTAAACTGTCAGTTAGTTGTTTATTCATTTTCTTAGGATCAAAATCTTCGTCTCTCTTTGGATCTGATACATATAAATACCAAGGTCTTTCGTAATCATAAAACTGATTACCTGAAATTTTTTCTTCATAAATGATTTTTCCCTCAATATTTAAAATTTGAAAAATCATCGGACCTTCTAAATCATCACAGCTATAAATAATTTTAAATGTATCTTTAGTATTTATATCGGAGAAACTGTGCTTCTTTTGAACTTCACATTTTTCTGATTTGTTATTATTTAAGTCAGAAATTTTTAAATTTTTGTCAGATTTTTGTTTACAGCTAATAATAAAAAAGCTTAATAACAAAACATTTATAAAAGTTCTTATCATTGGAATTGTGTTAAATTACTGCCAACTGTTTTGTATATGGCTCGTAGCGTGCAAATTAGAAAATTAATTTCGGTTGAGAACAAGCCAGATTTTTAAATTTTACTATTTATCTTTTTTATTGGAAATCGTCAAATTTAAAAATTTGGCGACTTTCCAAATATGCCTTAACTTCGTTTAAGTAACTAATTAGCTATGAGTTATATACGTTGTTAGCATTAGTTATTTCTTGCACTTCTTTTAATGTCAGACCTTTTTGATTTACCCATTCAGTCATACCGTTTGAGTTTCGCCCTAAAATCATATTTGAAGCAGCACTTGGACTGTTAAAAACAGTATCTTCTACAAAAATTAATTTTTCTCCGCTTTCAACCATAATTTCAGTTTCGAGTAACTTTTTTCGCATATGAACATAAGTATCTGTGCAAGATTTAGATAATTTTCTTTTCCCTTCACTACCTTTTAGAACGATATATCCTTGGTCGGTTTCTTTCATAGAAGCCTTAAAAGAATTAGTTTTTATAAAATATATTTCGTCAATTTCTGTCTTTGGATTCTCAATATTTTTAACTTCTTGCTTAACTGTTGATGAGATTAAAAATTTAAAACCCATTACTGGTAAAATCAGCTTAATTTGTTCAAGAAAATATTCCATATCTGAAATATCAGCTTCGTGTAATGTCGGTAAACTTGGCGAATTCCCATTATCAATTTGGGCAGTTTTAGCTTCAATCGCCATTTGCACTAATCGTGATTCTAAATATCTAATTTGTGTCTTGGTTAACCATTCATCTTTGCTGACAAAAAATATAAGCTCTTTAAAATCCTTATTAGCGTCACTTAAATGTTGTTTTAATCGTGCTTTTATATTTTCCGCTTCTCCAATATAAATTTTCTCATCGTAAGCGTCATCTGTTGGGTCTCCTTTCAAACAATAAATACCAGGATTGTCAAATTCGGTTCGGTTTATAATTTTATTGACTGAAGCTCTTGGCGAGTATAATGCTTTTCCAACCCAATTTCCAATTTCGCTCAACCTTGGTCCATAAGCAGTTCCATCAATCATATAAACTGTCAATTTTTTTCCCATTTACGAATGTTTGTTTTTAATTAATGCTAACGGTTTGTATAAGAGCAGTAGCGGATAAAAAAGCCACTACTTTTCAGGTTTGAATATACTAAATTAAATATAAAAACGGTTTGAGTTTACACCCAAACCGCTATTGCTTTTATACTTTGTTGTGCTTAGTACTTATCTGACCTTTTTAAATTTTTGAATTGTTTGACCATTTTCCCAAAATTTTTATCCTTTTTCCGTTTTTCAGCAACAGTCGATTCAAAATGTTCTTTTTCTCTATTCATTTTCAGATAATTTTCATAGAACAATTTATCTACTTTTTCACTTTCAACGGCTGCGATAACAGCACAACCAATTTCTATTGTATGGGTACAATCTTTAAATTTACAGTTTTTAGATAGCTCAACTATTTTTGCAAATGTCTTTTCTAACCCTCCAACTGAATCTGCAATACCCACTTCTCTTATTCCTGGATTGTCAATTATAATTCCACCATTTTCAAGAACGATTAATTCTCGGTGGCTTGTAACGTGCCGTCCTTTATTTGTACTCGTGCTAATCGTATTTGTTTTCATCAGTTGTTTACCAGAAAGATTGTTTAGAAGGCTTGATTTTCCTACTCCTGACGAGCCCAATAAACAGTAAGTTTTACCTTTTGCGATATGCTTTTTCACTCTCTCAATCCCTTTTTGGGACTCATTACTTATAGCAATTACTGGTACTTGTTTCACTCTTTCTTGAACTTTAGACATCAAATCAGTTAAAACCGTATCGCCTATCAAGTCAATTTTATTAAGAATGATAATCGGTTTTACATTGGATGTATTGCAAATTGTCAGATACCTTTCTATTCGATTGATGTTAAAATCCCTGTCAACAGCTTGTACTATAAAAGCAAAGTCAATATTTGTTGCTATTATTTGTTTCTCCCCCTGTTTACCAATTGCTTGTCTTTCAATGATGGTTTTTCTGGGAAAAACAGAGTGTATGAGAACTTTATCATCATCATATTCAGAAATTGCAACCCAATCTCCTACAGCAGGAAAATCTTCACGAGTGTTTGCAGTATATCTTAAGTTTCCTGTAATTTCTGCATCAAATTCCCCTTTTTCTGTTTTAACAATATATCTTTCCTTATGCTCTGAAATAATTCTTCCAATTTCAAAGTCTCCTAAATTATATTGAATTCTTAGTTTTTCTATTTTGTCATTATATCCTAAATGTTCTAGTTTCATATTCTGTGTATTTTAAAATATTGTAAACACTTATGATATTCATAAATGAATTTAATTTAAACACAAAAGCGTTCACAATAGATGTGTTAATATTTGTAAAATGTAAATAAGTAGAAATGCTTCAGATTATTACCTGAAGTAAAGAGTGGTGATAGTCAAAGAAAATTGACTATCTATTTTACAATATCTGAATATGATATTACAGATTTAATAGACATAAAATTTATTCAGAGTACAAAGTTAAAAAATATCTTTTATAAAGTCGAACAGAGACGGTGTTTTTTGTATTAAGCACAACGGTTTTGTGTATGATTAGTGGCGTGTTTAACCACTTAATTTAGCAAATAAAAACCAAATAGAAAATCCGCGAGGATTTTCGTAAGTAGGCTAGAACTAGCCATTAATTATACACGTTGTTGCCAGTAGTTTTTATTAATTCCGTTTCGTTACAATTTGAACACCACCAATATTCTTTTTCTTGATCTTTTAGCTTAGATTCAGATTTCTTTCCACATTTTGAGCAATTCTGCTCATCAGATTCATTTTCAAATGCTCGATATTGACAATGTCCACAATCCCAAATTATCAAAGGTGATTCATCCTCATCTAATTTCCAATAAAAGCTGTCTGCTTTGCATTGAGGACATATTTGACTTGCCATAGTATTTAATTTTCATAATAATTATGCTCGTGTCTATAATAGATTAAATTTTTTAACGGAATTCCTTTTGCTGGAAAATCAACTATTTCGCTAATTTCATTTAATTCATATTTTGGGAAATCAGAAATTAATTCGCCAGCTGCTTGAGATAAAAGTTCAATATCTTTCTCATTGGCTTTTGAGTCAAAAACACATTTCCAATGTATTATTTCATCTTTCAATTCAACAGAAACAAACCTTAAAGTATTAGGTACGTGACCTAATAAAGCTCTAACTCCGCTTAAAATTAATGATATGTCGATTTCGTTTCTCAAATTACTGGCAACGTGTTTGTATATGACAAGTAGCGTGCAAGTTAGCGGATAATTTTCCGCCTCGCAACAAGCCAAATCTTTTGTATTTTGTTTTTATTTTTTTTATCCAAAAGCCAAATCAAAAGATTTGGCGACTTACCAAATATACCAAATTTTTCGGTTTATATCAGACGTAGCTATTTGTTATATACATTGTGTCTGTTGCACAAGTTACAAAAAAGCCTTAATTTCATGGAATGCAAGGAAAAAAGAATTATCAAGAA
>NZ_VRLS01000041.1:0-5075 GCF_008017825.1 Mesonia sp. K4-1
TCCTCTCTTTGTTCTTTCTTTTTTATAGATCTTAATTTAATGTTTTTATTGAAATGCTAACTTAAGACGTATATAACAAATAGCTGCGTCTTTTCTAAACTGTAAATTTTGGTATATTTGGTAAGTCGCCAAATCTTTTGATTTGGCTTTTGAAAAGTAAAGTTAAAAACAAAATTCAAAAGTTTTGGCTTGTTTTATAACAGAAAATTAATCGCTAATTTTTACGCTACTTTTCATATACAAACTAGTTGGCAAACATTTAAACGCAACTACTTAGATTCAATAACTCAACGCAACAAATCAAAAGGTTATATTTGTGATTTAAGACAAACGGGCAATGAATATTGTTTTGAAAACAAAAACATATTGGTTGGAGATGAATCTTATTTCAATGTTTTAGAGGATAGTGTATATGAGTTTGTTATTACACAGGAAGATTATTATAATGCATACGTTTTACCTCAATAAAAAAGGGGTATAATAACATTTTTACCTACCACGATTATACATAATGGGCTAACTTACAAAATAGTAGGTTAGCCATTTTTTAATCTTCTGCAAGTTCCGAACGATATAAGTGTACTAAATTCTCTATTTTGTTAAACACATTAGCAAAAGTGTAATATTAAATAAAACCTTAAGTTAAGATTTTAACCTTAAAGTTTGTTGTAACAATATATAATAAGAATATAACAATGAAAAGATTTATACCATTAGTTCTAATAAAAATTAAAGTTTTTTTAATTTTTTCATTTATCGTTTTTTCTTGTACTGATACAGATGAGAGACCAGAAGTTTCGTATGAAGTAAGTTTTAAGAATACTACGAGTTTACCTTTTCAGATAAAAGGATTTTCTATTTATGATGAATTGGAATACGAATATGAAATAAACTCTATGTCGAGTGGGGGCGATTTCACCTATGATTCTGAAAATTTTGATGGCTATCGTCGACGTGCAGATTCCATTGTAATTATATTTCCAGATAATAAGGGCTATATCTGTGCAGATAGAGTTAATGCTAATACCTTTTGCTTTGATGGAAAAAGTCCGTTGGGTAGTGATTCTTCATTTTCTCATTTAGGAAATAACATTTATGAATTCATCATTACACAGGAAGATTATGATAACGCATACACTTTGCCTTAATTTTAAAGTCGTATAATCAACTTTGCCCTGAAGGCTATAATCAAAGGGGCTAACCTATTACACAAAAAAGTTAGCCCTCTTTGTTACTTTAGCATCTATAATTCAGCTACTTAACTTAACTGTCGAAACCTTAAACATTTTGCAAGCTCGAGAAGAACGCATCAATTTATTCAAATATTGACTTTACGTCCTCGTATACTTGCCTAAAATTGTCTTCTAAATCCTTCTGAGAATATTGATTTAATCTATCTGGTAGATCCTTCTCTATATTGTTCTTCTCAAACTGTATCTTCTGATCCTTACCATCTGCATAGGTAATAAATTCCCCTTGCTTTAGGCGAAAAAAAACATCCGCTCGTCTTTTGGATACTTCGCGTTCCCCTGTCGTCACACGCGTATCAAAATTTAAGCTATACCCCCTATTAACGCTGGTAGTTTCTTTTTTTACAATCTCAAAAAAACGTTCATAATATTTAGCCGTATCCGGATCATTGACTTTTCCGAAAAACTGATAAGAAAGGTTGCTAAGTATCGCTTTACTTGCCTTATCCCCGTACATCATATCGTTCTGGATTTTATCCTGCATCACATAGATGGTAGAAATATCGTAACTTCTTAACGTGGCGGGAATTCGATGCATATTCAACAATCGAATGGTAGGAGCCTCTTCCATTAACAAAAAAGAAGAGTTCCTGTTCCTTACGCTCATTTGTTTTATAACCGTATGAATAATCGTTGCGATTACAGAAGCATACGAACTCTCATATTTAGGATTGTTCACCACCATTAATACGGCGGGGTTCTCCGAAGAATTAACGTTCAGCGGGACTTCATCAACCGATAAAGCCATAAAAATACGTTGGGTACAAATTTTCTTGAGTGCATTGGCGAGCGTACTTTTCACTCCCGCCGTTTGTCGATCAGAATCCTTACCACTTATAAATGCGCTCGCCATTACCCGAGAAGTTGGATCCGTTTCCAAAAAAGCAATTAAACTTTCGGTGTCCAACAATTGATAGGTCGCTATAAGGTGCGGTAAAGTACAAAACTCGGGATATGCACTTTTCATTTTCCAGATTAATCCCGCCATCAAACCTTCGGCAGCATCCGAAAAGAATTTTGAAGTACCACTACTCCCCGACTCTTTTTGTTCCAGTAAGTTCTCTATCAGTACACGGGATACCTCGTAGACGCTTTCTTCATTTTCTAAATACCTAGGAGCTATGGGGTTGACCCTATGTATGATCTGATCAAAAGAGACCACATAGAAAGGTATATTAGAATTTTTAAACAAAGGATAAGCCATTTCTGTAAGTTCAAAATCCTTATAATCATGAATTACCCCAGAAAAATTTTTTTCTGCTAAATGTTTTAAAAACCCATACACCACACTCTCTGTTTTTCCGCTCCCAGCAGAACCAATAATAGAGACCCCACGCTTTATATTATCCACCTTAAAAGATGAACCACTGGTGCTAAAATGAACTTGATATTTTTTAGATATATGCAAAGGTTGGTCCGAACGATGAAGGAACACATATAGCGTGGTATTTATTATTAACAAAGGACACCCCACCCATACAACCATATTCGCAAATAGCTCTTGCTTGAAACCATACCAGAGTAACCCCATAATCATAACCATACATATGATAAAAGCATATCTGGATAACCTATAAATTCCATAAAAAAACACCGTAGTAATCATAACTAGGAATGCCATATTCCATCCTGTATACATATCCATAGTTCTAATTTTTAAATTCCAATAGTTCCAGATTCCAGAGCTACTTTTAATCCTTTTTTAAGTTGTCGAAAGCCTTTGAGCGCTAACTGGACTTTATGCTTTGGTATAGGTGGCATGATTGGAATTTTACGTTCCTTAAGTATTTTTATCGCTAAAGCTTTTTCATTGGTGGGGAGTTTCATCAAGGCAGAGAAATAATGATTGGGGTTTTTAATAAAATCCTTTCTGGCTTGATAGGTCTCCACAAAATTTCGTTGGTATCCAAAAGTTCTATCGAACGTTTTTTCAACCTCTTTGAAAAACCGATCCCGATCAAACCCACGCTTCACCCATTTACCGTTCATTTTAACATCGGAAGCCTTGTATTTACTCCCTGGAGACAAGCTGTAAGCATTGGAAGCATCCTTGCGACTCACGATGATATGGATATGACTTTGGTTACCATCTTTTGACATGCCCTGTACGATTCTTTTTCCATTTTGTTGATGTGGAGCTTGATGTTCCAGATGGTTGATTTCCTTTTGGCGGATAGATATGCTTCCTTCCAAGCTACCTCTTTCGATTTGTCGGATTTCATTTTTTAACTGAAGTATTTTGGTGGCAAAAGCTTGGTTTTCGATGATTTGTTTATCCGTTCCCTTAAAGAAACGTTGATGTTCGATTTTTGCAAAATATTTAATATCACGGAGTTGAATAGGACGCCCATTGATTTCTCGATGGAAAGATGACACATAATCCTTCATCACCTCCCGCGTGTATTTTTTTAAATCTTCACGACTATTCTGTAATCGTTTCAATTCATAGGAAGAAGGACTTACTGTAATGGAATAAAATTTCGGTTCTTTTTTTTTCAATTTAGCGGTATTTTCATCAATTTCCTTTACCACTTTTTCTGCGGTGATCCCTTCCCTATGCTGATTAAAAAAATGTTCCTTATTTGATTCACTCAATCCTTCGTTTTCTTTTTCCAAATAGCCCACAAAATCTGCAGAACTTTGAGCATAATTGCCTCCTAATTTTTGAGGTGTGATTGTGATATACATAATTAAAAAATTAAGTTGGAGGATTTTGATTTGGGTTTTGTTTTTGCATTTCTTTCTCCTCCTCATTTAGCTGTGTGTCCTTCATTTTTTCCATCAACCTCTTTTCCAAGATCAAAGGTTTCTTTGTCGGTGGCTCCTCTTGGAAAAGCAGTTCGATCATAGCTGCGGTAGGTTTGGTCTGGGTCTTTTCTACATCCCGTATAATGGCAATGACCGCATTGATCCTTTTTAAAAGTTTGGCTTCGAGGGTACGTCCTGTCGGTCCCAATTTTTCCCGTGGAGAAATCTCATTGTAGAAAAAAAAATCGAGCATGGCTCCCATGGCTTCCGTATGAGATTTAAAATGTTTTTGTGAAAATTTTCGAAAACGTTTGGCAGTTTTCTTTTTGAACCTAATTCCGATAAATGAATCCATATTTCGCCGATTTGTCGCAAATTTTTTCCTAGAAATGATGGTTTTAAGCCCGTTTGTCGCAAATTCTTGATTGTCAAGAAAATAAGCTAATTCTAATCACCTGTTAATCAGCAATTTAATACCCAAAAGGAGTTAGTAACATCGCACAGCGTGTTACCCTCTTGCTACTCCTTTTCGTCAGCCTCAAGCTGACAAAAACCTCGTACAATTTGCCTAAAAGCCCATTGCACATTTGTAGGAAAATAATTTCCTTGTTGATAATTTCTCGATGTGTAGGAGTATCGGCGAAAGTGAAGTAATGGATAATCCTAGCTAAATTTGAATGCTGAATTTCAGCCCCATAAAGATAATCATTTTTATTCAATCGAAACTTTTGGAATCAAAAAAACCTTTGAAAAGTCAAAGGTTTTTTATTCTTTTTTTAAAAATTTAAATATTGAGTACATATGTGTAATTGTATAAATTACGTTGCGCCTCTTCCTTGATCATTTTTCAAATGAAGTATAATTTTTTTGGACGTATTAACGGATATCATCTCAAAATTTTCTTTCAACATCTTTTTTGGAATTTTCCAAAAGTCGGTGTTGAGCTTCTTCGTTTAAATCTGAAAAATTTAAAAAGATCTTATTTTTACAATTTAGAGAATCCCATGATCTGCAAAACTATAATAATCCCCATCAGGGCTAAGTATGAGGTGATCCAATACTTTAATATCAAATAAA
>NZ_VRLS01000055.1:0-5034 GCF_008017825.1 Mesonia sp. K4-1
TTCTCCTCCTTTACCGCTTACATTGCTCTTTTGCGCCAATTGTTTACTAAGTTGATGATAAGCAGAAATAAATTGAGGGTTATTTTCTAGTTCGCTAAAACTTTGAGAACTATGCTGTATAGCGCTCTTTTGTGTATTGGTCTCCCTTTCTAGAAAATCATCGTCTTGACAACTATAAAAAGTAAAAGAAAACATGAGAAGAATGCTAAAATACCTACCCCATTTTAAACCCTTTGGCCTTAATTTTGCGGGGGGGGGATTTTTGTTTTGTTGTTTTGGTTCATAAATAAACTGGTTTTAAGTTTAATAAGTTCTTAAAACTAAACCAAATAATTTATAAACACAACTATTTTTATGACTACATTTTAAGTTTCTCTTTAAAAAATAAGCCCTTAATTGTACGCTTCCCGTATATATGGCGTCTGCGTTCAAAATAGGATAGGTTGAGATCTAAATAATTGGTGAGTTTTCGTTGAGCTAAAAGCGTCCAGGTAAAGTTTTTATTGGGTTGCAACATAGAAAAAGTAGGGAAAGGCTTAGTATTAAAGTTATTTTTTTCATATCCTAAAAATACAAAACCCAACGGATTAAGGTTGGGTTTTTTGTTAAAACTATTTGTAATAAAATTACTGTTTCACTAAAATAAATGTAGTACCTAAAGGTAAGCTATACTCATCAAAAGTAGGGTTGGGGTCATTTATATTATAGGTAGGGTTACCATACATAGACGCTTCTGCTTCTAGTTTTTCTACCCCGTTTTCTACAAAATGCCTAAAGAATATTCTAATATAAGCTCCTGGTATTTCTACATTTGGTTCTCTTAAAACAAGACTTACTTTAATCTCTCCAAGATTACAACCTATACAGATACCACTCACATTGGGATCATATTTTTCTATTGAACCACCAGCAATGTAATGTTCATAAGGATTAGTATAATTATTGGATAAGAAACTAAGTGTGTTTACTTTTTCCACTCCGTTTTCTACATATTTATATTCTCCAATTAGTAAATCTTCATAATAGCTTCTCCCACTCATGGGGCTTATATATTGTGCCATTTCTTTTTTTTGTAATATCATTTTAAATGTAGTATTCCCATTGGTATATTGCCACGTGCCTTCAAAACCGTTAAAATCGTTAAATGTATCTTTATAATAAGCTCCTTCAATACTTCCGAAAGCCTCGTTATCATATCTAGGTAGTATTGGAGTTTGTGCTTTACAATTCACTAAAAATATAAGTGTACATATTATTGTTATTGTTTTCATCGTATTTATTTTTTTATTCGCAAGGAACTTCATTGATAGGGCTGTTTGTATTATTAGGGTTATATTCAAGTTTATCCCAATTTTCTATATCATTATTGCTATTTAAATTGGCCTTATAGACCCCAATTTCATTAATGCCTTTTTCCTCTAAAAATACAAAACCCAACGGGTTAAGGTTGGGTTTTGGTTAAAATTTAAGTAGTATAAAATTATTGCTTGGTGAGAATAAACTCTGTTCTTTTAGGCATAGAAAAATCTGGGTCTTCTGCAGTTTCTCCCGGTAATATTAATCGGGGCCCTTCCCTGTTTCTTAAATAAAACTTTATTTGGGTGTTATTATTGATTAGCGTAATTTCTACATGCCCATATTTAGAACTCATTAGAGGATCTTTAAAAGTAAAGCTAATTTTTTGATTTGTAGGCATAGGTTTGCTAATAGTTAAAAGGTATTCTCCAGCGGTAATACTATTAAAAACTTCTTGCCCGTTTTCAACATATTTAACTTTTCCTTTTATTCTATCTCTATACAGACTTATTCTGGAATCGGTATAATATTCCATATCAATTTTTTCAAATTCGATGGTAATTAGGTCATTCCCGCTTTGCCATACCCAAGTACCTATATAGGGGTTCAGCAAGCCTTCGGTATCTTTTATGTACATATTTCCTAAATCATCAGTATCGTTTACATAATAGTCTCTAAAAGACACGATGGGGCTTTGTGCTTTGCAACATAGAGAGAGTAAGCAAAGACTTAGTATTAAAGTTATTTTTTTCATCATTCTAAAAATACAAAACCCAACGGGTTAATGTTGGGTGTTGTGTAAAAATTAAATTTTATAAAATTATTGTTTGGTTAAAACAATATTGTTAGGGAAACTAAAATCTGTAGGGTAATCATCTAACTGTAAAGAGTTTCTAACCTCACCAGCCCAAGTGGCTTGCAGGGGGGACGTATTTGGTATAATGGTTAAGGTAATAGAACCCTCTATGCCAAAAGCAGAAAAACGGGAACTATTGGGTACCGTATTATTTAGGATGGTGCCACCTGCATATTGACCGTCTGTAGAACTGATTCTTATAATAGGTGGATAAGGAGTAGAGGTATTTTTTACGTTTTTATTAGATGTTTTTATAATTGTTTCTTGCCCAAACTGGTCTATTTGAACAATTTCATAATGTCCTTTAATAGTATCTATATAATATGAAGGAGCATTACCATTTTCACATTCTTCCATTTCATTTTTCCATAAATGTACTCTAAAAATGGTATTACCTGTTTGATACTCCCACGTCCCTATAAAAGGGTCAAAATTATGGTCTAGGTCTTTAAAATACTTTCCATCGTCTTCAACTTGGTTAAAAGTGTTTAAGTTAACTACTAGTTGTGCCTTACAAGAGCTTAGGCTTATGAATATAAATAATAAAATATATAATAAGTTTTTCATGATTTTTCAGTTTTTTAATTACAGGTTTCTGGGTCTATATCAGTATTATTTTCATTCAATTCTATTTTAGTAAAATCTTCAAAAGTAGCATCGGTTTCAAATAAGGTTATTCCCATATCATTTTCTTTTAGCATTTCTAATAAAGATTTTTTTACTCTCTTAAAATACAAAACCCAACGGGTTAAGGTTGAGGTTTGCTTAAAGGTTTAAAAATTTTATAAAATTACTGTTTAATAAAAGTAAATGTCCCTGTAGGAATTACCATTTCTGTATATGCAGGTGGATTACCTTCTATTATTACATAAGGTCCTTCTCCCCAAATAAATCCCTCAATAGCAGGTTGTCCATTAACTGTTGTTAATTTTAAAGTGATAGTTCCGTTTAATCCACTTATTCTATCATAAATAGTAACCTGAACTCTCCTCTCATTTGCTGGACAATCATTACAAACAGGCCTATGCTCCGGTTTTAAAAATGAATCGCCACTTATTCCAATATTATATGGATCTGTGTTCGCAAGTGTGTTGGCTATCTCTATTCCGTTTTCTATATATTGATATTCTCCTTTTATATAGTCTTTATAATACTTCCCTGTATATACCATTTCTTCTTTTCTCAATACAATTTTATAAGAAGTGTTTCCATTGGTATATAGCCAAGTCCCCTCAAAGGGATCCATAAAATTGTTAACGTCTTTATAATACGTATTAGCAACGGTATTTCTAAAAGAAGGTTTTTGTTCAATATCTATAATAGGAGATTGACCGAATGATGTAAAAGAAAAAGTAATTGCAAATATTATTATATATATTATTTTCATAATTAAAACTCCAAAGCTTGATTAAGCTCTGGAGTTATTTGTTTTACTGTTTAATAAAAGTAAATGTCCCTGTAGGAATTACCATTTCTGTATATGCAGGTGGATTACCTTCTATTATAACGGTTGGGCCACTTCCCCAAATAAACCCCTCAATAGCAGGTTGACCATTGACCGTTGTTAATTTTAAAGTGAAAGTTCCGTTTAATCCACTTATTCTGTCATGAATAGTTACTTGAAGCCTTCTCTCATTTGCTGGGCAATCATTACAAACAGGTCTATGCTCCGGCTTCAAGAATGAATCGCCGCCTATTCCAATATTATATGGATCTGTGTTAGCAAGTGTGTTGGCTATCTCTGTTCCATTTTCTACATATTGATACTCCCCAACAACATAGTCTGTGTAAAACTTACCTGTATATTGCATCGTTTCTTTTACTAGAACAATTTTGAAAGAGGTGTTTCCATTGGTATATAACCAAGTCCCCTCAAAGGGATCCATAAAATTGTTAACGTCTTTGTAATATGTATTTTCAACACCTCCTCCATCTTTAAAAAAAGAAGGCATATCTTCAATATTCACAGTGGGCGACTGTGAAAATAAGGGAAAAGAAGATAAAAGTATAATGGTTGTAATATATATTGTTTTCATAATTATTTATTTTTATAGTGGTTATTAATTACAAGGTGTTTCAAAAACTGTACCTAACGATTCGTTTAATTCCAATTCAGACCAATCGGTAATATCCTCATTGGCTTTATACATCGAAATATTATGATCTCCAAATTGTTCTAAAAATACTTTTTCATAATTAGTGTCTGCTCTATATTCTTCTCCAAGTTTTTCGTTTAAAGCTTCTATTTTATCTTTTAGAGGAGATGTCATAGTAAGGTCTTTTCTTTCCGCCACAATAGCATTCAAATTTGCGTTGATTTTACTTCTGAAAGCATTAAAATTATCAACTGTTATTGAGTATACATTGGGTTGTGCCGATGCTAATGTTGGGTATGCTATTAGAATAAATGTAACATCACCTTTAATATCAGCTTCTGAATGCCAATGTAAATTGAATAGTGTATATACATCAGACCAAGAGAACATGGGAAATGTTGAAAATGGATGTGTGTGTGCTGCACCATAACTATCACCACCAGCGGTAATCGAAATAGAGTTACCTGTTGTTGCAGGCAAATTTACATTGGAATAAGAACCGTTATTCTTTTTAAATTGTGCACCGTTTTCACCTGGTTGACTTAATGTAGTTTTTAAATTTTCCAAGGTCGGTTTGATGTTTGGAACTAAACCGTTATTAGCAGTATCATCCTGTATAAGGTCATTTAGTTTTTCACAAGGATCTTTTACAACTAGCTCTGGGCAATCAGCATTTACCTTATAGCAAGGTATAGGGTTGGTGATGGTGGTGTTGCTTGGGTCTTCATTGTTACCGTGGCCTGCACCCCCGCCACCTGGGTTGGAGCCACTTTGTGGGTTGTTGGG
>NZ_VRLS01000095.1:0-4626 GCF_008017825.1 Mesonia sp. K4-1
ACATAGATTTTAGAACAGACTAATTATGTCTCAAATTTAATGTAGAAAAGAGTTGGATTTTACCTCAGTTCTTTGTTGGCAACTGGCTTTATTACTTTCCTAAATTTATTTTTCATTAACGTTTATGTTCAGTTTCTTGTTTTGTTTAATGTTTTCAATTATTAATCTAATTAGTTTTATTGAATAAATTAAAAAAGGGATACTTGTAAGAAATGAAAAACCATATAACCAATCGTAGTACCAATTTCCAGAAGTCAGAAAATACACAGAAATCCACAAAATTATAATTCCGATTAAGGTTATTAGATTTTTAATTAGATTCTTATTTAGAAATAAGCTTGTAATTAGTATTATTTTTCCAATTATAGAGAAAATTACAACAAGTGATAATCTGTCTTGATAATCTCCGTTGATATTAAAAATAATTCCATTTTTATAGATTTCAGGTATTTGAATAATTCCAATTACATCAAATATTCCCATTATTCCAATTCCGTGTCCAGCACCGATTATAATAAGTGAATGAAATAATATTGTATATAATTTTGTTTTCTTAATATTATTCATTTCTTAATTTTCCGTTTTTATAATAAGTTTTTTAAATATTAAAAGGCCGATAAAAGTCAGTCCGCATATGATTGCTGAAATATGAAAATTCCTAATTGCTTTGCATAAGTCAATTCCAGAAGTTAGTGAAATACAGTCATTCAATTCGTTTGTTTCGTACTTTAAACTAACTGTTGAATTAAAAGCCATAAATTCAAATAATGGAATTCCAATTAAGAGTAAAATCAAAATTATAGTGTAAACCCTTCTCTTCAATTATTTTCGGTTTTTGCTTGTTGCCAACGTGTTTGTGTATGCTTTGTTGCGTTGGTTTAGCGTAAAGTTAGCAAATAATTACTGAATAGAAAATCCGCGAGGATTTTCGTAAGTTGGCTAAAAGAAAGCAATAAAATATACACGGTGTTACCCAACGTTTTTATTTCTTTTCAATTCGGTTTTAATTAATTCCTCAAGTTCTCCAAAATCATATTTCAACGTATTTGAAGTAATTGATAGAGGTGTTTCGTACATATTCAAATTGACTTTCATAAGTTTCGCTTGGATTCCGTTTTTTGCTTTTTTTATGTATTTTTCAGGATTTTCAATATCGATTAATAGAAATTTTGTAGACATTACTTCTTTTGTCCTAATTCGTAAAATGTCATTCCATTCAATTAGTCCAATACTTGTTGCATTTGAATTGTCAGTTATTCCGTTTTTGTCAATTATTAATCCAGCTTTTTTGTCAAAGAGTTTTCTAATTCCATAAATTCCAGCCGCTCCAAAAAAAACGATTCCAACAATTCCAATAATTTGTATAGTTTCTGAATTTAAATATAAAAACCTTTTAAGCATTGGATTATAAAATCGTCCTGCATTTTCAGGTTCAATAAACATCCAAAATCCTCCAATCAAGAAAATTATGACTCCTAGTAAAAGCAAATAAATTTTATTTTTACTCAAAGGAATTTCAATTCGATTATTCATTTTCAGGTTGTGAGTGGTTAATGTTGGGTAACGTGTTTATATATGGCAAGTAGCGAGCAAAAGTGAGTTAATTTCCGGTTCGTGACAAGCCAAAACTTTTGCGTTTTGATTTTTAATTTTAGTTCAAAAAGCCAAATCAAAAGATTTGGCGACTAACCAAATATACCAAAATTTCCTGTTTAGAAAAACCTTAGCTATTTGTTATATATGTTGTTGGCGGTAGTTTTTTTATAGTGTTGGAAGTAATTTGATTTCTACTTTTTTGGCTATTTTAATTTCTTCTTTTTTATCATTGAAATCCACTAGATAAATATTTCTGAAATTTTCGAAAAAGGATATAAAGTCAGTGTTTCTTGAATGAACTATGTTATTTGTCCAAATTTTATTTTTAATTTGATTTTGGTTAATTTTAATTGGAGGATTATTTCCGTTTTGATTTAGATAAGTAATAGATAGAGAAGGATAGTTTTTTCCACTCATTTGAATATGTTTTACCACAAATCCGTTTTCGTTTATCGAGTATTCTATTTCAGGGTTTATTTTATCACCAAATCTTATACTATAAGTTTGATATTTTAAAGTATCATTTTCGATCATTATATCTTGATGAATAGAACAATCATCATATGCAATATATAAATCCTGCTTATTATTCTGCGATACCATTATAGTCGGAATTATTGCAATCAGGAGTAGAAGAGTTTTCATAAATTCCGTTTTTATTTAAATTACCGCCAACGTGTTTGTGTATGCTTTGTTGCGTTGGTTTAGCGTAAAGTTAGCAAATAATTACTGAATAGAAAATCCGCGAGGATTTTCGTAAGTTGGCTAAAAGAAAGCAATAAAATATACACGGTGTTACCCAACGTTTTTATTTCTTTTCAATTCGGTTTTAATTAATTCCTCAAGTTCTCCAAAATCATATTTCAACGTATTTGAAGTAATTGATAGAGGTGTTTCGTACATATTCAAATTGACTTTCATAAGTTTCGCTTGGATTCCGTTTTTTGCTTTTTTTATGTATTTTTCAGGATTTTCAATATCGATTAATAGAAATTTTGTAGACATTACTTCTTTTGTCCTAATTCGTAAAATGTCATTCCATTCAATTAGTCCAATACTTGTTGCATTTGAATTGTCAGTTATTCCGTTTTTGTCAATTATTAATCCAGCTTTTTTGTCAAAGAGTTTTCTAATTCCATAAATTCCAGCCGCTCCAAAAAAAACGATTCCAACAATTCCAATAATTTGTATAGTTTCTGAATTTAAATATAAAAACCTTTTAAGCATTGGATTATAAAATCGTCCTGCATTTTCAGGTTCAATAAACATCCAAAATCCTCCAATCAAGAAAATTATGACTCCTAGTAAAAGCAAATAAATTTTATTTTTACTCAAAGGAATTTCAATTCGATTATTCATTTTCAGGTTGTGAGTGGTTAATGTTGGGTAACGGTCTTGTATAACAATCAGTTGCGGATTGATTAAAAACTAAGATAGCTAAAATTCCCGACTTTTATGCTTGCGCGGTTGTGTCCGCAGGACACAAAGCCGCAATTGTTGGTATACGTTGTTGGCAATAGTTTTTTATTTATTAAAATGACTTACAATGAAGTCAATATACGATAAAGTTGAAATCAATTTTAAGGAATTCAGTTCATTTCCATAATTTACATCAACCCCGTGAATTATCTCGTGTCTGTTTAGTCTTACTGGAAAATTATGAAGTTCTTTTTCCCACCCATTTATTGTTGCTTTTTTATTTATAGGTGAAAGTAAAAAATCTGAATATTTAATTTCTTTATTTTCCAGTTTATATTTTATTTCGGGTAAAAACTTTTTATTAATAAAGAATTTAGAGTCCATTTTATCGTTACATATTCCATCAATCAAAGTTATAAAAAGACAAATAGAGGAATGAAATAAACCAGACTTATGAGCATAAAATGCTTCATTAATTATTTCAGATCTTAAAGTATATTTTTTACTTAGATTCTCCTGAATTTTTGTTAATTTTTTATTGTAGTAATTCGAAAAATATAGGTTCAGTTTATCAGGTAAATTAGCATAAATTAATTTTAAGCAATTATTAATTTTGATCTCTGAGTTAACTGAAAAGTCATCAATATACCAACCGTAAGTTGCGGCTTTGTAAATTACCATTTGAACTTTTTCTTTATTTAGATGTTCAAATTGCTTTTTAATATCTTCATCAAATAACCAATTCGAAACTACCTCAATTAAGGAGTCGTAAGATTCTTTAATATTTTTCTGGTTTTTGTTCATTAGAATTATTGCCAACGGTCTTGTATATGTCTCGTAGCGTGTAAATTAGCGATAATTATTCGGTTTAGCACAAGCCAGATTTTTAAATTTTACTATTTATCTTATTTATTGGAAATCGTTAAATTTAAAAATTTGGCGACTTTCCAAATATGCCTTAACTTCGTTTGAGCAACTAATTAGCTATGAGCTATATACGTTGTTGCCCACAGTTTTTATATTTTTTTAGATGACTTTCTAAAACGCTCATCATTCCAGAATATTCGATTTTATTATTTAATTCGGCTTTCTTTATCATAAATAGATAATCCATATTTTCATCGGGATAAATTTCTTTCCGATTATACGGGTCTGTTTTTGGTTTATATGCTTTTTCTTTTGTTCCAATAATAATGCCTTCTTTTCCAGTTAAAAGGTTTGTTACTTTCTCGCCAATTGAATATTTCATTTTATTTAGTTTATGTTAATTTCATTATAGGCTTTTAAGATTCTTTCTACTTTATTCTGACGGCGAAATCTACCATCTAAATCTTTGTGTAAATCAAGTTCTTTTTTTAACGAATTAATTCCTTTATGAACTTTTTCAAAATTAAAATTCCCATCGTATACCAATTCTTTAAAGTCCGCTGGTTTTAAGTCAAAATATAAAAATATGTACTTCAATTCTTTTTCAGTCAGACTAATTCGAGAATCACCACTTGGAAGAACTTTCACATTGATATAATCAAAATAATAGAGGTCAGTAGTTAGTTGCTTATTAATTTTGCTTGATGAATTTTATCACTATCCACCATTTTTGTTATCAAGTTA
>NZ_VRLS01000052.1:0-425094 GCF_008017825.1 Mesonia sp. K4-1
GAAATGTGTAAACTGACCGAAAATTCAAGTCGGGATGTACAAATTGCTTTTGCGAATGAGTTGTCATTAATTTGCGCTAAAGCGGATATCAATGTATGGGAGCTAATTCATTTAGCAAATAAACACCCTCGAGTAAATATCTTACAACCAGGATGTGGGGTAGGCGGCCATTGCATTGCTGTAGATCCTTACTTTATCACTTCAGAGTTTCCAATGGAGTCGCAGATTATTGGAAAAGCGAGAGAAATCAATAACTATAAAAGCTTTTGGTGTGCCGAGCAAATCAAAACAGCGAAGCATGACTTCCAGCTTAAGCATGGGAGAAAACCCTCCATCGCTTTGATGGGCTTAGCTTTTAAACCTAATATTGATGATTTAAGGGAATCTCCAGCCAAATACATCGTGCAAAAAGTATTACAAGACGCACAAGATGAAAATTATTATATTGTAGAACCTAATATTGAAATCCATCAGGTATTTAAAATCACCTCTTATCAAGAAGCTCTAGAAAAAGCTGATATTGTTGCTTTCTTAGTTGCACATCAAGAGTTTAAAGAGGTAAGCTTAAATGAAAACCAAGTCGTTTTAGATTTTTGTGGTGTTTTAAATAACTAAAGAGGGAAATTTGTGATGGTTTTATTAAGGTATTAAACATATCCAAATACTTTATTAGGTTTTTGAAAAAAATATACCTGAAGAATTGAATAAAATAAAATACACAAGCCTGCTTTTAGTATTATTATTGTTGCTGAACTGTCAGACCCACACACGATCATCTCACGATGGTCTAATAGACATTAAAACCACAGCAGAAGGTCTAACATTGTTAGGTGAAAATATAATATCAACCTCATTATACGAAAGAGATTTTGCCGTATCGCCTCAAAGTGATGAGGTGATCTATACCCTGGGCGATTACAAACAAGAGAAAAGAAATCTTGTATATCTAAAGCGAGTTCAAGGAAAGTGGACAAGTCCACAAATTTTAAACATATCGGGCGAGTATCAAGATATAGAACCTTTTTATACGAAGCAGGGTAATAGATTGTATTTTGCGTCTAACAGACTTATTTATGGGGATGCCTCTAGAAAGGATTACAATATTTGGTATAGTGATCGTACCCAAACGGGATGGTCTGAGCCCGTCGCCTTAGATTCAATTATTAATACTAGAGGGGATGAGTTTTTTCCGTCTTTAAGCGATGCGGGGAATCTATTTTTTACCGCGACAAAAGATAACGGAATGGGAAAAGAAGACATTTTTAAATCTGAGTGGATAGCCGGTAAATTTCAAACTCCTAAAGCATTGCCTAAAGAAATCAACACTGCATCTTATGAATTTAACGCTTATGTAAGTCCGGATGAAAACCTGATCATTTTTAGTTCATTTGGAAGATCAGATGGGTTTGGGAGTGGAGATTTGTATATAAGTAGAAAAGATAGTTTAGGGAAATGGTCGGCATCTAAAAACTTAGGAGCGATCATCAATTCTGATAAATTGGATTATTGTCCGTTTGTAGATTGGAAGTCTGGTAATTTATATTTTACCAGTGAAAGAAGAACATTAGGGCCTAAAAAATTAGAAAGTATCGAGGCATTAAAAGCATTTGCTCATCGTCCACAAAACGGTTTTGGGAATATCTATAAAATTGGTGTTGACCAATTAGAATGATTCATTACAAGAATAGATGACAACTAAGAATATTAATTACCCATGGCCTAAAATGATTGCCTAAAGTTGTTAAAAAACAGGTTTGGAAAAATTGAAGCATAGATTTTACAACAAAAGTAGAAAAGAGCAAAATAGGATTTTAGGGGGAATCGCCTTGGGTTTTATGCTATTAATTACAGCTTCTATAATTATTTCTATTTATGCTGAGATCTATCTGATAGGGATATTAACCTTTGCCATAGGCTTATCTATAATAGCACCTTTTTTTGATATGCCATCTTTGAAAAAAAGTGGAAGAATAATTTACTATTCATCTCTCTTTGTAAGTGAAAAACCCAAAGACGGAACCCTTAAAATTCACGGAGGGACTTTATTTGATTACTATTATGTCCTCGATAAAAACATGAAGGCAAAAGAGAGAAGAAATTTTATACTCCAACAGTACGTAGAAGGATTGTTACGCCTTATGGCAAACTATAAGACTGATAAAAAACTAATAATTCGGGGGACAAGCTACATCATCAATAAAAGAACCGCTAAAAAAATAGGTTTCGAAATCCGTAAAACAGATAACTTGCAAAAAATCATACTATATTATAATTACTTCAATATTTTGATTTCAAATTCAATAGCAAAGAAAAAATTATCCTTTCCGAATTTAAATAATACCAAGACATTT
The DNA here is from genome assembly GCF_008017825.1 of Mesonia sp. K4-1. Classification (NCBI taxonomy): domain Bacteria; kingdom Pseudomonadati; phylum Bacteroidota; class Flavobacteriia; order Flavobacteriales; family Flavobacteriaceae; genus Mesonia; species Mesonia sp. K4-1. The sequence continues at coordinate 2,352 of NZ_VRLS01000052.1, forward strand.
GAAGCACATATCGACCACCTGCTTGAGAAAAAGGAATATATAGAAAAATTAAATGTATCTTTAACAAGGGCTATCACTCATGCTTCTGAACCCTCTATATAAAATAATATAGTTGCTTATAATATGAGAAAAAGGGATAGAATCTACCGTAAAATGGGCAAGTGGAAATTGCAATTTAGAGTAAAAAAACAGAAACTTTGGGTTCGAATTGGCTCCTTTTGTCTCCTCATTTCACCCCAAAACCCTTAACGACAATCTTAAATAAATCACAGAAGTTATGTATAAAGCAAAAGCAATTTTATTTCTAGCTTACTTCGTGGGGACAATTCTTTTAGGAGGATGTAATAGTCAAACCCCTCAAAAAAGCACTCCGGAGCCGCCGCATATTTCCAAGCAAGGTCAAATTCCATTAATTTATCAAGAGGATATAGCTTCCGATAGAAAGCACGCAGATTTAAATGGAAGGGTAACTGAGTTTGTAAGAAAAATGTATCAAGATAGTCAAGGGAACTTTTGGTTGGGTACCAATGGGAACGGAGTCATTCGATACGACAATAACTCCCTCCAGCAATTTGACATCAGTGAAGATTTCAATAAAGATGTTGGGGCTGTAAGAGGTATAGTTGAAGATAAAATGGGCAATATTTGGTTGGGTACTTCTAGTGGTCTTATAAAATTTGACGGAGAGAATTTTAAGGTTTATTCCGCAAATGAAGGATTACCTAATAATGAAGTTTGGGGCTTGACTATTGATGAAAAAGGACTTCTGTGGCTGGGGACAACTGAAGGTGTTTATCAGTTTGATGGTAAGAATTTTACTCTGTTTGAACTTCCTAAATCTACAGTAAAAAAACCTGAGCCTATGTTGAGCGATCAATTGGCTTTTAAGATTTTGCAAGATAGAAACGGAACGATGTGGTTTGTGGTGGATGGAAATGGAATTTACACTTATAAAGATGCTCATTTTAAACAATGGACAGAAAGTAATGGCTTAACGGATAATCAGACATTTGATATTTTTGAAGATACCAAAGGAAATATATGGATAGGGACTTTTAACGGAGGAGTAAGTAAATATGATGGCAATACTTTTTACAACTATTCCAGGGATAATAGAATTGAGGGATTAGAAGCCTATAATTTTATGGAAGATAAAAAAGGTAATGTGTGGTTTTCTGCTGAAAACCATGGGGTTTATCGCTATGATGGCAAGAATTTCACTCAATTTACTGTCCAAGACGGACTGGCAACCAATACTATTCAACATATTTTTGAAGATCGTAAGGGACAGATTTGGTTGAGTACCTGGAAAGGTATAAGTGTATATGATGGTAAAGAAATAACAGACCTGGCTGATAAAGAACCATGGACAAAATAGATAACCTATAGTACCAAAGTTAGGCTTATTCTCTCGTTTATAAATACTATGACAAAAAAAATATTACGTTTTCTATTTATTCTAGGTAGCATAGCTTCCTTGTTCTTTGTTCCATGGCCTTTGGTAATAGCTTGGGTCACTCCAACTCCAAGTACCATTCAAGAACAAGTCGATAAGGCCGCAGATTATGGGTTTGATGGTATAATAGTCTATATTGATGAAAAGGGCAAACCTCCCAAATTTTATACCTCGGGTTATAAGAACAGAGAAACCAAAACACCTACCGATCCGCATTCATTATTTAAAATTGCGAGTGTAGGTAAACTCTATACCGCTGTTGCTATGGCAAAATTAGTGAACAGCGGGCATGTAATTTTAGACGAAAGCCTTGCTGATTATTTTCCAGAATTAAAAGGGCGAATCGAGAATGCCGATAAAATCACGCTCAAAATGATGCTTCAACATAGAAGCGGAATTCCTGATTATACCCGAATTCAAAACTATTGGGCGTACCCTAAACAAACCGATGAGGAAAAACTCCATTTGGTGCTAGATTTACCTGCCCATTTTAAACCCGATACGGCTTATGAGTATAGCAATACCAATTATTTGTTGCTTTCTCATCTTATTGAAAAAGTAACGGGACAAGATAAATTTCATTACATTAAAAAAAATATATTAGAACCTTTAGAGCTTCATCATACCTATGGTTCTATTAAAGATGTTCCTATGGAAGAAGTTATGAGTGGTTATTATGTGGGTTATAAAAAGGACTTGAAAACAGAGGACCATGGCCTTATGTTAGCCACAGCAGAAGATCTAGGTAAATTTATACGAGCACTTAATGAGGGGACGGTGTTTAAGAATAAAAAAGAACAGGATATATATTCCTCGATTTATAAATATGAACATACGGGGTTGATCCCAGGATACCAAACGATAGCTAAATATCATAAAGCTAAGGACGCAGTAGTAATTCAGTTGACCAATACAGTCGATTTTGAGGGTTACCAATGGAATTTATCAGAAATCATGTATAACCGAGTGGTACGTATAATGAGTGAAAAAGATTAAATAACCGGCTTTAGTTTATTATCTAGCAATATATGAAAGTGAACTACTCTATAGGATGAATGTTTTTGAGATATTTTAGAAGATTAGGTAAAGTTTTACTTTAATAAGAGAATTACCTAAAGGAAGATTACATTAAAAGACTAGGGAAGACCTAAATCAATGCAATAGATATATAAAAACTATTTTTACTAAATTTACTTCTTTAACGTTCCTCCACTATAATTAACCATGCCTATAGGTGTTTATAAATACAACTAAAATGAAATATGCTTTTGTTACCTCTTTACTCATTTTCTTATCTGTTTTTACCGCTCAAGGGCAAGCTACTAAAAAGGTACTCTTTATAGGGAATAGTTATACCGGGGTCAACAATTTAACCTTACTTGTTCAAAATATTGCTATAGATATGGGGGATGTCTTGGTATATGACTCGAATACGCCTGGAGGCTATCGATTGATGAATCACGCCACCCATACAACCACCTTAAATAAAATTAATGCGCAGGCTTGGGATTATGTGGTCTTACAAGCCCAAAGTCAGGAGACTTCTTGGTCTAATGCGCAAATGCAAACCGAACTCTATCCCTATGCGGCTACTTTAAGCAATGCCATTAGAGCAAATAATGAATGCACTCAACCCATGTTCTATATGACTTGGGGAAGAGAAAATGGAGATAGTAGCAATTGTGGCAATGCTCCTTGGGTATGTACTTATGAAGGGATGGATGATGCTATTAAAAATACCTACAATTTTATGGCGGCCGCCAATGAAGCTGAGGTGGCTCCTGTAGGAGCCGTCTGGAGGTATATTAGAAAACACTATCCCACTATAGATTTGTATGCTGGTGATGGTTCACACCCTTCCCTTGAGGGTTCTTATGCCGCAGCTTGTGTGTTTTATACGATGATTTATAAAAAAGATCCTCTAGGAATTAATTGGAACTCTAGTTTGTCTACTCTGGATGCCGATAGGATTAAAATGGCTACTAAAAATATAGTTTTCGATCAAATGCCGACTTGGGATTTTACGGTGAACCCTGCAAAGGCAGATTATTCGGAGGTGGTAAATGGGAATCAAATAACATTTACCAATACGAGTGATGATTTTGACAGTTTACTGTGGGATTTTGGGGATGGAAATACTTCTACAGACCTACACCCAATTCATTCGTATGGAGCTGTCGGGGATTATAATGTATCTTTAACGGTATATAAATGTGGCAAATGGGATACAATGACTAAAACAATATCGATTGCTCACCTAGAAAATAAAGATGCCTTATTAGAGCAAATAGAAATTTACCCTAACCCAGTGATGGATAAACTGATTATAAGCTTAAATTCTACCTATCACCATATTTTGCTAGAACTCTATGACCTTAACGGAAAATTAATGCTAACGACCAACCATACACAAGGAAAAGATTTAAAAGCAGATATGTCCCATTTAAGCAGTGGAATATATCTCATGAAATTATCTACAGAAAAACATATATTTATTTCCAAAATATTGAAAAAGTAACCTTTTCACACCATCTGAAATGGTTAGCTAATTAGGAGGAATTCTTATGGGATTTTTAAGACATAGGAATGTAACTCATAATAGATTTGCCTATAGGTATCTTGTTGTAGGGATTAAGATTGCTTTAGGCCACGTACTGAAAAGCTTGTTAGTATAAATCTTAACCTATAAGCGAAACTGTTAGATATATAGAAATCAATCCCTATTTGTACAAAGATAATTCGATAATTCTTTTGAAAGATTTAATGAGAGTACGGAAAACCGTAAGGCAATTCAATTGCATCTCCATTACTTTGGCTTTATAAAAACAAATAAAGTCAATTAATCACTAAATCTAATTTCATGAAAAAATTACTATTACGAATTTCCTTAATGATGTGTATTAGCGTTTTATTTTCAAGTTGCGCAGCAGGTCTTACGGGCTATATGAATAATTCAGCTTCCTTAAGTTCAAATAACTATAGTTACGTAAAAAGAGATCTTCAAGGTAAATCTCAGGCAACTTATGTGCTTGGTATTGGTGAAATGAATAGAGAAGCAATTGTAGATGAAGCAAAGCAGAACATGCTCGAAAACCATACCTTACAAGATGCTCAGACTTTAGCCAACACGACGGTCAATTTTAAATATTCGAGCTTTTTGGGAATTATTTCTACAACAAAATGCTATGTAACGGCAGATATTGTGGAGTTTAAATAAATGGATACTCAATTTATAAAAACGGATCAAATGAATGTGTTTGATCCGTTTTTTTTGTTTACCCTACAAGAACTCCTTGCAATAGAAACAAACTTTGCTTTATTGAAAATCATCGGGTTGTAGAATTACTCTAGTCCTTGAAAGCTAAAGTTATTAAAAACCCTTTTCGGTAACTTTTGCTAAAAAGTTTTTATAGTTTTTTAACTCTAAAGGAACATCGGCGTTTTTTTCCATATCATAAAAATGATGGCTGGCTAAGAATTGCATTCCAGTAAAAGCATTCATCTTATGAAAGCCAAACATTACTCCTTCATCCACTGAATGTTGTTCAAAAAATTCATCAGCTAAAGAAAAAGCTGTTTGAGGTGCATTCCAACTGGTGGTGAGTATATATTTTTTACCCTGCATCATTCCTCCAGTGCCATAATTGAGATGAGGGTTAGTTCTACTTCTTCCATCACTTTTATAAATTCCGTTTTGGTGTCCTTCCGTAAATACCTCATCTAAGTATTTTTTAAATCCAAAAGGAAGCTGAAACCACCAAATAGGGGTGTGGTAAATGATCAAATCTGCCCAAACAAATTTTTCCACTTCCTCTTTTATATGATAAGGTTCTCCCACTTGGGTAGTTTTTATTAGAAAACTTCCTGATGCTTTTAATTGGGCTTGAGTTTGAAGAAAAAGGGATTCATTAAATTTCCCTCCTGAATGTGCGAAAGGATGGCTTCCATTGATTATAAAAATATTTTTCATAGTTTATAGATTTAGAAATGCAAAACTATCATGAATTTATGTATTGTAAAAATAATACAAATCATATCTTTGTATTATAATTTTAATAGAAATGGTGAATTTAGAGTGGTATAGAACTTTTAAAGAAATTTTTGAGAAGGGGACTTTGACAAAGGCATCGACGGCCTTATTTGCTTCTCAGCCTGGGGTAAGTGTGCACTTAAATGCTTTGGAAGCTTACGTAGGTAAAAAATTATTTGAACGTACCTCAAGAAAAATGGTTCCTACTGAAGATGGAAAATTACTTTATGTTTCTATCGCCGATGCATTAAGTCAATTAGAAAAGGTTGAACAGCATTTTAAAAAAACTACACAAGAACAAAACCCCTCACTTCATATAGGAATGTGTTCTGAAATGTTTCAGCTCGTGATAGAACCCGAAATTCCCCATCTAAACTTTGATCTGTTAGCTCGGTTTGGGGCGCATACCGATTTAATTCATGACTTAAATCAAGGGATTTTAGATTTAGTCATTACCCCACATCAACAAAAGGATAAAAAATCATTGGTAGAATATATACCCTTTTCTAAAGAAAGAATCGTATTGATAGCGGGAAATCAGACCGATACAACACGAATAAAAAAGCATCTAGAATCTCAAGACTTTAAGGCATTAGAAAAAGAGTTACTGCAACACGTATGGTATAGTTCTTCTAACGAAATGGAGCATTTTAGACGTTTTTGGTTTGAAAATTTTAAACAGAAACCCTCCTTTAAGCCTAATTATATTCTTCCCAGTATCACCTCTATCATCAGGTGTTTATCTCATAACAGAGGCCTAGCCGTAGTACCCGATTTTTTATGCAAAAAGGAGTTGAAGGGACAAGAGATTGATTTATTATGGGAAGGAAGAGTAAAAACGGAGAATACCTTATACTTTGCTTCAAGAACAGATTTGAAATACAAAAAAGAATTAGATACGCTCCGTAAGTTATTTATTACCAAGTTAGCCTAAAAAAATTATTTTGGAATTTGAGTGCTGATCAATACTAATGAAAAAAAGAAGTACTACATGCATATAAGGAGACTGCTTTTTATAAGAGGTTCACGTTTTCTAATTCCTATAAAGGAATTAAACCTAATAGCTCATTTCAACTTTAATTTAATTGCGTAATTTTGAACAGCTATAAAAGGAAAAGAAAGTGTTAACTAAAAAGGAAAAGCTTAATAAAAGAGGTTTTGATATTATATTTTCTTTCGTGGGATTGGTCCTCACATTCCCTTTAATTTTTATAAGTTTTTTAGCTATTGTTATCAGTAGCCGCACTTCAGGTATTTATGCTCCTTATCGTATAGGCAGGCATGGGCTTCCTTTTAAAATCTACAAACTTAAGACCATGAGAGAGGTCAGCGGACCTATCAACTCGGTCACGACAAAGAATGACCCTCGCATTACGAGTATTGGAAAGTGGTTACGGAAATTTAAAATTGATGAGCTTCCTCAGCTTTGGAATGTGTTAAAGGGTGAAATGAGCCTGGTGGGACCGAGACCCGATGTAGCAGGATTTGCAGATCAGCTTCAGGGTCAAGACCGAGAAATTTTATCCTTGTTACCTGGAATTACGGGTTTAGCCACTTTAAATTTTAAGCAAGAGGAGGAATTACTGGCTCAACAAAAGGATCCTGTAACTTATAACAGAGAAGTGATTTGGCCTGAAAAGATAAAGTTAAATAAGGAGTACATCGAAAATTATTCCTTTGGTTTAGACATTCAAATTCTTTGGAAAACCATAGTAGGTTCGTAGGTAAAGCAATCATTCTTATCGGATTTTTTGTGCTCTAGAAAATCAAATACAAAAGCTATTGTAAACTCAAATCTAGTATTTAAGGAGGCGGTTTCTAGATTATACTTTTGTTGATAGGTTAATTTTAAATAAGTACCTTTAAATTTTTAAAATCATCTCATGAAAAAGAAGAATTTATTAGTATTTGGAACACGTCCTGAAGCCATAAAGATGGCGCCTTTAGTCAAAGAACTACAAAAAAATCATCAAGACTTTGAAACTAAGGTCTGTGTGACGGCTCAACACCGAGAAATGTTAGATCAAGTTTTAGACTTTTTTGAAATTGTACCCGATTATGATTTGGACTTGATGAAACCGAATCAAAATCTACACCAATTAACGGCTGATATTATCACGGAATTAAAAACTGTGTTAGAAGAATATCAACCTCACTATGTTTTTGTTCACGGAGATACGACTACCACTATGGCTACAGCTATTGCTAGTTTCTATAGCGGAGCTAAAGTATGTCATATAGAGGCAGGATTAAGAACGTGGAATAAAAACTCTCCTTTTCCAGAAGAGATGAATCGACAAATTACGGGAAGGGTAACAGATTATCATTTTGCGCCTACTCAGCAGTCTAAAGAGAATCTGCTCTTAGAAAATATTAAAGAATCAAAAATAAGCATTACGGGTAATACGGTGATTGACGCCTTGTTGGAAAGCTCTGAACGTGTAAAATATTTAGAGAATGAGGAGATTACTCACTTAAAATCTATAGTTTCTAGCCAGAAAGATCTTATTCTCGTCACTGGACATCGTAGAGAAAATCACGGTCAAGGTTTTGTAAATATTTGCTCGGCTTTAAAGGAAATCGCTAATAAAAAGCCTGAAGTTCAAATTGTATATCCTGTACATTTAAACCCCAAAGTCAAAGGACCCGTAAATGAAATTTTAGGAGCGGTCCCCAACATTCATTTAATTGATCCTTTAGGCTATCCCGCTTTTGTCTGGTTAATGAACCAGTCAAAATTAATTATCACAGACAGTGGGGGAGTGCAGGAAGAAGCCCCAAGTTTAGGGAAACCAGTTTTGGTGATGAGAAATAATACAGAGCGCCCAGAAGCAGTAGAAGCTGGAACCGTGATTTTAGTAGGTACAGAAACGGCTAAGATTGTAGAGGAGACCCTTTCTCTATTAGAAAATAAAGAGCGATATAAAGAAATGAGTGGAAAGCATAACCCTTATGGAGATGGGAAAGCTTGTGCGCGTATTGTGGCGTTTCTAAAAGATGAAAACTAAATATACTAATATAGGTGAGCCTATAAAATTAGAGTAAGCTAATTTAGGTTTTATTAGAACCTATCTATTTTTTAGTATAGCTAGATGAAAACAGCAAACAATTTCCTAAAATTATAGTTCTTTACATACGATTAGAAAAGGAAATAATTTTTATTCATGAAGAGGGCTTCATTTTGGTTTTTCATGAGTAATTTGTACTTTTAATACTTGCCAAATTCAATCTCATTTTACTGAAAACAAAAAAGGCTATCCATTTGGATAGCCTTTTTCAATGATATAAGTGATTGGGGGAATTATTTCAATCTAAAAGTTACTCTTCTTACTAACTGACGAGCTTCTTTAGAGGATTTATCCACAGAGTCGTCAATTCCTTCTCCTCTATGTTCTAAACGATCTTCTGAAACTCCTGAGGCTACTAAGATATCGTGTACTTTTTTAGCACGCTTCTCTGAAAGTTGCATGTTGTAAGTAGCATTTCCAATCTCATCTGCATACCCAATCAATTCAGCTTGAGCTGAAGGATTGTTATTCATATACTTCACTAAGTAATTGATAGCTTCATAAGAATAGGTTTCTGGTTTCGTGCTATTGAACTCAAAGTAAACATTTACATAACCTTCGTTAATTAAAGTTTTTACATTAAGTCCGGCGTTCGCAGCTCCGTTTGTAGAGTTTGCTTTAGCATAACGCTTGTCTAAAGAACCTTCAATTTCATCAGGAACTCCATTATTGTTTTTATCTACAGCAACACCTTTAGTATCTGTAGCTACACCGTTCATAGTGTTTGGTTCACGATCTAAATAATTAGGTACTCCATCTTGATCACTATCGATCATGTTGGTTTCAATTTCAGCGATACGGTTTGATAAAGAATCAATTTCTTGAGTTAATTCTTTTCTTGTTGTCATATCTACCCAATCAGCATGCTTTTCTTTTTTACCTAAGTAGATCTGAATCCCTGCAGAAAAAGTTGCGATGTTACCATCAAAGTATCGATCCCCATTATCTGCACGGTTTCCATCCCAAGTATACGTTTGAGATAAGTTACCAGAAAGGGTCATATCTGCATAAAATGCAATATGATCTGAAATTCTGATCTGTGGAGTTATTCCTACCATCAACATAGCGCTAAAATCATCTTCATCTGCAAAAGTAACATCTTCTCCTAATTTGATATTAGCTACACCTGCTCCAGCGTGTCCTAAAAGGTTGAAACGTTGAGTCCATTCTCTAAAACCTAAAATAGATCCTACATTTACGACTCCTTCTAAGTTTGCTCTATAGTAAGTAGTTTCAAATGGAAGACTGTTGTCTCCTTCCGTAATTTGAGAATACATACCTCCTAATTTGAATCCAAATTTCTCGTTGATCATATAGCGTACCCCCAATTCTCCACCTATAGAACCGGTTAAAGAAGAATTGTACAAGGCTGTAGCGCCATCCTCACTGTAGCCTGTTCCTGGCTCACTCATATTAACCCCAGCTTCGATAGACCAGTGATTATATTCAGTTTCTTGTGCTTGGATCATAGACGATGCCAAGATACACGATAATAAAAAAGTAATTTTTTTCATAATGATTAATGTAATGATTTTACATTTCGTTTTGCTGACAAATATATAACAGTTTTTAATCTAAAAAAAGAAATACAATTTTAATTGTTAAATAGTTAGCTGTTTAAATTTCACACAATTTTAAATAATTAGCTTTCATTTTATAGCAACTTTAACAGAAAAAATAGCTTCAGGTAGTAAAATAGTCATTTTTATTGAATTCCAAGTACCTATAACATGGTTTTCTTAAGAAAGATTTAATATAAAAGATATTAAGTTTAAAGAGTATATTTGAAAAATTTGCAAATATGCGTTTATTCTTATTGATTATTTTCCTCGGATTTGGTGTGTTTCTTCAAGCACAACAACAATACAATCAGCTTTCTTTAGATGTAAAATATGGAGCCTCAATCCCTATTTCTCCCACCCAAAGTATTTCTAGGTCTGAATATATTTCCTTTAATAATTTTCAAGTAGGAGGTAGGTATATGCTCAATCAAAAATTCGGTTTATCGGGAACTTATACTTATCAATCTTATGGAAATCAAACCGCAGGTTTAAGTTTTCATCGATTTTCTTTGGAAGGGGTGGCTAGTCTTAATCATATTTTCAATTTCCCATATTATATCAAAGAATATGTCAACTTTCAAGTACATGCAGGGCCGGGGATATCACTCGCTTCTCCCAATAATGTTTCCAATTATGATCGTATGGGTAATTTACTATTAGGAGGAAGTTTGCTTTTTAATATTTCACCTCATTTAGCGCTAGGAGGAGATCTTACTTATTCCTATCAAATAGGGCAATGGTATGGGTATAATGGTGAGGTATTAGATATCCAAGGGAATTCCGAAAACGGAGCAAATTTATTTGTGGGCATTGGTGTCTATATTTATCTTGGAAAAGAAAAATACCATGCTGATTGGTATTAGGATGTTATTTACTAAACCTTAAACCAGAACCTTTCTGTAACCTTGATAGATTTTTTTCTTTGATCATAGTAAAAACTACATTACTTTACTGTACATTGAAAACTGGCTGATATTCCATATTCCTTATTAAACATTCTTATAGTTTGTCTTACTAGATAAAACCAAGACTGCACGACTTAAAATGAAAAAGCTGAACTATGATATCATAGTTCAGCTTTTTTGGTTAAATATTCTTCTATAGAATTAAGACTTGATAAGTTTTATTTCATAGGTATGATTATTTTCAAGATCAATCATTTTCAAAAAGTACATTCCGCTAGCTGAAAATGGAATTGAATTGATTTGAAGCGTTTTCTCTGCGTTAGGAGATACTATTTTTTCGAATATCTGCTGACCTAAGACATTATAAACTTTAAGCTCTATACGATTTCCATGATGTTGAGGGAGTTGAAGGTATACTTGGTTCCCCGTTACCGGATTAGGGTATACTTGAATTCCTTGAGCTGTATTTGAATTGATATTTAAAGATTTGCCAAAACTCAAACTAAATCTATCGGTGGCTATACTTGCAGGAATAGAAGCATCAACTTGGAAGTTAACGTATTGTGTTCCTGTAGAGAGTAAAGTAGAAGTTTGTAAATAGGCGTCTTCTAGATATACCTCATAATTAAAAGCATCAGTTAAATCTACCTGTAAAACATAATCTTGGTAGCGGTATTGATACGTAAACAACGGCAATACTTCTCCCTCATAAGGCAGTGCTCTGTTTTCTATAGTTATATAATTTCCTTGATCAATACGTGCCAAATTTTCATCTAGATTAAAGAACTTAGGAGCATCCTGGGCGTCAATAGCATTGTTAGCTTGAGCAGAAAACTTGATTCTCAATCCATCAGAAGATGTTTTGTTATTGGTAAAAGCTTCTTGAGTAAATAACTGTATATTAATTTCTTTACCCATCGCGAGTGTAGGTCTAAATACTTGATTAGATGCTACATCGACAGCCTTATTAGCTTCCGTAAAAGCTAAGGAAGGTGTTGTTCCTGCATTTCCAGTAAGAAAGAATGCTGCTTGCATAGGCTGTAGATACTGATTTGCATCTGAACTTGCATTATTATTAGAGCCATCAGACAAATCTATCGTGACGTACCCACCGCGACCTCCAGGAGTACCTGGAGTAGGAGAACCTCCTAAGTCGGGATCGTATACATAATAGAAGTTCGGAGCAACATTGTTGGTTGCTGCATTTGTCATAATCAAATCCATATCTACTGCCGCATGGTAAGGATTTCCAAAAAAGTTAGCAGCTCCATCGGTTGAGTTAAAGTTAGTTTGAATAACATCTCCAGATAGCACATTTCCTTTATTTCTTAATCTAGTATTTGTTGGAAAGGCACTGTTAGAAGTTACGTCAATAGAGCGATCTCCTCGAACAAGCAATCGGTAAGGTACTCCTGCCACTAAATTGGTGTTATCAGTATTATTAATTTTTTGCCATTGAGATAAACCATTATCATAAGTGTACATAGAAGGGTTTCCAGAAGGAGTGTAATCAAAGCCATTGGTTTGATCAGAACTCGTATCTACACCAGTGATATGTGTACCGTAACCAGAATTAGGATTATTGGTATAAGAAGTAGCAGCTTCTTGCCAGTTGGCATGAATACTCTCTCCCGAATCTACTGAAGAGGTAATTAATCTAAAGGCTCTTTTAGCAGGAAAACACTGTTCTGTAGTGATATCTCCTGAAATTGTTCCTTGCACACGGTCAATTTGAGCAGGCCCGTTAGTGAAATCGCATCTTAAATAAACCTGACCGCCAGTGGTTAAGATTCCTTGGTTAATGCGCAACACCTCATCGATAAATAGAAATTCATCTGTAGCTAAAGCAATAGTTACTCCTGAAGGATTGTTAAGTTCAAATTCTCCCATGGAAAAACCATTGTTAGAAAAAGTCTGTGTAGTATTACCATTCAACCTAAAGCTCGCTTCTGAGCCATCAATACTTCCTAAGTTATAAATATCACCTTGTATGGAAAATTCAATCCCTGCATCAAAACTAGCACCTGCACCAGAAGCAATATGAATACATCCCACCGAAGCATTTTCTGTAATAGCTGCTCCAGCATTAAGAACCACAAGTTTTCTTCCTTGATCATTGTTATTTGGAGCCCCGTCAATACCAGATCCATTTGCGTAATTAGTTCCATCCCAAGTTATAGGTTGCACATCCTTGTAACGTAAAGTAAAATAATCTCCATCGTCTAAATTTATCCCTGAAAAACTCATATTACTACAGTTGATAGTACCAGATACTACCGTAGGAGTGGTAAAACTTGGATTATCAGCAATTATCAATTCAATAGAATTATAGTAAGCTGAACTAAGGCTAATTTGATCTATTAAAAAGTCTAAATCTACAGTTCCTACATCTCCTCCTTCGTCTACTCGCCAGATTGTTGCTAATTTTTGGTTATCAATACCTGTCGTGGAACAGTCGATATCAGCAGCGTCTAATATAGGGCTACCTTGTCGATTAGCAGCAATTAATAAGTGCTCATTGGTATCTAATGATGAAGGATTGGTAATATTGATAATTCCTGTTCCTATTTGAGAAACATTTTTATTCTCTGCGGTAGTTCTGTAAATACCTACTAAATTATGATCAAAATCACCTCCAACAGCACTGTCGAAAGCAAAAAGGTCGTTGTTGCTTAAATTTAAATTGTACTTAGACGCGTAATAATTATGTAAGACTCTAACTTGTACTGTGTTTAGTGAGAGGTCGTGAATTAAAAACTCAGCAATACTACCTTCAAAATAGTCTCCTGTGCTATTACTTCCATCTACTGTAATGTTATCGGTATGTCCTCCTAAAGTAATATCTCCCGTATGGGCATATAAAAATCCAATATTAGATATGGTACCTGCTAACACCCCATTTAAATAGCATCGAATACTTCCTGTTGTGGAAGAATTTCCATCATATACATAACTTAATACATAATTGGTATTACTCACGATAGGAGTACTATAGGATGTATAAGTCCAAGGAGACCCTGCTCCGTCATTGGCGTTGTTAAACCCCCCAAAATGTAATTCTCCATCTTTTATGAAAAACTGAAGATTTCTTGTGTTTCCTCCTTCTTCATAAAGCATTTGAGTATTTGTAATGTTTGAGCCAGAATTAAAAACCATACTAAACGTACGATTAGAATAAGGTTCAGAAGTATTTAACTCTGCATTATTCGGAATGATAAGTTGATCATTATTACCGTCAAATTGTACGGCCGGGAAGCCATTCATTTGATTTTCTAAAAAGAGGGGTTGCCTATTTCCTGTAGTTTGTTCAATCGCTAAACCGTTTTGTCCTTGATTTATCCAAGAGCTTACTTTATCGTTAGAAGCTAAGTTTAGATCTTCTGCTTGATACCAGAAACGGGTGTTTAATGAAGTAGAAACTCCTCCAGGTAACACAGTATTAGGGTTAGATTGCGCAATTCCGAAACTTAAAAAGTCACCATTGGCGATACTTACATTACTGAATGTAGCAATTCCACCACTGATAGAAGTAGCGTTAATTTCGGTAGCACCGGTAAATGAAATATTATTGCTTACAAACATCACAACTTCAGAATTGTCTCCTACATTCTCATTAAAATCATCGATGAGTAATGAAAAGTCTACGGTACTGAATGCTCCAAATTTTGTTGCACGCCAATTACTGGTAAGTCTATACATTGATTTGTTAGAGTTAGAACAACCGTAAGAAGGAGTTTCTAAAGCAGTATAGTTAAATTCGTCTGCAGCAATAGCTAAAAATTCATTATTAGAAAGAGAAGTGTTTTGAGCAACTCTCAGAATTCCAGTTCCCTCAGAAGAAGTTATATGCTGTTGGGTTGCATTTTGCTTCCCTATCCCAATAAAATGAAAATCAAAATCATTTTCAGCAGGAGCATCATATGGGTAAACATCATTTGCTCCTAAACTAATATTGTATTTAGAAGATAAATAATTTTCTACACTATAAAGCTCTGGATTATTTAGTGATTTACTATAAAAAATAAACTCTGCAATTCGGCCAGTAAAATAAGAGCCATCTCCACTAACAGATCCAGTATGATAATAAGTATCATTTACCTGAGCTCCTAAAATAGCTTCGTTATGATTAAAAAGTCGACCTATTCCTGTTAGGTTTCCAAATGATATTCCATTAAGGTAGGTTTCGATAACACCAGTATTACTAGAGTTTCCAGAGAATTTAAAAGATATGATATAATTCGTATTCGCTGTGATCGTAGTACTAGCAGAAGTAAATCCCCATGCTGTATCTGAATCATCATCGTTCAAATTATAAGCCCCTACATAAAGGGACCCTCCGTCGATATAGATATTTAATCCACGTATGGAACCCCCTTCCTCATAGATAACTTGACGATTTGTTACATTAGCGCCAGTGCGAACAGCCATGACAAGAGTTCTGTCAGAATATGGACCTCCTTGATTGATGACATTATTATCAGCAATTTCTAAGTAGTCATTCCCATCAAAACTCAATACTGGAAAACCATTTAATTGATTAGTTAGAAAGGTAGGACGACGATTAGAAATGCTCTGGGTAGCATTTAAGGTATTACCACCTACGTTAGGAAACACAGAAACCGTAGTGTTATTAGCGGTTGTAGAACTTAAGGTGTTGGCGATAAACCAAAAAGGATTATCGGTATCTGAGCCTACTCCTCCTGGACCATTTTGTGCTAATGATAAACTGGTAAAACTGCAGAAAATCATACATATTATCATGGAAATGAAATGAAAGTAATTTTTTTTCATAATAAAGTAGATTAGTTAATGTTGATTCTTATCGTCCTTTAATTTTCTGTATCCTATAATTCCACCCATAAGGATAGCAAGACTTATAAATCCATCTATAGGTGCAGCTGGTGCAATTGCAGTTTCATCATCTACATCATCCATAAAACCTGGAAGTTGAGCTTGAACTGTCGTAGGAAATAAACTTAGACCTACTATGGCGAAAGCGATTAAAAAAGATTTTCTATTTTTCATAAATTGTAAATTTTACTTTCTAATAATAATCTCTAACAAATTTAAAAGCAATA
Source organism: Mesonia sp. K4-1 (assembly GCF_008017825.1). Taxonomy (NCBI): domain Bacteria; kingdom Pseudomonadati; phylum Bacteroidota; class Flavobacteriia; order Flavobacteriales; family Flavobacteriaceae; genus Mesonia; species Mesonia sp. K4-1. The sequence continues at coordinate 18,451 of NZ_VRLS01000052.1, forward strand.
CTTTAAATCAAATAAGCTTCTCTTAATTATTCGATTAAGGTGTATGTTTTTCGGCTAAATGACCATTGCTTAAGACGTGAAATGAAAAAACCCTAAGGCTAGTATTTTTCTAAGCTTAGGGTTTTGGTAATAATGGTTTTTTATATGAGTTGTAGGAACTATGTTTAAGTAGGTGAAAACACTTTGAATATAGCAGATTTCGATTATTGAATAATTAATTTCTGACTAAGTTTTTTCTCACTTTTAGAATCAATTACTTCTAATATATAAATCCCTGTGCTTAATTGAAGGTTTGATAATCTTACCTTTCTATTTGAGTCTATTGTTTTTTGGTTAGCATAAACAGCTTGTCCGGCGATATTGTAAATAATGAATTCTAAATCACTAGAGAAATTTGTTGGGATTTCTATGTTTATTAAACCTTCAGTAATCGGATTAGGATATACTTGTAGTTTCTTCAATTCCAGTTGTTGGCTTGTTAAATTATTGGTCACAAATTTCAATTCAAATCGCTCAGAATTGATACTTTCATCTATTTCTGTATCAACATTAAACTGATGAATAAAAGTACTAGAAGTTATTTTAGTTTCACTTAGTAAATAATGATCTACGAGATAAATATCATAGGATGGTAATTGATTGGTTTGTATTTTTAAAGTGTATTGAGTAGAAACGTGTCCTGCTAAATATAATGGAATACTCTCTTGATCTAATGGGAAATCACGACGGTTAATAGCTAAATAATCACTACCAGCTTTGCTTGCAAAAGTTTCATCTAGATTGAAAAATTTAGGTGCATCTTCTGCGCTAGCATTATTTTGATAGTTGCTATCAAATTTTATTTTTAATCCGTCTGATGCCGTTTCTTGGTTTATATATGCTTGGGTTGGAAATAAAGTCAATTCCATAGAAGGTAAAGCAGCTTGAGGTCTAAATACAGTGGTTTGATTTGCATTTACATTTTTAAAGCTTTCTTCTATGTTTAATTGAGGGGGTGTATTCGCTAATCCTGTTAATAAGAATGCTGCTTGTCCTGGTTGTAGAAATTGATTAGCATCTGATCCTGCTGTAGCAGAATTATCATCCATATCTATCGTAACATATGCTCCACGTCCGTTAGCTCCACCAATAGTTGGGTCCCAAATGTAATAGTCTGATTGAAAATTGGTGGTGTTAATATTGTTTTTTAATACTAAACTCATATCAATAGCCGCGGGATAAGGATTTCCGAAGAAATTAGCACTCCCAGACACATTGTTAAAATTGTTCATCGTAACTGTACCACTGGTAATGTTCCCTTGAGCACGTAAAATAGTATTCGATGGAAGGCTAAGGTTAGAAGTAATATCGGTCGAACGATTTCCTCTTACCATAAGACGATAAGGCACTCCTGCTATTAAAGAGGTGTTATCGGTGTTAGGCATTTTCTCCCATTTAGAAGTAATATTATTGAAAATATACATGCTTGGATTACCTGAAGGTGTATAGTCAAAACCATTAGTCCCATCAGCAGCACCATTTACTCCGGTAATGTGAGTTCCGTATCCAGGGTTAGGGTTATGAGTATAGTTAAGGGGGTCTTCTTGCCAATCCTCTCGAATCGTATTTGTGCTAGTTACAGTAGAAGTTAGAAAGCGAAAAGCTCTAGTGGCAGGAATACATTGTTCTGTTATAACCTCCCCTGTAATACTCCCATTGCTAAGATCGTCAATTTGTGCTACTCTTTGAGTAAGGTCATCAAATCTGCAGGCTAATGTTAATTGATCATTAGTTTCTAGGATACCATTTTCAACTAAAAGTATAGTATTAATTCTTAACATTTCATCGGTGGCTAAGTTAATTACAAGATCGCTTCCTTGATCAATAGTCAGATTTTCTGTTTCAAAAGAATTTCCGTTTATGGTTTGTTGTGTTGCTCCAGCAAACTCTAGGTTAGTTGCTCCAGCGGGAATATTTCCATAGTTATTTAAATCTCCTGTAAGGCTAAGCGTGTTATTAGAAGTTAGGTCTACTTGAGCTCCTTCCTTAATAGTTAGCTCATGGATAGAAGCTGTTAAAGGAAGGCTAGGGTAGTTGGGAACATTAGCGGGAACTAAAATATCTGAGGTTCCGTTCGCACTAGGCAATCCGCTACACCAGTTTCCTGATAGTACAGGATTAGTGTCTACCGAACCTGTCCACACAAATTCATTAGGGTCATTATCGGGACCGAATAAATAATTGAAGGCTAAGGCTCCAATAGATGCTCCAGAAAACTCTCTTATGCTAAATTCAATTTGAGAGTTTGTGCCTAAAAACCCTTCCCATACATTAGGTGTAGCCACGTTGCTGTCCCAATCATTGAGTTGATAAACATCTACACCGTCAATCGTTAATACAACGTCATCGTCATGTCTCGGAATATCAAGTTGATAGTATCCGCAAGGAAAGCCTTCTCGTCTATAAATATAAGAGTGATTTTCGTTTTGAACAGATGTTCCAACATAACCAGGAGCATTCGAAGGATTGCTGGATGTTCCCCATAAGGTAGAAGTGTTAAAATCTAAACCAGTATGTGTGTAAGTACCAGCATATTCTTGAAAATTATTTCCGTCAAAAACAGCTACAACCCACTCATTATTTCCGAAAGTTTCTGGATCTGGAACTGTGGTATCTTCAACGATTTGAAGTCTTCCATATGAATTTCCAGCATTTTCAGCCCATACAAATTCAATTTCTGTTGTGTTGTCTAGCGTTCCAGACCAAACTCCGTAATGCGTGTCACAACAACTATTATGACTCCAAACCTCTGTTCCGTCGATAATTAATTTAGCAGAATCATCATGTCCACTTTCTCCATTTTGTCCTGCTAGGTTGATAACATAATTTCCAGTAGGAAATCCCTTTCGTTTGTACGAAACTAAATGGTTATTGTCGGTTACGCTACAGCCTTCATAACTAGTGTTCGTAGGATTTTTAGGATTAGAATTGGTTGCCCAATAGGTATCTGAATCTATATTTAGGTTATTAATTCCATATCCAGAATCGATATAATAGCCTCTGTAATTAGAATAATCAAAATTAGTTGCATTGTAAGTATTGAACTGGTAGACATAAGCTGTCCATTGATCTTGTACAAAGCTACCTGGTGAAGGATCTGTATTAGCATCTGCACATTGAGCAGAAGACGTTATAGAATAAAATGTGCTTAATAAGACTAAAAGAAGTTTGAGAATGTAATGTTTTAGCATAACTTAAATCGTTGATGTATAGCACAAATTTATAGCGCTAGAACTTCTTGCTAAATGCTTATTTAGTATTTTCGATTAAACGTAAGATTCTTAGGATTATAGTAAAAAAAAAGGTGCTATTTAAATAGCACCTTTTTTTCATTATTTTTTTAATCGTTTGACTCCTAAAGCAGCACCCGCAGCTAAGCCTGTATAAATAAGTAAATCTATTGGGGCTGCTGGTGTCTCATCATCTACGTCATCCATAAATCCTATTATTTGTTGAGCAGATGCTACATTAGTAAAAGATAAAAAGACGAATAACGGTGTTATGTATATAAGTTGTTTATAGCGCTTCATATAATCTTTTTTAAGGGTTAATAACTTTAGTAGTGTGTTGAACGCCATTCTCATTATTGGTAATCGTTAAATAGTAAATACCAGAAGGAAGAGCTAAATTACTAAGTGAAATTTTGCTTTTCCCTGTAGTGTTTACAGTTTTGCTTAGGACTTTTTGCCCCATTACATTTAACATATCCAAGTTAAGTTTGTTACTGCTGTAAGCTTGTGGTAATTCAATATGCAGTGTATTGTTTGATATTGGATTAGGGTAAATGTAAAAGTCTGCCGTTTGTTGAGCATCAGTATTTAAATTAGCTTCTCCAAATCTCAATGTAAATCTTGTACCTGATATACTTGCAGGAATAGAAGCATCTACTTGATAAGCAATAGCGTTGTTTCCTGTTCCTAGTAAAGTAGAAGTTTGAAGGTAGGCATCATCTAAATATAGCTTATGTTCAAAAGCTTCATTTAAATTAATACTTAACACGTAGTCATCATAACGGTATTGATTAATAAATAAAGGTAGTTCTTCATTTTCAGTAGGTAACTCTCTTTTTTCAATGGCTAGGTAGTTTTGATTGTCTAATCGTGCTATGTTTTCATCTAAATTACCCATTTTAGGAGTATCACTATAATTAACAGCGTTATCAAACTGAGGCGCGAAACTAATTCTTAAACCGTCTGATGGACTTTGTTGGTTAGTAAATGCTTCTTGAGTATAAAGATTGATCGCAATACTATTATAATTTAATGAAGCGGGTCTGAAAACATCGGTAGCAGTTGCTTCAACATTTTTATCACTTTCTCTAAATACCAATTGTGGAGCTACAGATTCATTACTTGTAATAAAGAATGCAGCTTGCATAGGTTGTAAGAAACGATTTGCTTCAGAAGTTCCTGATGCTCCTTGTAAAACAGAACTTGATAAATCATCTAAATCTATAGCGACAAAAGCACCTCTTCCTCCAGGTTGACCAACCGTTGGACTTCCTCCTAAGTTAGGGTCATAAATATAATAACTTCTAGTAGTGTTAAGTGTTAGTGGGTTGTTAAAGACTTTTCTCATATCTACAGCAGCGGCATAAGGATTTCCAAAGAAATTATAGGCTCCTTCACTAGCATTAAAATTGGTTAAGGTTACTGTGCCTGTTTGGATATCCCCCGTAGCTCTTATTTTTGTATCTTCTGGGGTAGCTGAGTTATTTAAAATATTAATACTTCTATCTCCTCTAACAAATAAACGATAAGGGTTACCTGCGTTTAAGGGTACCAAGGTGCTTGGGATAGCAGTCCAGCTAGCGTTAGTATTATCAAATGTGAATAAAGATGAATTTCCACTTGTGTTATAGTCAAAACCGTTCGTCCCGTCAGCAGTAGTATTTGGGTTAGGTCCAAGTCCGGTTATATGGGTTCCATATCCAGGGTTAGGGTTGTCTAGGTAGCCAGAGGCACCTTCTTGCCAATTGGCTCTTATTGAATTAGACGTGGTAACAGGTGAAGATACAAGTCTAAACGCTCTTCGTGCTGGGAAACATTGTTCGATGGTCATTTCACCAGATATAGAACCTTCAACACGATCAACTTGAGCAGCTCCTAACTGAGCGAAATCGCATACTAATGTAAGGTTGTCGTTTGTATTAAAATTCCCTTGTTTTATTTTTAATACTTCTGATATAGATAGTGTGGTATTAAGGGCAACTCCAGCCGAGTTTTCAATAGTTAGTTGAGCTAGATTTCCATTGAGAAGTCCGCTATCTATTGATTGTGCAGAACCTCCAGAAAAATATAAATTGGATCCTGGTGTGCTACCGTCTAGAAAACTATTTCCTCCAATTTGAGTTACTAATCCTTCGATAGCAAATAAAAATCCGTTAAGATTAATCGAAGCTCCTGGACTCATTGTTAAATTCTTAACTCCAGCATCTATATTTAAAATAGGGTAGTTAGGGATAGGGTCTGGTGCATTGTGTTGAGGAATAAATACATTAACATTAGCATTAGGTACGCCATTATCCCAGTTACTTGGATTGCTCCAGTCACTACTTATAGCTCCTGTCCAAGTGGTATCTCCACAAGAGGGTTTTTGAACAATATTGTCTGTAATGGCCGGTTCTAAACTAGAGCTTTCAAATATAATTTTGTGATCTCCTCCAATTTCAAATTCTAAATTATCAAAGATTACTTTTCCTGTTGCATCCGTTAATTTTTTGGTCGTCCCTAAAAGTTCACCAGGACCTGAATATATTGACGCAGTAATAGGGAAACCAGCTTGTGGAATAAAGGCTCCATTAAAATCTTGAACTTCTACTTGAAAATTAGAATTCATCGTTCCGTCACATTCAGAATCTGTAGGTTGAGCTAAGATAGCAAGCTTACTCGCTACACCGATAGATTGTTCATTGTAAGCAATAAATGCGGGGTCAGATGTTCCTCCTGCAGTATAAATAAGAGCGACTACTTGAGAAGAATTTGTAGTTGTAATACCAAATTGAGATAATTCAATCGGTAAAAAACGTAAATTTCTTTGGGTTTTTACATAACCACCTCCTCCAGAAGTACTGTTAAAGTTATAAAAATCTACTAACCAGCTTCCAACTATTGGGCTGGTAGAGCTGCTGCTCATATTGATACTAACTGGGTTTCCTACTGTGGCTCCCGAGCCATCAATAAATTTTAAATTATCATTGTTACTACCGCTAGGGTTAGCTATATTAGAAACCACGATGTCTGGAATACCGTCACTAATATCGGCTGAGGTAATTTTATTGCTACTTAAATCAAAGCGAACCTCTTGTCCAGTTGGTGTATTAGCGATACCTGTTCCTAAATCAAGCCCTTTATCTCCATCGGTTAGGAAGTAAGCTAGATCTGCGTCAGAAGTGATAGGGTTAAAAGGGTTGCTAGGGTCGTTGTCCATTGCGTTATCTAATCCGTCGTAAAGTTGACCTAATCCCACAAAATAAGATCCTCCAGTGGCACTAGAAGGTAATCCTGAAAGTGGAAGTCCTCTAAAATTATCTGCGGTAAATCCAGTTACACCGTTTGCAGTTAAAGCAGCATCATTTACCCCTGTTGAGTAAGTTGTTCCGTTAAACTTAAATCCTAATAAGAGATGTGAATTATCTGGTTTGGTATTGTTAATGCTCCCAGAATTGGATTCCCAGAAACCTTGGTAGTCCGTATAGATTCCTGTAATTTGACTGTAAGAATAGCTAGAGATAAATAAAATTAAACTCAGCGCAAAGTAAACTTTTTTCATTCAAATAAAATTGGTTAGAACTCTTTTTTAAGTAATTAGCGCTAAATGTATAAGTTCTTAAACCTTAAAAACTATCTTTTCAAGGTTTTTCGTTTAAAGGGTTAATTGATTAGTTGAACTGTAGAGAGGGTTGCATTTTTTTTAGAATACGTTAAAAAAAAACCCCATCGTGGTGATGAGGTTTTATATATAAAAAGTTGTAATTACTAGTCTTTTAAGAGACCTCTAGAAATTACAATTTTTTGAATTTCTGAAGTTCCTTCGTAGATCTGAGTAATTTTTGCATCTCGCATTAAGCGCTCTACATGGTATTCTTTTACATAACCATTACCACCGTGTACTTGTACGGCTTCCACAGTCGTGTCCATAGCAACTTGAGAAGCGTAAAGTTTGGCCATAGCGCCACTCATATCATAATTATTTCCTTGATCTTTGTCCCAAGCAGCTTTCATCACCAAGTGTCTTGCTGCGGAAATTTGGGTGTGCATATCAGCTAATTTAAAGGCGATAGCTTGATGGTTACAAATTTCTGTTCCAAAAGCTTTTCTAATTTTAGAATAATCTCTGGCTAATTCGTAAGCTCCACTTGCTATTCCTAAGGCTTGTGCGGCGATCCCAATTCTACCTCCTGAAAGGGTTTTCATAGCGAATTTAAAGCCAAAACCATCTTCTCCTATACGGTTCTCTTTTGGTACTTTAACATCGTTAAAGTTAAGGGTGTGGGTGTCGCTTCCGCGGATTCCTAATTTTTGTTCTTTAGGACCTACTTCAAAACCTTCCATTCCTTTTTCAACGATAAAGGCATTGATTCCTTTGTGCTTTTTCTCTCTATCGGTTTGGGCAATGACTAAATAATAATCTGCGCTATTACCATTGGTGATCCAGTTTTTTGTTCCGTTAAGGATATAGTGATCACCTTTATCTATCGCTGTAGTTCTTTGCGATGTAGCATCACTACCTGCCTCTGGTTCGCTTAAACAAAAAGCTCCAATAGATTCTCCTGTAGCTAACTTGGTAAGGTACTTTTTCTTTTGCTCTTCATTACCGTAAGTTTCAAGTCCCCAGCAAACCAATGAGTTGTTGACAGAAACTATAACAGAGCAAGAAGCATCTATTTTAGAAATTTCTTCCATGGCTAAGACATAAGAGACTGTGTCCATCCCGCCACCGCCATACTTTGGCGATACCATCATTCCTAAGAAACCTAACTCCCCCATCTTTTTTACTTGCTCGGTAGGGAACTCCTGTTTCTCATCTCTTTCAATTACTCCAGGAAGTAACTCATTTTTAGCAAAATCTCTTGCAGCATCTCTTATCATTAAATGCTCTTCTGTTAACTTAAAATCCATTGGATGTTGATTTAAATTTAATAAAACGTGGCAAATATACTTCTTCGAGTTTAAAAATTCAATCAAATACCTTTAATTTTACGGATATGGAAAACTTAACTTATCGGGTAGTAGGTGTCATGTCGGGTACCTCTTTAGACGGAATTGACCTAGCGCTTATAGATTTTGTAAAATCTAAAGAAGGCTGGGGTTTTAATATCATCTTGGCAGAAACCTTAGCTTACTCTAAGGAATGGAAAGATAGATTAGCTCAAGCCTCACGGTTGTCTAAAGAAGAAATAACTCATCTAGATGTTGCTTATACCGATGAGCTGGCTGCGGTTATTTCCTCATTTTTAAGCCGGCATAGCATTTTTGTAAGCAGTTTAGAAGCTGTTTGTTCTCATGGCCATACAGTCTTGCATCAACCTGAGGCGGGAATCACTATTCAAATAGGGAATTTACCCGTATTAGCTCAAAAAATAGGAATGCGAGTGGTGTGTGATTTTAGGGTAGAAGATGTAGCATTGGGCGGACAAGGAGCGCCGTTAGTTCCTATAGGAGATCAAATGCTCTTTACGGAATTTGATTATTGCTTAAACTTAGGTGGTTTTGCAAATATTTCATTGGAAGAAAATGGAAGTCGCTTAGCTTATGATATTTGTGCTGTAAATACAGTACTTAATGTGTTATCTCAAAAGATGGGTGTAGATTATGATGAAGATGGAAGAATAGCTGCTTCGGGAGAAATAGATCAAGACTTATTGAGAAAATTGAATGAACTCAGTTTTTATCAAAAATCACCGCCTAAATCGTTGGGAGTAGAGTGGGTGGTAAAAGATATAATGCCTTTGTTGGAAGAAACTCATATTCCTGCACCTCATAAAATAGCCACTTTCACCTATCATGTAGCTCAGCAAATAGCCAATAATTTAGCAAAGGACTCCTCTAAAAAAGTATTGGTTACTGGGGGAGGAGCATATAATAAAACACTTATTGAATTTTTAAAATCGATGAGTGTCGTAGAAGTGATCATCCCTTCTAAAGAAATTGTAGAGTTTAAAGAAGCTTTAATCTTTGGTTTTTTAGGAGTGCTAAAACTGGAAAAGGAAGTAAATGTCCTTAAATCGGTTACTGGAGCTTCAAAAAACCATTCATCAGGCAAGGTGTTTCTTCCTTAAATTTCTAAGCGTTAAAGTCTTCTTAACATTTTGGTTTGTTTATATTTGCGAAGCAAAAAATTAACCTACTTATGAAAGAACTACTTAAACTCTACGAAAATAAACAACCAGAAATAGTTTTTAACTGGAAAGACTCTGAAACTGAGGCAGAAGGTTGGACGGTAATTAATTCACTACGAGGCGGAGCAGCTGGAGGGGGAACCCGTATGCGTGAAGGTTTAGATATGAACGAAGTATTGTCATTAGCCAAAACCATGGAAGTGAAATTTACCGTATCTGGACCGACAATTGGTGGTGCAAAATCGGGAATCAATTTTAATCCGCATGATCCTAGAAAAAAAGGTGTTTTAGAAAGATGGTATAAAGCCGTTTCTCCTTTACTGAAGAGTTATTACGGAACGGGAGGAGATTTAAATGTAGATGAAATTCATGAAGTAATTCCTATCACAGAAAGCTGTGGAGTATGGCATCCTCAAGAAGGTGTTTTTTCAGGACATTTTCAACCTACTGAAGCCGACAAGATTAATAGAATCGGACAATTACGTCAGGGTGTAATCAAAGTATTAGAAAATACCGATTTCTCACCAGATGTATCAAGAAAATACACCGTTGCCGATATGATTACAGGATACGGAGTAGCGGAAGGTGTAAGACATTATTATGAGATCTACGGTGGTGAAGTAAAAGGAAAGCGTGCAGTGGTGCAAGGATTTGGAAATGTGGGATCTGCGGCAGCTTATTACTTAGCTCAAATGGGAGCAAAAGTAGTTGGGATTATCGATAGAGACGGCGGATTGATTAATGAAGAAGGTTTCTCTTTTGAAGAAATTAAGCAACTTTTCTTAAATAAAGATGGGAATACTCTAGTCTCAGATCAAATGATTCCGTTTACGGAAATCAATGAAAAAATTTGGAATTTAGATACAGAGATTTTTGCGCCTTGTGCAGCATCTCGATTAATTACCAAAGAGCAAATTTCATCTATGATAGAGAGTGGATTAGAAGTGATTTCTTGTGGTGCGAATGTGCCCTTTGCTGATAAGGAAATTTTCTTTGGGAATATTATGGAATACACTGATGAGCGTGTAAGTTTAATTCCAGACTTTATTTCTAACTGTGGTATGGCAAGAGTTTTTGCTTACTTTATGGAGAGAAAAGTGCAAATGACCGATGAGGCTATCTTTAATGATACTTCTATGACGATCAAAAATGCTATTCAAAATACATTCGATCATAATAGCGATAAAACGAATATTAGTAAAACAGCTTTTGAAATAGCTTTAAAACAATTGGTGTAAGCCTTGGGCTTATCGTTTCAATCTTATCGTCATGTTAAAAAATTTCTTGGGGAGTAGCCCTGTATGGTTTAAGTATACCATAGTTTTCTTTCTCATTTTTAATGTTTTTTCGCTTTACATTTTAGGGCCAACCCTTACTGCTTGGTTTTTTATAGCAGAGTTTATTTTTACACTCGCTATGGCTTTAAAATGTTACCCTCTGCAATCGGGTGGTTTATTAGCGATAGAAATATTGGTACTTAGGTTAACTTCCCCAGAAGCTGCAAAAGTAGAAGTGATTCAAAATTTTGAAGTCATCTTTTTACTGATGTTTATGGTGGCTGGGATCTATTTTATGAAGCCTTTACTCATGTATATTTTTAGTAAGGTATTTATAAAAGTGAAATCAAAAGTGATTTTGTCGCTCTTGTTTTTAACCTTATCTGCAGTTCTATCTGCATTTTTAGATGCTTTGACTGTCACGGCTGTTCTTATAAGTGTTGCGGTTGGATTTTATGGGATTTACCATAAAATCCAATCTGCCGACACCGACTATAATGCGAGCGGTATATTAGACCGTAAAGAGTTGAGTGGAGAAACCCTTGAAGAATTTAGGGCCTTTTTAAGAAGCCTTATTATGCATGGGGTAGTAGGTACTGCTTTAGGAGGAGTTTGTACATTAGTGGGAGAACCACAAAATTTATTGATTGGAGAAAAGATGGGCTGGGACTTTGTTGCCTTTTTTGTTCATATGGCACCTATTACTCTTCCTGTTCTAGTGGCTGGAATGTTCACCACTATATTTTTAGAAACTACAAAGACTTTTGGTTTTGGAAGAAAACTACCGCGGCCTGCAAGAACTATTATAGAAAATTATACCTTAGAAAAGGATAGGAATCGTACCCCTTCGCAAAAATACGGACTAATCATCCAAGCGATTTCAGCGGTGTTTCTCATTTTCGGACTTGCATTTCATATCGCACCTGTCGGTTTTATAGGTTTGGGACTTATCGTTATTCAAACCGCTTTTATGGGTATAGTTGAAGAACATAGCTTAGGAAAAGCCTTTGAAGAAGCCTTACCGTTTACAGGCTTAATTGTAGTCTTTTTTGTAATTGTAGCTATGATTCATGATCAACATTTATTTCACCCCATTATTAATTGGGCGTTATCATTAGAACCTGATCATCAGCCAGTAGTATTTTATGTAGCAAATGGTGTTTTATCGATGATAAGTGATAATGTGTTTGTGGCGACGGTATATATAGGAGAGGTAAAAAACGCTTTTGATGCAGGTCAAATTTCTGCAGATCAATTTCGTCGTTTAGCAATAGCGATCAATACCGGTACTAACTTGCCAAGTGTAGCTACACCCAATGGTCAGGCTGCATTTTTATTTTTGTTAACTAGCTCTTTAGCACCGCTTATTAATTTGAGCTACGGTAAAATGGTAAAAATGGCATTACCTTATACTATTGTGTTGAGTATTATTGGTTATTTAGGTGTGTTATTTTTTCTGTAAAAGAAAATTATAACTTAGCTTTAACTATTAATATAATTTATAATCCTTTTTTTCGTTACTAATTTAGATACTTAATAAAAAACTTATGTTGGCGATTACTTTACAAGAAACTGCAGAAGCTGCTGCTCAAAATGGAGAGACTGTCGTAGAGGAAAAGACACTTTCTTTTATGGATTTACTTTTTAGTGGAGGCTTAGGGGGTACGATTATTATTTCTATTCTTTTTGTTCTTTTTGTTGCTGCAATTTATATTTATTTCGAACGTCTTTTTGCGGTAAAAGCAGCATCAAAAACAGATGCTAATTTCATGCATCAAATTAAAGATAATGTGGCAACAGGCAATATTGAAGGTGCAAAAATACGTTGTGCTCAAGAAAATTCCCCTGTAGCTAGACTTACGGCTAAAGGAATATCACGTATTGGTAGTCCGTTAGAGGATATCAATACCGCTATAGAGAATGCAGGAAGGTTAGAAGTGTATAAATTAGAGAAAAACGTAAGTGTTTTGGCTACCATTGCTGGTGCTGCACCTATGATAGGATTCTTAGGAACTGTAATTGGTATGGTTTTAGCTTTCCACGAATTGGCTACCAGCAGCGGTCAAGCCGAAATGGGGTCGTTAGCAGAAGGGATTTATACCGCTATGACAACTACAGTTGCCGGACTAATTGTAGGAATCGTTGCTTATATTGGGTATAACCACTTAGTAGTGAAAACCGATAAAGTAGTGCATCAAATGGAAGCTACTGCAGTCGATTTTCTAGATTTACTAAACGAACCAGCATAATATGAACTTAAGAGGAAGAAACAAAGTGAGTCCTGAGTTTAGCATGTCTTCTATGACAGATATCGTTTTTCTCTTGCTTATCTTTTTTATGTTAACATCTCCGGTAATTACACCAGAGGCTTTAGATCTTATTCTTCCCAAAGCAAAAGGGAAGACAAGTAATGTGCAAAGTTTAGCGGTAAGCATTAATAAAGACTTAGAAATTTTTATTAATTCAGATCAGGTATCTAGTGATCAATTGGAGCTAGAGTTGCAAAAAAGATTATCGGGAGAAGAAGATCCTACCATTATTTTACGCGCAGAAGAAAGTGTGCCTATTCAGAATGCAGTAAGCGTGATGGATATTGCTAAAAGAAATAAATATAAAGTAGTTTTAGCTGTAAAGCCATAAATATGAGTTTACTAGAAACCAAATACGAGAAGAAGTCTGCTATCATTACTACGGTAATATCAGTGGGTCTTATTTTATTGTTATTGTTTTTTGGTTTCACTTATTTAGATCCGCCACCAGAAAATGGGATTGCGATCAATTTTGGAACGAGTAGTGTTGGTTCAGGTGATGTTCAACCTACAGAGCCTATAAAATCGGCACCCCAGCAAAATACAACACCACCTAACGAGCCTCAAGAAGAAATGAGTACTCCGTCAGAGGAAGAAGTGGCTACGCAAGATACCGAAGAAGCTCCTGTAATCGAAAAAGAAAAAGAGCCAAAAAAAGATAAATCTCAAAAGGAAAAGAAAGTTCAAGACCCAGTAAAAGAGGTAAAACCTCAAAAGGAAAAAGAACCAGAGAAAGCACCAGATCCTCAACCCGAAAAGTCAACTTCAGATGCTTTAAATAGTATTCTTAACGGTCCGGAAAAGGATGGAAAAGCCAATGGAGGTGAAGGGAATGATAATCAGGCTGGAGATAAAGGAGATCCCAATGGAGATCCTAATGCAAATTCATACTACGGACAAGGAAAAGGTCTGGACGGGGATGGAAATTACCGTCTAGGAGGTAGAAAACCTTTAAATAAAGAAAAATTTCAACAAGACTGCAATGAGTCTGGTGTAGTAGTAGTAAAAATAGAAGTGAACCAACAAGGAAAAGTGATTAACGCCGTTGCTGGTTCTCGGGGAACAACCAATACTGCACCCTGTCTTATGGAGCCTGCAAAACGTGCAGCTTTGGCGACTAAGTTTAATAGTGATGCCAACGCCCCTGTAAAGCAAACGGGTTATATCGAATACGAGTTTAAACTTTCTGAGTAACAATTTTATGACTTACCAAGAAACCTTAACTTGGATGTTTGGGCAGCTACCTATGTACCAACGCCAAGGAAAATCAGCCTTTAAAAAAGACCTTACTAATATTCTCGCTTTCGCGGAAGTTTTACAGCAACCCCAAAATAATTTTAAAAACATTCATGTAGGAGGGACCAATGGGAAAGGTTCTACAAGTCATATGCTCGCTTCAGTTTTACAAGAAGCAGGTTATAAGGTGGGTTTATATACTTCTCCGCATCTTAAAGATTTTACCGAACGAATTAAGATTAATGGCAAAGAGATTCGTAAAGAATTTGTTGTAGATTTTATAGCGACACACCGAGAGTTTTTAGAGCAACAACACCTTTCTTTTTTTGAAATGACTGTAGGGATGGCTTTTGATTATTTTAGTCAAGAAAATGTAGATATTGCTATTATAGAAGTAGGCCTTGGCGGCAGATTAGATAGTACTAATATTATAAACCCCGAACTTTCCATCATTACGAACATAGGAATGGATCATACCCAGTTTCTAGGAAATACAATTAGTCAAATTGCTACTGAAAAAGCTGGAATCATTAAAAAAGAGATTCCTGTAGTTATTGGAGAAACTTCAGCAGAATCAAAAGATGTTTTCATTCAAAAAGCAAACGAAGTGAAAGCACCAATCGTATTAGCTGAAGATGAAGAGAAAGTAAATCTAGAATCTGATTTAAGAGGAGATTATCAAGAAAATAATAAGCAAACCGTAGCTGTAGCAGTCCGTCAACTAAGAGATCAAGGTTGGAATTTATCTACCGAAAACCTTCAAGATGGGTTGGCTAATGTGGTTAAGAATACAGGATTAAGAGGTAGGTGGGAGTTATTGCAAGATCAACCTAAGGTCATTGCAGATACAGCACATAACAAGGAAGGTTTAGAAATAGTCCTGCGTCAGTTAAAAAAATTACAACCTAAAAAGCTTCACATGGTTTTAGGCTTTGTAAATGATAAAGATTTAGATCAACTTCTTCCTATGTTTCCAACAGACGCTATCTATTATTTTTGCCAGCCAAATGTGATAAGGAGAATGGATGTAAAAGTATTGGCAAGCAAAGCTGCGCTTTTTGGCCTAGAAGGAAAAATGTACACTTCTGTTACAGAGGCATTAAATGATGCTAAAGCAGATGCTGGTTCAGAAGAAGTTATTTATGTAGGAGGAAGTACATTTACAGTAGCAGAAATAATTTAAAAGTTTTATTTTTTTTCTTGTGATATCTCTAAAATGTATTATATTTGCACTCGCATTATATGCGGGCGCTTAGCTCAGTTGGTTCAGAGCACTTGGTTTACACCCAAGGGGTCGGGGGTTCGAATCCCTCAGCGCCCACTAAACCTGGAGTTTGCTTCAGGTTTTTTTAATCTACTATAATGCACGGGCGCGTAGCTCAGTTGGTTCAGAGCACTTGGTTTACACCCAAGGGGTCAGGGGTTCGAATCCCTTCGCGCCCACACAATAAAAAAGGCTTCCTAAATTAGGAAGCCTTTTTTATGTCCATAGCTCTAAGAGTCTTTCTAGTTGCATTCCACGGGATCCTTTTATGAGGATAGTATTGTTTTCTAGTGATTGTTTAGATAGGTATAATTTCATATCGCTAAATTCTTTAAAGGAAATAACTTTATCAGTGTGAGTTTTGTAGAAGTTTTTACCACAAACTATGGCTAAATGGAAATCTAGATTTTCTAAAAGATTTACAATATGTTGATGTTCTTCATCTGAAGTTTGGCCGACTTCAAACATATCGCCTAAAATAATCGTTTTTTGTTTTGAGGGTAGGTCATTCAAGTTTTCTATAGATAACGCCATACTAGTAGGATTGGCATTATACGCATCTAAAATGATAGTGTTATGGTCGGTTTCAATAACTTGTGATCTATTGTTGCTTGAAACGTAATTCTCTATCGCTTCTTTAATCGAGTTAAACTCTACCTTAAAATATAGTCCGATTGCTGTAGCTGCAGCCATATTAGCGCTATTGTATTTACCAGTGAGCTGAGAGCAGATAATTTTATTATCGTGCGAAATGGAAGCTGTATGGTTGTGAGAATGGTTGCTAATGGTGTAATTGGCTTCTTTCATTTCTCCAAAGCTAATGGTGTTTTGGTAGAAATTACATTTCTCTACTTGAATTTTATCTTCGGTATTAATGAATATTGTTCCTTCATTAGAAATTAGATAATTGTATAGTTCACTTTTCCCTTTAATTACACCTTCAATTCCTCCAAAACCTTCTAAATGAGCTTTCCCAAAATTAGTGATATAGCCAAAATTTGGTTTAGCAATTTTACATAAATCTCTTATTTCTCCTTGGTGATTTGCACCAATTTCTACAATTCCTATTTCTGTTTCTTTGGTCATCGAGAGTAGGGTGAGGGGTACGCCTATATGGTTATTTAGGTTTCCTTTAGTGGCAACTACCCGATATTTTTTTTGAAGAACTGCTGTGGTGAGTTCTTTTGTGGTTGTCTTTCCGTTACTACCTGTTATGGCAATAATTTTTAGTTTGAGGTAGTTACGATGATAATGTGCTAGAGCTTGTAATGCTTCAAGGCAATTATTTACCAAGATGGTATTTTCGCTTTCAAAATCTTTGTCATCTATAATTGCTTTAGTCGCACCTTTATCAAGAGCTTGTTTTGCAAATTTGTTTCCGTTGAATTGACTTCCGCTTAAAGCGAAAAATAAATTGTTCGTGTTTAGAGAGCGAGTATCAGTAGAAACTCCTGTGCTGTCTAGAAATAGTTGATGTAGTTTAGAAATATCCATAGAATGAAAGGTAAAAAAAAGCCCTTTCGTGAGGAAAGGGCTTTTTGTGATATGTGTAAATAATATAATTAGTCTCTAGCTCTTTTCCCTTTTTGAGATTTAGAACCTACTCTAGACATTGCATTTCTAAACCCGATATAATCTGTAGCCATATCTTGTGGGAAATATCTTCTTTGTGCAGGATCTAACCAATAAGCTCGATCTCTCCAAGAACCTCCTTTATAAACTCTAACTTCATTATCAATTAAGGTAGTTCTGTTAGCGTCTGTATCATATTGTCTATCCAATCCAGTAGCGTTACCAGTACTGTCTTTTTGTACATTTACTTTATGTTGAGGAGAGTTGTACATTCTAGTTTTATCACTTTCAGAGTAATCTCTACTTGAGCTAACATCACCATCTCTAAAGTCTCTATTGTCACTTTTTGAGAATTGAGTTCTTAAGTAAGTATCTTCAGAGGTTACTGGTTCTTGTGCGATTTCTCCAGGTAGAGCTCTTGCAATAATACTACCATTGCTTAATGTGTCAAAAATAATGCTGTCTGATTGTACAATTTTCACCGTACCATCTTTATTGATCGCATTTTTAGTATAAACGTTACCTCTATAGTAGTTAAAGTCATTAAACTCATCATCTACAATTGGTCGGTAAACATCGGCAACCCACTCGGCAACATTACCTGCCATATCGTAGATTCCAAAATCGTTTGGAGAGTAAGATTTGATTTCAGCAGTAATATCTGCTCCATCATCAGACCATCCAGCGATTCCACCGTAATCTCCATCACCTTGCTTAAAGTTAGCTAGCTGATCTCCTCTTTTTCTTCGACCACCATCTCTAGTGTATTGTCCATCCCAAGGATATTTTTTTCTACCTCTATATTTGTTGTACTCTCTTACTGAAGACATTCCTAAGGCTGCGTATTCCCACTCTGCCTCGGTTGGTAGTCTGTAAGCTGGTAATAATACACCATCTTTACGTTGTACATAGTTGTGAGTAGAATCTTGATCTACAACCTCTACAAGTCTTGCTGAAGCTCTTCCTCCTTTAGTTAAAGAATCGTTACCTCCATAAACTTTAGACGGAGCGTTGATGTACGTTTCTGAGTTGAATGTTGAGGCTGGGTCAGCTTTAAACCTTGCTCCTTTTGCTGTGTAACCTTTCTCCTCCAAAACCATTTCATTGACACGGTCTGTTCTCCATTTACTAAATTCTGTAGCTTGAATCCAGTTAACACCTACAACAGGATAGTTTTGATAGGCTGGGTGACGAAGGTAATTATTGGTCATAGTTTCATTATAACCTAATCTATTTCTCCATACTAAAGTATCTGGTAAAGCACCGTAATAAATATTTCTATATTTTTCTTCGGTTGGGTCGAAAGTGTACTTTAACCAATCTAAATATTGAAGATACATACGGTTAGTCACCTCTGTTTCGTCCATATAAAAAGACTGTACGTGCTGTTGAGTTGGCGTGTTGTTCCAATCATGCATTACATCATCTTGAACTTTACCCATTGTAAAAGTTCCTCCTTCTACGAATACTAAACCAGGTCCGGTTTCTTGCTCGTCGTAGTCGGTTTTGTATTTTAAATTACCATCTTTTCCATCGAGCCTCCATCCGGTTGCACGGGAATTGTCTTTGTAATCTTCAGAGTTGTTACATGCCGTAAAAGAAGCAGTTATAGCAATTAAAAAGATTGATTTAAAAACAGTTTTTAATCTCATATCACAGTAAGTTTGTAAATATTTTGGGCTTGCAATATAGTAATTAACGTGAAATTAACAAGTTTGTTTTGAAAATTTAGCAGATATATTACTTTTTTTTGCGTAATTCTTAAATAGATAAACGCCTAAAGCTTAAGAATCGTATGTTGATTATTTAATATATTTTTGAAAGCTGTAAATATACTACAATAATATATTTAACGTTTAATTTGATGATGAAGTATTTCTACATTTTATTTTTGATTGGTACTATAGCAGTTTCTGCCCAAGAAAGAACTATTTTAATACCAGATGATTTTCAAGAAAAATCAAATTTTTCAATTGATGATGACGCTAAGCAAATGACTTACAATTATCAATGGAAAGAAAATGGATCTATTAATAACTACCAAGTTAAAAGTGTATCCTATGAGTCTAATGAAAAAATAGATTTGAATAGGATAGATAAGAAATTAATCCCGTCCGTTCCAAAAGTGAAGCTTGTAAATTCTATAGCTAGAGATGATAGTTATTTTGTAGCTTCTGTAAATCCTTTAGTGAATCAAAACGGTCAAATAAAACGAATTTCTTCTATTACGATTTCTTACACTAAGTTGTCTGGTCGGCCATCATCTGTTTCCAACACGCCTTCGATATCTAATTCTGTTCTAGCTTCTGGGGAATGGGCTAGATTTTATGTGCCGAAAACGGGAGTGTATAAACTTTCTAAAACCTTTTTAAATAGTCTCGGGGTTGATTTATCTAATCCTAATTCTATAAAAATATATGGACATGGAGGAGAAATGCTTCCGTTAAGAAATAATGAAAATGAATTTTATGATATTCCACAAATCTCTATTCAGGTTATAGGGGGGGAAGACGGTAGTTTTGATGGAGGCGATTATATTTTATTCTACGGAACTGCTGTGCATAATAAATGGAGTGATGAAAATGAAACTACACAGAATTTGTATGCAGATCGCTCTTACTATTATATAACCTCTGGCGGAAATAATGGATTGCGGGTTTCTGGTTATATAGCACCTACAGGTAGTGCGCAAGTGAACATCAATACTTTTGATGATGAGCAAGTGTATGAAGTTGATGAATATAGTATAGCTAAAGCTGGAAGAAAATGGTTTGGAGATCGCTTTGATGTCGAGAATGAGAAATCTTATGAGTTTACATTTAAAAATCTTGTAACCTCAGAACCCGTACAAATTATAGGTAATGTGGTTGCGGCTTCCGAAAGTTCTACCATGATGAATGTTTCAGTTAACGGGCAAAGTTTAATTGATCTAAATTTTTCTACGATTAGTGATGATATTTACGGAAGAAGTTCTGCTATTAATGAAGTAATAAATGTAAGTGGGGACGAAATTACGATAGACTTAGTTTATAATAATTCGGGGAACCCTTCTAGTTTAGCTTATTTAGATTTTTTGCGGGTTCAGGCTAAACGTTCATTAATTGCGGATAACACCCAGATGCAATTTACTTATAATGATGCAGCGACTACCTCGGGAATTGGAGAGTATGTAATTCAAAATACTGGGTCTATTTCACAAATCTGGGATATTACTAACAGAGATAATGTAAAGTCTATTTCTAATTCACAAAATGCTAATACTTTAAATTTTAAGGCTGTGATGGGGGAGAGAAGAGAGTATGTTGCTATTTCAGATAACGATTTATATACTCCACTCAAAGAGGCAGATGCATCCGTAGCAAATGTTAACTTAAAAGGGAATGTGTTTAGAGATAGTCAAGGTAATTTTCAAGATTTAGATTATTTGATTGTGACTAATCAAGATTTATTGAATCAAGCTAATCGTTTAGCTCAATTCCGTAAAGATCGTGATGGGTTAGCGGTAAAAGTAGTGTTGGTGGATGATATTTATACAGAATTTAATTCAGGTAAACAAGATATTGGAGCTATTCGGAATTTTGTAAAGTATATATATGACAATGCTTCTAGTCCGGCTAAGCGTATTAAATATTTAGGACTTTTTGGCGATGCATCCGTAGATTATAAAAATAGATTAGAGAATAACAATAATATTGTACCTACATTTCAAAATTTATATAGTCTTGGAGTGAGTACATCTTCAGCGGCATCAGATGATTTTTTTGGGATGATGGATCCTCAAGAAGGTAATATGATCTCCCAGGATAAATTAGATATTGCCGTAGGAAGAATTTTAGCGGATACACCGGAGCTTGGAAAAATATGGGTAGATAAAATTATAGGTTACGAGGATGCAGAGTCCTATGGGAGTTGGCGTAATAATTTTGTCTTGATTTCAGATGATGCCGATGAATCGGGTTCTGGGGGATATGGCTTACAGGTGCAATTAGATGCTTTGGGGGATGATATTTCCGCAAATAAACCTTTTATTAATGTAAAGAAAATACATAGTGATGCTTATGAGCAAGTTTCTAGCTCGGGTGGCTTTAGGTACCCTCAGGTAAATGAGGAAATAGCGAATGCCGTAGAGGTGGGTACAAGTGTAATTAATTATTTGGGTCATGGGAACGAAAATGGATTAGCTTCAGAACGTCTGGTTACTATTCAAGATATAGAAAGTTGGCAGAATGAAAATAAATACAACCTATTTATAACTGTAACCTGTGATTTCACACGTTTTGATAATCCGTTAAGGCTTTCCCCAGGAGAGGTAAATCTTTTTAAAGAAAAAGGAGGGTCGGTAGCGATGGTGACCACGACCCGTTCTATAGGTGTAACTACAGGGGTGACTTTCAATAATGATTTTGCTCCTTTCTTATTTAATTATAGTGGAGGAGACGACAGTATTGCTGAAGCCGTAAGAAAAGGAAAAAATACTCTTGGAGGAGGGGGAAGGGTTATTTTTTATATGGGCGACCCTGCGATGAAACTTCAACTGCCAGATCCTCAAATTAATTTAACAGCTATAAATGATGTGCCTATTTCGCAATCTATTGATACACTTAAAGCATTAGATTACGTTAAAGTAGCTGGAGAGGTGGTAAATCCAGGAGGTGGGGTTTTGACTAATTATAATGGAGAATTATCTACCATAATTTTTGATAAAAGAATAGACAGGCAAACTTTAGGAAATGATGGTACATCCGATAGTAATAATAACCTTTTAGTTATGGATTTCACTACGTTAGGTGAAATTATTTTTAGGGGAAGAGCCTCGGTAACCAACGGTAAATTTGAATTCGATTTTGTAGTCCCAAAAGACATAGCAATTCCTGTAGGGAATGGTCGAATTAGCTTTTATGCTGAAAAAGAAAATGAGTTAGAGGATAATAAAGGGTATAATAATGACATTTTAGTAGGGGGTATTAATGAAGATGCTCCAGAGGATAATATAGGACCTCAAATAAAACTTTATATGAATGATGAAAGTTTTGTGTCTGGCGGAGTGACTAACTCATCACCATTTTTATTAGCAAAGTTAGAAGATGAAAATGGAATAAATACGGCCAGTGGTATAGGTCACGATTTGGTAGCAATATTGGATGGCGATGAGACAAACCCTTTTGTGGTCAATGATTATTATGAAACCGAGCTCGATGATTATATGCGCGGAAATGTAAATTATAAATTGAGAGATTTAGAAGAGGGGTTACATACACTTACTTTTAAAGCCTGGGATGTTTATAATAATTCTAGCACAGCAGAAATTCAATTTGTGGTTGCGGGAGATGAAGATTTAAAAATCACCAACGTTTTAAATTATCCTAATCCATTCCATAATTATACAGAGTTTTGGTTTAACCACAACAGACCTTTTGAGCTATTAGATGTGCAAGTACAGGTATTTACCGTTACCGGTAAAGTGGTTTGGACGAGAAACCAACAAATAAATACGAAAGGGTTTTTATCTAGAGAAATCACCTGGAATGGAAAAGATGACTTTGGAGATGCGATAGGAAAAGGAGTGTATATTTATAAATTAACGGTTAAATCTATGCTAACCAATAAGAAAGTAGAGAAATTTGAAAAGCTGGTTATTCTATAACTCGAATAAAACTATATATTTGCAAACATTTAAGAAATCATATGAAAAAGATAACAATATTCCTTTTAGGAGCTATTACATTATTTAGTTACAAAGCAAACGCACAAAGTGAAACTGAAGCCCCTGGTATTTCAGACCGAGTAATTACTACAGGTGTTCCGTTTTTGTTAATCTCTGGAGATGCTCGAGCGTCTGGTTTAGGGGATCAAGGGGTGGCTACACCGGTAGATGCTTACTCTCAACAATGGAATCCAGCAAAATATGCTTTCGCGGAAAAACAACAAGGGGTGGGACTTTCTTACGTTCCTTATTTAAGAGAGTTAGTAACCGATATTAATTTAGGAGTATTAACTTACTATAATCGCTTTAGTGAACGTAGTGCAGTATCTGCTAGTTTGCGTTATTTTGGTCAAGGTGAAATCGAGTTAAGAGAAACACCAGATCAAGCACCAAGAGTAGTTGAGCCTAATGAATTAGGTCTTGATGTTTCTTATGCCTTGCGTCTAGGAGAAGAGATTTCGATGGCAGTAACAGGGCGTTATATTCGTTCAGATTTAAAAATACCAGGGATTAATGGAGATGCAAGTGCTGCTAATTCTTTTGGAGTAGATATTTCTGCTTTTTACCAAAGTGAAGAAATTGCTTATAGCGATTTCAACGGTCGTTGGAGAGGGGGAGTTAATATTTCTAATATTGGTCCAAAACTTAAATATGATGATGCTGGTTCAGAAAATTTTATTCCGACTAATTTTAAAGCTGGAGCAGGATTCGATTTTATTCTAGATGCTTCTAATACTATTGGAGCTTATGGAGAATTTAATAAATTATTAGTGCCAACACCGAGCGATTCTAATGGAGATAATTTAATTAATGCTGAAGATGATTGGTATAATGAAAGTTCTTTTGGGGCAGTTTTCTCTTCTTGGGGAGATGCACCAGATGGATTTAGTGAAGAGCTAAAAGAAATTACTTGGTCGTTAGGAGCAGAGTATTGGTATGAAGATAGTTTTGCTTTTCGTTTAGGGTATTTTAATGAAAGTGAAGAAAAAGGATTTAGAAAATTCTTAACCTTAGGAGCAGGTTTTAAATATTCAATTACACAAATAGATGTTTCTTACTTATTTTCAACTTCAAAAGCAGTTGCTAATCCATTAGAAGGAACTTTAAGATTTAGTTTATCGTTCAATTTTGGAGAAGATTACAGTGAATATTAATAACATTCTTTAAGATAGTTTTAAAATGCCGAATTACAATTCGGCATTTTTTTGCTTTATATTGTTCCGCCTAAAAAAGTGTAATGAAAGAAAAGAAAATTATAACGACCGTTCAGGTTTTTGAATCGATTGATGAATTACCAAAAGATGCTCAAGCCTTAATGATGGAGGCTCAAAAAATAAGAGAAAAAGCTTATGCTCCTTATTCTAATTTTTTAGTGGGAGCAGCTTTACGACTCGACGACAATACCATAGTAACGGGAAGTAATCAAGAAAATGCTGCTTACCCTTCAGGTTTGTGTGCAGAGCGTACAGCAATTTACTATGCTGGTTCTCAGCATCCCAACAAAAAAATTAATTCTATGGCTATATGTGTAAAATCACCACAAAAGGTAATTACACAACCCACACCTCCTTGTGGTGCTTGTAGGCAAGCTATAGCAGAATATGAGGTAAAGCAACAACAGCCTATAGAAATTTATTTTATGGGGGAAAAAGGAAATGTAATCAAAGCAAAAGCATTGTTAGACCTCTTACCTTTGGCTTTTGATGCAAGTTTTTTGTAATTTTAAATTATAAAGCACTAAAGTGTTTTTCCTTTAGTAGTTATTATATTATTTTTGCTTCTCGCTAAAAATGGCTTAGCGATAAAATTAAATTTTCATGAGAGAAATCACCAAAGAAACTTACCTTAAATGGTATGAAGATATGTTGTTTTGGCGCAAGTTTGAAGACAAGCTAGCGCAAGTATATATTCAACAAAAAGTACGTGGATTTTTGCACTTATATAACGGTCAAGAAGCAATTTTGGCTGGTGCTTTACATGCGATGGACTTAGAGAAAGATAGGATGATTACCGCATACCGTAATCACGTTCAGCCTATTGGTATGGGCGTAGATCCTAGAAGAGTAATGGCAGAGCTTTACGGAAAAAAAACAGGAACATCTCAAGGTTTGGGAGGTTCTATGCATATTTTTTCTAAAGAACACCGTTTTTATGGTGGTCATGGTATTGTAGGTGGTCAAATTCCTTTAGGTGCAGGAATGGCTTTTGGAGATAAATACTTTAAGAGAGATAATGTAACGCTAACCTTTTTTGGAGATGGAGCTGCAAGACAAGGTACTTTACACGAAGCCTTCAATATGGCAATGAACTGGAAATTACCAGTAGTTTTCTGTGTAGAAAACAATGGTTATGCTATGGGAACTTCCGTAAAGAGAACTTCTAACCACGAAGATATCTGGAAGTTAGGTTTAGGCTATGAAATGCCTTGCGGACCTGTAGATGCGATGAATCCAGAAAAAGTAGCAGAAGCGATGGATGAAGCTATCGAAAGAGCTAGAACTGGAGGAGGACCTACTTTTTTAGACTTAAAAACTTATCGTTATAGAGGTCACTCTATGAGTGATGCTCAAAAATATAGAACTAAAGATGAGGTAAAGGAATATCAAAAAATTGATCCTATTACTCAAGTTTTAGATAAAATTAAAGAGAACGATTGGGCAACCGATGAAGAAATAAAAACGATAGATAAACGCGTAAAAGATTTAGTAAGCGAATGTGAGAAATTCGCAGATGAATCTGAATATCCATCAACGAGTTTGATGTACGATGCGGTTTACGAACAAGAAGATTACCCTTTCACTCCTCATAAAATATAATTCTTATGGCAGAAGTAATTAAAATGCCTCGATTAAGTGACACCATGGAAGAAGGTACGGTGGCACAATGGCTTAAGCAAGAAGGTGACAAAGTTGAAGAAGGAGATATTCTTGCTGAGATTGAAACCGATAAAGCTACCATGGAGTTTGAGTCTTTTCATGAGGGAGTCTTACTTCATATTGGGGTTGCTGAAGGTGATACCGCTCCGGTAGATCAATTGTTAGCAATTATAGGAGAAGAAGGAGAAGATATTTCAGATTTGATCAATGGTGATGATTCTGCTAAAGCGGATAAAAAAGAGGAAAAGAAAGACGATAAAGAATCTTCTAAAAAGGAAGAGGAATCTGAAAAAGAAAACGATAAATCAGAAGCGACAGAAGAATCTGAAAATAAATCAGAGGATGATGACACTAATGAAATTCCAGAAGGTGTAGAGGTTATAAAAATGCCTCGATTAAGTGACACCATGGAAGAAGGTACCGTGGCAACTTGGTTAAAGCAAGAAGGTGATCAGGTAGAAGAAGGAGATATTTTAGCCGAAATAGAAACCGATAAAGCAACCATGGAGTTTGAGTCTTTCTATGAAGGAACTTTACTTCACATTGGTGTAGCCGAAGGTGAAACTGCTGCAGTTGATTCCGTTTTAGCTGTTATAGGACCAGAAGGGACTGATGTTTCTGCTGTTCTCAACAATAACAGTGGAGGTGCTCAAAAATCTTCAAGCAGTAAAAAAGACAATTCAGCTAAAGAATCTAAAAGTGATTCTGAAGAGAAAGAATCTTCAGAGGTGCAACATGAAGATGAAAGTGGAGACAGAATTTTTGCTTCTCCATTAGCTAAAAAAATGGCTGCCGATAAAGGTATTGATTTAGGGAAGGTAAAAGGTTCTGGTGAAAACGGTCGTATCGTTAAAAAAGATATCGAGAACCATAAACCACAACAGCAAGAAGCTTCCGCGAAAGCAAAATCAGAACCTGCTACTAAAACCGAAAATGAAAGTAAGGTTGAGGCTTATATGCCAGCAGGAGAAGAAAGTTTTGAGGAGATTAAAAATTCTCAAATGCGCAAAACTATAGCTAAACGTTTAGGAGAATCTAAATTTACAGCGCCACACTACTACTTAACGGTAGAAGTGAATATGGAAAACGCTATACTTTCTCGAAAGCAAATTAATGCGATCCCAGATACTAAAGTATCTTATAACGATATGGTGATCAAAGCTTCTGCAATTGCATTGAGAAAACACCCACAAGTGAACTCGCAATGGACAGGTGATGCTACTAAAATTGCTAAGCATATTCATATAGGAGTAGCTGTGGCTGTAGATGAAGGTTTGGTAGTACCAGTACTTAATTTTGCTGACCAAATGAGTATGACTCAAATTGGAGGAAATGTAAAAGATCTCGCAGGAAAGGCGCGTAATAAAAAGTTGCAACCTAAAGAAATGGAAGGAAGTACTTTTACCGTTTCTAACTTAGGGATGTTTGGAATTACAGAGTTTACCAGTATTATTAATCAGCCTAATTCAGCTATTTTATCTGTTGGTGCTATTGTAGAAAAGCCAGTAGTGAAAGATGGACAAATTGTGGTTGGTAATACGATGAAAGTAACTTTGGCTTGTGATCATAGAACCGTAGATGGTGCTACAGGAGCAAAATTCTTAGAAACTTTAAAACGTTATTTAGAAAATCCAGTAACCATGTTGGCCTAACCCACATTACTGTTTTATAAAACCTTAAAAATCCCGCTCTAAAAAGCGGGATTTTTTTATCTTTAGCCTTATGAGAAAAATAGTATATATAATCGTTTTCGTTGCGATTTCGGCTTGTGGACAGCATCAAGGAAAGGAAAAAGTGGATTCATCAACATCTTCTAAAAATTACAATTTCCAAGAAGCTGAAATTAAAAAATCACTTCAAGTTTTAAGTTCAGATGAATTAAAAGGAAGAAGTACTGGTAGCGAAGGGATAGAAGCGGCAGCTTCTTATGCAGAAGATATTTTTAAAAACTACCAATTAAAACCTTATTTTGAAAGTTACCGAGATAGTTTTGCGGTAAAGGGAAAAACGGGATACAATATGGTTGCTTTTAAAGAAGGAACAGATCCTCAATTAAAAAATGAGATTATTGTGTTGGGGGCTCATTACGATCATATTGGTGTAGAAACACAAAGTAAGAGAATTATAGATAACGATTCTATTGCCAATGGGGCGAATGATAATGCGGCAGGTAGCGTAGCGGTTTTAGAAATGGCTAAGTATTTTGCAAATAAAGAGACGAAAAGAAGTCTCATGTTTGTGCTTTTTTCAGCTGAAGAGATGGGGCTTTTGGGTTCTAAACATTTAGCAAAGCGACTAAAAGAAGAAAAAGCACCTGTCTATTTTATGCTTAATTTTGAGATGATCGGGGTTCCGCTGCCACATCAAGATTATCTGGCTTATCTCACAGGCTTTGAGAATTCTACTTTAGCTGAGCGTTTTAATGAAGAAACGGGGAAAAATACCTTTGGTTTCTTTGAGAAAGCAAAATCCTTTCAACTGTTCAAACGAAGTGATAATTATCCCTTTTATGAAGAACTAAATGTTCCTGCACAGACGTTGTGTACATTCGATTTTTCTAACTATCCTTACTATCACCATGTAGATGATGAAATGGAATTTTTAGACACTACACATATGGAGAATTTATTAAAAGAAGTGGTGATAGGAATCGAAGCATTAGCTAATGAGAATGAAAAAACGATACAGTTAAAATAAAAGAATGAGCAAAAAAAGAATAATTGTTACAGGTACAAGTAGAGGAATAGGTTTAGAACTAGTGCAGATTCTTGCTAATGAAGGACATGAAATTTTAGCGCTTTCGCGGAATGAAAAACCAGTTAAAGATTTACAGCATGCTCATATTCATAGCTTTCCTTTTAATTTAAATGAAGAAGAAGATCTTCATAAAGTAAGCGAGTTTGTGGAGAAAGAATGGGATGGAAGTTTAGATGTTCTTATTCATAATGCAGGAAGTTTGGTGAATAAACCCTTCGAAGAAATTTCAGCTAAAGAACTCATGACTGTTTATCAAACCAATGTATTTGGTGTTTTTCAGCTTTCACAACAATTGGTAGGGAAAATGTCCAAAAACGGACATGTAGTGACCATAAGCAGTATGGGCGGAGTACAAGGGAGTATGAAGTTTGCAGGCTTGTCGGCTTATAGTTCTAGTAAAGCTGCTGTAATTAATCTTACCGAATTACTTGCAGAAGAATACAAAGAAAACGGACCTAGTTTTAATGTGTTGGCTTTAGGAGCGGTACAAACCGAAATGTTACAAGAAGCATTTCCTGGTTATGAAGCGCCAACTTCTGCTAACGAAATGGCTCAATATATAGCAGATTTTTCCCTTAACGGAAATAAATATTACAATGGTAAAATGCTTCAGGTTTCTAATTCTACTCCTTAAATAGATTCATGCAACAGGTGTTAGCTAAATATCTCCCAGAGCGAGCTGTACAGCCTTTGTTTCAGTTAATCGAAAATCATGCAATTCATTTAAAGATTGTAAATGAACGCAAAACGCGGCACGGTGATTACCGCCAGATGGGTCAAGTGCATCAAATTACAATCAATGCCAATTTAAATAAGTATAGGTTTTTAATTACTTTGGTTCACGAGATTGCTCATTTAGTAGCTTTTCAAAAGTATGGAAGATTTATAAAACCCCATGGGAAGGAATGGAAACATACCTTTCAACAATTAATGCTACCTTTATTAAATCCGTCTATATTTCCGTCAAGGTTATTACCATTATTAGCAAGACATTTTAAAAACCCAACGGCGAGTAGTGATACCGATGCTGTTTTATCTGTAGCATTAAAAGAATACGATCCCACTAGTGATAAAAACTATATATTTGAAATTCCTATGGGAAGCACTTTTAGAATTCCTAATGGGAAAATATTTAAGAAAGGAAAAAAAAGAGTGAAGCGCTATGAGTGCTTAGAAATGGAAAGTGGAAAAGTTTATATTTTTCAACCTAATGCTCAAGTAGAATTAATAAAAGTTTGAAATTGATGGATAATAAAAATTATTTTGCAGTATTAATGGCAGGAGGCGTAGGTTCTCGTTTTTGGCCAGTAAGTAAGAAAAGCTATCCTAAGCAATTTCACGATATGTTAGGAACGGGAGAAACGCTTATTCAAAAAACCTTTTCTAGATTAGAAAAACTAATACCTGCAGAAAATATATACATCTTAACTAACGAATTGTATGATGACTTAGTTAGAGAGCAATTACCAAAAGTACAAGATCATCAAATTGTTTTAGAACCTTCTATGAACAACACCGCGCCTTGTATTTTATTATCTTCTCTAAAGGTTCAAAAAGAGAATCCAGATGCAGTGATGATCGTAGCTCCTTCAGATCACTGGATAGAAGATGAAGATGCTTTTATTGAGAATGTACAAACTACTTTTGATGCTTGCCAAAGAGATCAAAGCTTATTAATGACCTTAGGGATTCAACCTACATTTCCCCATACTGGTTATGGGTATATTCAATATCAAGAACAAGAGGCAACACCTATAAAAAAGGTAACCAATTTTACCGAGAAGCCAGATTATGCGACGGCAAAATCTTTTTTACAACAAGGAAACTATGTATGGAATGCGGGTATCTTTATTTGGAGTGTAAAGGCAATTACTGCTGCTTTTCAAAACTGTTTACCAGATATGTATTCGCTTTTCGCGGAAGGAATTAAAGATTATAATACCGCTACCGAAAAGCAATTTATAGAAGAGAATTATTCCAAGTCAGAGAATATATCTATTGATTATGGGATTATGGAAAAATCTGAACACGTCTCCGTCTTACCCGCAAAATTTGATTGGAACGATTTAGGATCTTGGGGTTCTCTTTACGATAAATTAGAAAAGGACGAAGCTAAAAACGTAGTCGTTAATGCTCAATCCTACATTGAAAATTCTACTGGGAATATCATAAGAACTACTAAAGGAAAAACAGTGGTGCTTAAAGATCTAAATGATTATATTGTGGTAGAAAATGAAGAGGTTTTACTTATTTGTCCTAAGAAAGACGAACAAGAAATTAAAGTGTTGAGAAATTCCGTAAAGGAAAAATTTGGAGACGAACTTATTTAATTTAGTACTTGGAAGAAAACAATACACATACCAATCCAGCAGAGGAGAGTCAAAAAGAAATCGTTAAACGAGATTTAAAGGGAACTTTCAATAGCCTCAAACAGTTTCTAAAAGATCTGTTAGATATAAGAACAGATACCGATAGGGATTCTACTATAGAAGCTGTAAAGAAAGACATTACCTTTAAGGGGCATAATGCTTGGATTCTTATCTTCTCTATTTTTGTCGCATCAATAGGGCTAAATGTAAGTAGTACTGCCGTAGTGATTGGAGCGATGTTAATCTCCCCTCTTATGGGACCAATCGTGGGGATGGGGCTATCTGTTGCTATTAATGATGTAGATATGCTTAGGCGTTCTCTTATTAACTTAGGAGTGATGGTGGTTTTGAGTGTGCTTACCGCATTCTTATACTTTCTAATTTCTCCGTTAAACGGAAGTAATGCCGAATTAGAAGCAAGAACATATCCTACTATTTTAGATGTTCTCGTAGCTATTTTTGGTGGTTTGGCACTTATTGTAGCTAAAACTAAAAAGGGGACGATAGCGAGTGTAATCTTTGGGGTTGCGATTGCTACCGCTTTAATGCCTCCTTTATGTACTGTAGGCTATGGTTTGGCTCAAGGCAGCTGGTCGGATGCTGGTGGAGCTCTTTACTTATTTTCTATTAATGCTACTTTTATTGCACTTTCAACCTTTGTAGTATCTAAATTATTAGGCTTTCCATTGGTGAAATATGCCAATTCTAAGCGAAGAAGGTTTATTGCCCAAATGGCTTCGGCGATTGCGATTATAGTTATGGTTCCTAGTATTTATTTGTTTTACAATATGCTAAAGGAGTCTTACTTTAAGCAAGATGCCCAAGAATTTGTAGAGGAGGAATTGATGATTTATAAAGAGTCTTTTCTTCAAAAGAATTCGACGATTGCTACTTTTGATGGTGGAAACGATCCTAAAATTGAAGTATCTTTCTTAGGAAAAGAAATTCCTAATTCTGTCATAAGCTTATGGAGGGAGAAAATGAAGAGGTATCCTAATTTAAAAAATACTTCACTTATTATTCTTCAAAATGAGAATACAGAATCTTACGATCAGTTAGAGTATATGAAAGAGTTTAAAAGACGAGACTCCTTAAATATTCTCAATAAAGATGAGCGTATTGCTTATTTGGAAGATGAGGTTTCTAAATTAGCTAGATTTAGTAAGAATGAAATTCCGTTTCAGCAAATTAGTAAAGAAGCTCAGTTAAATTATGAAGACATTCGGGCCTTTGGTTATGCACAAAAAATAATTTCAGATTTCAATAAAGTTGATACTATCCCAGAATTTAATGTAGTTTGGAATGATAGTATAACTAAAGAAAAGAGAAATAAAGATGAGGTTAAGTTAAAAAGGTGGCTTCAGTTTAAATTAAGTTTAGATACTATTTCTATGCAATCGAGTATAGAGAAAGTTTCACCTAAAAAATCAGCGAAAGCTAAAAGTTAAATAACTTTAAAGACCTTGTAATTGCGCTTTTCTAACTTTTTGAAACAAATCTGATGAGTATACAAAACTAGTTAGAGATTCATTATCGGTTTTATAGATAATGCTTTTATCTCCCTGCCATTCTAGTCTACCATCTTTTAAGAAAACTATATTTTCACCAATTTCTAACACCGAGTTCATATCATGGGTGTTTATCACGGTAGTAATGTTATTCTCTTTAGTTATTTCGTGAATAAGATTGTCAATTAAAATTGCAGTTTTAGGGTCTAAACCAGAGTTAGGTTCATCACAAAAAAGATATTGAGGTTTATTTACAATGGCTCTAGCAATAGCAACTCTTTTTTGCATTCCTCCACTAATTTCAGAAGGGAACTTATTATCTACCTTAAGTAGATCTACACGATCAAGAACTTCTCTAACGCGTTCCATTCTTTGTTCTTTACGTTGTTTGGTGAACATTTTTAAGGGAAACATCACATTTTCGGCAACACTCATAGAGTCAAACAAGGCGCTACCTTGAAAAACCATTCCCATTTTCTTTCTAAGTTCTCTTTGCTGCTCTTTATCTAAAGTAGAGTACGCTTTCCCATCATACTCAATTGTACCATCGGTAGGAAGTATTAGTCCTAATAAGCACTTTAAAAATACTGTTTTTCCTGCTCCAGATTGACCAATAATAAGATTGGTTTTTCCTTGAATGAATTCAGTATCTATACCTTTTAGAATTTCTTCTCCGCTAAAGCTTTTATGTAAATTTTTTACTTTTATCATTAGCTTAGTAATAATTGAGTGAGTACATAATTGGCGATAATCAAAATGACGCTAGTCCACACAAAGGAAGTGGTACTAGCTTGTCCTACCTCTAAGGCTCCTCCTTTCATATAATAACCATGATAAGAAGGTACGGTCGCTAAAATAAGAGCAAAGATGAAACTTTTTATAAAAGCATAAGCTAAATGAAAAGGTATAAAATCGTTTTGTAAGCCTTCTAAAAATTGATCACTCGCTACAAATCCTCCCATTACACCAGCCATATATGCTCCTCCAATCCCTACGAACATAGCGATAGAAATAACAAAAGGATATAATAACATAGCTACGATTTTGGGCAACACTAGATAATTTAGTGAGTTAATACCCATGACTTCTAAGGCATCAATTTGTTCGGTTACACGCATAGTTCCTATACTAGAAGTAATGTAAGAGCCTACTTTTCCTGCCATAATGATAGAAATAAAAGTAGGGGCAAATTCTAAAATAATAGATTGTCTTGCTGTAAAACCAATTAAACTTTTTGGTATTAAAGGGTTGTTTAAGTTTAAAGCTGTTTGAATTGTAACAACTCCACCAATAAAGAATGATATGAATATAACAATACCCATAGAATTGATAATAAGATCATCAACTTCTTTAAAGATTAATGTTTTAAGCACCGAAGGTTTTGTCATCCTTCTAAAGATGTCTTTTAACATTATAAAATACTCACCAATATCGTGAAGGTACCTCATTCAAATATATTTTTTGTAAATCTAAAATAGAATACCCAAAAACAAAAGTATTTAACTTACAATTAATTTTAAATCCTTTTAACATGTGTATTTTTGTGTTTTTAAAGAAAACTCATGAAAAAAATAACTCTCTTATTGATTTTAGTTACACTTTTTTATCAGTGTAAAACATCAAAATTAGACCAAAATAATTCGACTACGGTCGGTATAAATTCTACATCTACTAATCCGCTTTCTCAACAACCAAAATTGGTAGTTGGAGTAGTAGTAGACCAAATGCGTTACGATTACCTTACCCGTTTTTGGGATCACTTCCGCGAAGACGGTTTTAAAAAATTAGTTGGGGAAGGGTTTACTTGTAATAATAATCATTACAATTACGTGCCCACTTATACGGGTCCTGGTCACGCTTCTATTTATACGGGTACTTCACCTAAAAATCATGGTATTATTTCTAACAGTTGGTATGATAAGTTTTCTAACGAATATGTGTATTGCGCACAAGATGATACACGAGAAACCATTGGCGCCGAAACTACTGCAGGGCAAATGTCTCCTTGGAGAATGCAAACTACAACGGTATCAGACCAAAATCGTTTACATACCCAATTTAGAGGGAAAACAATTGGAGTAGCTTTAAAAGATCGTGGAGCAATTTTACCTGCTGGTCATACAGCAAATGCAGCCTATTGGTTTTATGGAAAAGATAAAGGTGCATTTATAACCAGTTCATTTTATAGAAATGATTTACCGCAATGGGTGAAAGATTTTAATGCTTCAGGTAAAGTAGAAAGTTATTTAAAGCCTTGGAATACTTTAAAAGATATCACCACCTATGTAGAAAGTGGAGCTGATAAAAATGATTTTGAACAACCCTTTCGCGGAAAAGAAACGGCAACATTCCCTTATGACTTAAAAGAATTAAGCGAAGAAAATGGAGATTACGATATTCTAAAATCAACACCTTACGGAAATAATATTTCAACCGATTTTGCTCTTGCTGCCATCGATGGAGAGCAGTTAGGACAAGATGAATTCACCGATTTTTTAACGCTAAGTTATTCTAGTCCAGATTATATAGGTCATAGTTTTGGCGTCAATTCAAAAGAAGTTCAGGATAATTATGTGCGTTTAGATGAAGACATTGCACGATTGATTAAAAATTTAGATGAAAAAGTAGGTAAAGGTAATTACACTTTATTTTTAACTGCCGATCACGGAGCCGTTCATGTACCTAATTACTTAAAAAGTAAAAAGATTCCTGCGGGTTATATGAATAGTAAAGCGTTGAAAGAAAAAGTGAATCAATTTTTAGGAGAAGAATACGGTATTTTAGATCTCATTAAAAATGTTTCTAATAATCAGATCTTTTTCGATAAAGAGGTACAGAAAGAGAAAAACATTAAAGCTACAGATTTAGCTAATCATCTAAAAGACTTTTTAATTGGTCAGCCTCATCTTTATAAGGTATATACCCGCGGAGAAGTGGAAGCTATGAATAGCAACAACAAGTTAAAACACTTTGTAGAAAATGGATTTCATCAACAAAGAAGCGGAGATGTAATTTTCTTGTATGATCCAGCTTTTATATCCTATTCAGAAGTGGGAAGTACTCACGGTAGTTCTATGACCTATGATACCCACGTGCCCTTAATTTTTTATGGTATGGGAATACAAAAAGGACAAACCTATGCAAAAACAGAAATAACAGATATTGCGCCAACCATTTCAGCTTTATTAGGAATCGCATTTCCTAATGCCGTAACGGGAGAGGTAATTCAAGAAGTTTTAGAAAAGAAATAATAAACGGAAATTAAAAGAGCTTCTGCTTCATCTTTTTCCAGCGGTAAGCTCTTATCCATTTCCCTTCTTCGGGAGAGACCATAAAAGGAAGGTTATTTTTTTTTGAGATAAGAAACCCCTTGATGTAGTCAATAAACAAGCGAGGTTGTTGCTTTTTCAACGCCAATTTAAGGGCGGCAATACAAGTAATTGAAAACCCGTATCGCATCTTATAAAAAGCTTCACCTTGTTTATAACGAGCTTTGGCATGATAGGTTTTTCCAGTAGGACGCAAATGTTTTACCTGTAGGTCTGAAGAAACATTTATTTCAAATCCATGATACTTTGCCAGCAGTTCATCAACGGTGTCCCAACCCATCACATTTTTAAGTCCGTTAATTTTGTCAAAACACTCTTTTGTATATGCTTTTAAAGCACCTCTAAGATGATCTTTATTGGTTAAGGATTCTAATTTCCATTCATTTTTGTGTGGAATCAAACAGACTCCACCAGCCATTCCAATTTTAGGATTTTCAAGAAAAGCCTTTGAAATATGGGCTAGATAATTATTAGGGAAAATAAGATCGGCATCAAATTTACATAGCACATCGTAATTGTCATCTAACTTCTCAAGACCTTTATGAAAAGCATTAATTACTTTGCTGCCAGGTAAATGTTCTTCGCTAGAGGAAATGTTGATGTAGTCTATAAAACTATATTTTTCAGCGAAAGCTTTTAAAATATTTTCGGTATTATCGGTAGAGTGGTCGTTAACCACCATTATTTTTTTAGGAAGAAGTGTTTGCTTTGTTAGAGACTGCAGAGTTTTGCCTATAAACGCAGCTTCATTATGAGCGGGGATAATGATGTAAATCTCCATTTATGATACTCTTTCGGCGTAGACAATATAATAACGTGGAGTTATTTTTCTAAGTAAAGGTCTTATGCCAATTTTATTCACAGGGTTCGTCCACTTTTTAGAGTCGATTATTTTCCACCCTGCTTTTTCTAATAACCAATCAAATTGCCAATCTTCAAACTCGTGATAATGGCGATCCCATTTATCGGTTTTACATCTGTAGGCAGGAGAAAACCATAGACTCAATGGAATGCTAGTTACAAGTTTATCAGCTTTAATTTCTCGTAACACGTTAAAAGGAGCGATAAGATGTTCAAATATTTCGAAAGCGGTAACAACATTTGCGTTAGAATGAATAACCGATGAAAAATCAAGATCTAAATCTTCCCCTTTGGTATTCTCGACTTGATACCCAGTCGATTTAAGACGTTCCGTTAACGGGTTTTCAACTCCTAAATCTAAAAGTTGAGAATCTTTCGAGATATGTTTTTCTAAAAAATCTAGGGTTTCTTGGTATCGCTTATGCGGAAAATTTTTCTCGTACAATGGTGTAAGCTTAAAATTTGTAAACAGCGGCGTTAATGTTCATGCCTGCTCCAACACTGGCAAAGAGTACTACATCTCCTTTCTCTATCGATTGATCTTTGAGTTGTTTTCTTGTGACCAAATCTAATAAAGTTGGTAAAGTAGCCACCGAGCTATTTCCTAATTTTTGAATGCTCATAGGCATGACATTTTTAGGGGCAGGAACATCAAAAAGTTGATAAAACCGATCGCAAATAGCCTGATCCATTTTTTCGTTAGCTTGATGAATTAACAATTTTTTTACATCTTTAATAGTATATCCACTTTCATCTAAACAAGCTTTCATAGCAGCTGGAACTTTGGTAAGTGCAAAATTGTAGATTTTCCTTCCACTCATTTTAATATACTTGGTAGGTTGCAAATTTTCTTTATTGTAAGAACCATCAAAAGTTAAATAGTTTGCTTCCGCGGAAGCGTACGTAGCCGATTTGTGTGCGATAATACCTACATCTTCGCTATCTTTATATTCTACAATGGTAGCGCCTGCACCATCGCTAAAAATCATACTATCGCGGTCGTGATCATCTACCACTCTAGATAAGGTTTCGGTACCAATAACCAAAATGCGTTTGGCCATTCCCGATTTTATAAATGCTCTGGCATGAATCATTCCTTCGAGCCAACCTGGACAACCAAAAAGTAAATCGTAACCTACACAATTAGGATTTTTGATTTTCAATTCATATTTCACTCGGGTCGCTAAACTAGGAACAGTATCTCCTTGAACATTTTTATCTTGCATGTCGCCAAAATTATGGGCGACAATGATATAATCTAGCGTTTCAGGATCAATTTTAGCATCTTCTATAGCTTTTTGAGCTGCGATGCTTGCCATGTTAGATGCGGTAACACCTTCTGGTGCGTATAACCGTTCATCTATACCCGTGATGGCTTGAAATTTTCTAATTATATTATCGTTAGTATCATTAATGGCAGAACCATCTTCATTTAAAAAACGATGATTCAAAAAATGAGAATTGATGATTTTTGTTTGAGGGATATAGCTTCCAACCCCTATAATTACTTCAGCCATAGATCTAAATATTGGTACAATGTAGTCATTTCTTTATATCCTAAAGAATATTTTATTAAAAATTAAGAAACCTTAAAGAAGACTTTAATTGTTAAAAAAATTTCAAAATATTGAATTAATAAATTTTTATCTACAAAAATGCAAGTATGATAATTTAAGCTTTAAAATATTTTACTTTTTTATTAAAATGGTAAAATATTTAGTTTTTAAGAGTCAATTAATGTTTAAAACTTATAAAAATAAAAAAGCCCATAATTAATTTACAGGCTTTTCTATTTTAATAAATAAGAGTTTACATATATTCTTCCATTGGTGCGCAAGTACACATAAGATTGCGATCTCCGTAAGCATCATCTACACGTCTTACTGATGGCCAAAATTTATTATCTGACACATATGGTAAAGGATAAGCTGCTTTTTCTCTAGTATAAGGAAAGTCCCAGTCACTAGAAGTAAGCATTTTTAATGTATGCGGAGCATTTTTAAGAACATTGTTAGGTTCTTCTTTTTCAACCGTTTTAATCTCTTCTCTAATAGAAATTAAAGCATCGCAAAAACGATCTAATTCTTCTTTACTTTCACTCTCTGTTGGTTCTATCATCATTGTTCCTGCTACTGGAAAAGAAACTGTAGGAGAATGGAAACCATAGTCAATAAGACGCTTCGCAATATCTACTACTTCAATTCCTTTTTCTTTAAAAGGTCTGCAGTCGATAATCATTTCATGAGCTGCTCTTCCTCTTTCTCCAGAGTACAACGTAGTGAAATGACCTTCTAAACGATTTTTAATGTAATTCGCATTTAATATAGCATGCTCTGTACTAGATTTTAATCCTTTAGGGCCTAGCATAGTAATGTAGGCATAAGAAATAAGGCATACTAAAGAAGAACCCCATGGTGCGGCAGAAATTGCATTAATAGCGTTTTCTCCTCCCGTTTTAATGATTGGGTTTCCTGGTAAAAATGGAACTAATTGCTTTGCAACACAAATTGGTCCAACACCAGGGCCTCCACCTCCGTGAGGAATAGCAAAGGTTTTATGTAAATTAAGGTGACAAACATCTGCGCCAATGTTTCCTGGATTGGTTAAGCCCACTTGCGCATTCATATTTGCACCATCCATATAAACTTGTCCGCCGTTATCGTGAACGATTTGTGTAATTTCTTTTATGGCAGATTCATACACCCCGTGTGTGGATGGGTAAGTAATCATAACTGCCGAAAGATTATCTTTATGTTTTAAAGCTTTTTCCTTTAAATCGTCTACATCAATACTTCCAGATTCATTTGCTTTGGTTACGACCACTTTCATTCCTGCCATTACTGCACTTGCCGGATTGGTACCGTGAGCGGAAGAAGGAATTAAACAAATATTTCTGTGATGA
This sequence comes from Mesonia sp. K4-1, assembly GCF_008017825.1. Lineage (NCBI taxonomy): Bacteria > Pseudomonadati > Bacteroidota > Flavobacteriia > Flavobacteriales > Flavobacteriaceae > Mesonia > Mesonia sp. K4-1. The sequence goes on from NZ_VRLS01000052.1 coordinate 57,794, forward strand.
TCTCCGCGAGATTCGTGGTAAGCTCTAATTGCCATTAATCCTGCAAATTCTCCTTGAGCACCGGAGTTGGGCTGAAGTGAGGTTGCAGCAAAACCAGTAATTTCAGTTAACTGATCTTCTAATTTTTTTAATACTTCTTGGTAACCTTGTGCTTGATCAATTGGTACAAAAGGATGAATATTTCCCCATTGAGGGTAGCTTAACGGAAGCATTTCTGCTGCAGCATTTAGCTTCATTGTACAAGATCCTAAAGAAATCATAGAGTGATTTAAAGATAAATCTTTACGCTCTAATTTCTTGATGTAACGCATCAATTCAGTTTCAGAATGGTATTTATTAAATACTTCATTCGTCATGAAATCACTATCTCTCGCTACATTTTCTTTATCGATAATATCTTTCTCTAAAGAAGTAACTTTGATAGAAGCTTTTCCTGCTACGTGAGCAAAAACAGCAATAATATTGTTAAGATCGGTTAAGCTAGTTGCTTCGTTTAAGCTAATAGAAACCGTGTCTTCTTCTGGGTAGTAAAAATTGATTTCACTTGCTTCGGCCACTTCTTTTATTTTGGCAGCATTCGCTTTAATACGAATTGTGTCAAAATAATAATCGTTTTCTTGGTAATAACCTAATTGCTCTAGAGCATCGGTAAGTTCGGCTGCAGAGCGGTGAACTTTATTGGCTATATATTGTAAACCTTTTGGTCCGTGATAGACACCATACATAGAAGCCATTACAGCTAGTAATACTTGTGCAGTACAAATATTTGAAGTGGCTTTGTCTCTTTTTATATGTTGCTCACGTGTTTGTAAAGCCATTCTTAAGGCTACATTTCCGTCAAGGTCTTTAGTTACCCCAATAATTCTTCCTGGGATATTTCTTTTATATTCTTCTTTGGTTGCAAAATATGCTGCGTGTGGTCCTCCATAACCTAATGGAATACCAAAACGTTGCGTGGTACCTACGACTACATCTACACCAAAGTTACCTGGAGCTTGTAGTTTTACTAGGCTTAAAATATCTGCAGCGACAGCAATTTTAATTCCTGCTTCTTTAGCTTGAGCGATAAACGGAGCGTAGTTGTAAACCCTTCCGCTGGTTCCTGGATACTGAAGAATGGCTCCAAAGAAATCTTCAGAGAAATTAAATTCTTCGTGGTTTCCTACAACTAATTCAATCTCTAATGGATTGGCTCTGGTTTGTAATAAAGAAAGTGTTTGTGGTAAAATCTCTTCAGAAACAAAAAACTTTACCGCTTTTCTTTTCTTTTGGTCACGATCTCTAACCGCAAACAAGAGAGTCATGGCTTCCGCAGCAGCGGTAGCTTCATCTAAAAGTGAAGCGTTTGCCAACTCCATTCCGGTAAGATCGGCCACCATGGTTTGAAAGTTAAGAAGGGCTTCTAATCTACCTTGAGCAATTTCTGCTTGGTAAGGAGTATAAGCTGTATACCACCCTGGATTTTCTAATACGTTACGCTGAACTACAGGGGGAGTAATAGATTGGTGGTATCCTAAACCTATATAGGTTTTAAACATTTTATTTTTAGCAGCAAGTTTGGTAATGTGCTCCAAATATTCTTGCTCGCTTAAAGCTTCGTTTAAATCTAGGTCTTTTTGTAACCTTATATTGTCTGGAATGGTTTCGTAAATCAATTGATCTAAAGAATCTACTCCTACAGTTTTTAGCATTTCTGCTATGTTTTCTGGTCTGGGACCAATATGTCTTAATGCAAAAGAATCTGTGTTCATGTATTAAAAAATATAGTTGTGTTTGTGGTTTGCAAAAGTACATTTTTTCTAAAGAAAACAATGTTAATTCTGTAGCTTATCAGTATACTTTAAAAGGCATAGTTAAGGTGTCATTTTAAAGCTTTATTTTTGAATTATGAACCTCTTTAAAAAAGCGATCAACTTTTACATCAACAGTAGTATTCACGTAGCTTTGGCGGTTACTGCTTTAACAGCAGTAACAAGCTTAAGTTTTCTAGGAGTGTTTAATATTAATATTCTTCTTTTCGTGTTTTTAGGGACTATTTCTGGCTATAATTTTGTGAAATATGCAGGGATTGCAAAATTGCATCATTACAGCCTTACAAAGAATTTGAAAATGATTCAGGTTTTTTCATTATTCGCGTTTTTAGGTTTGCTTTACTTTTTTTCTCTTCAATCTACTAATTTTTTAATTCTCACTGGCTTTTTGGGTTTTTGTACCACATTGTATGCTATACCTTTTTTACCAAAGCAGAAGAACCTAAGAAACTTAAAAGGGACAAAAATTTTTATCATCGCTTTTGTTTGGGCAGGAGTTTGTGTTTTACTGCCTCTAATAGATGAGGTTGCTTTTTTAGAATATAAAGTATGGGTAAAATGGCTTCAAGTTTTTTTATTTGTGATTTCGATCACCATTCCTTTTGAGATAAGAGATCTAAAATTTGATGATGATGGTTTAGGTACTTTGCCTCAATTGGTAGGGGTAAAGCAAGTGAAAAGGATAGGTTATTTGCTAATTGCATTGGTAATAGGTATGCAAGGAATTTTAAGTGAATTGGAATTTATAAAGATGTTGCCAGTAATTCTTATCGGAATTTTAAGCGCAATTTTTATAAAGTTAGCAAGAAAGCAGCAGCGTGAATTTTATGCTTCTTTTTATGTAGAAGCAGTTCCTATAATATGGTTTTTATTAGAATTAGGAATAGGGTATATAGAATGGTAGGAGGAGACTTATGAATTTTTAGAACTTGAATTTTGCATTTGCTTTTGAAGTAGTATTTTAAAACTCTCTTGTTCTTCTGGGGTTAAATTACTAAGCTTCGCATTTTTAATTACTTCGCTAAGCTGAGTGTTTTTTTGAGAATATTTTCGGCATTCTCCACACATAAATAAGTGGAATTTTAATTTGAGTTTTTCCCAAATACTTGCTTCGTTATATTGACATTTATCACAGAATACTCCATATTTTTCGCAGAGTGAATGTCGTAAATTGTTTGATGTACTCATATTATAACCATTTGTCTTCCATACAATCAGCCATTTTTTTTCTGGCTCTATGTATAATTACCCATAAATTAGACGGACTAATATTTAAATCATTACAAATTACTTCGGTATCGTAATTGTCAATGGTTTTCATTTTAAAGACTTTTGCTTGTTGTTTTGGGAGGGAAGAAAGACAATTAAATATAGTGCTTTTTAGCTCATCATTCATTAAATTATCTTCAGCAGTAATGTCGTCATGATCAGCTACTTTTTCCTCTAACCAATCTCCATCATCGCCTTCGTTATTATAGTTTATCTTAACTTCAGCTTTTCCTTTATTAGAATTTATTTTACGGTAATAATCAATAATCTTGCGTTTTAAAATGGAAACTAACCAAGTACGTTCGGTGGCTTCCCCTTTAAAATTCTTCATAGATTTTAATCCAGCAAGAAAAGTTTCAGAAATAAGGTCTTTAGCAATATCTCTATTGTTTACTCGTGTTATGGTATAATTAAAAAGAAAATCAGAGTAACGATCTACCCATTTTTCTGGATTAATTTGATTTTCTTTGCTCGGTGGCATGATAGAATATTAATTAGTGCGATAAAGCTACAAATAATATAAGGTATATTTTTGTTGTTAACTGTGAAAAAAAACATAAAATGAAGCAACTTCTTATCATAGGTTACATTTGGCCAGAGCCTGCTTCTTCGGCGGCAGGGAGTAGAATGATGCAACTCATAGATCTATTTTTAGAAAAAGGTTACCAAATAACTTATGCCTGTCCTGCTAGATTTTCTGAATATGCAGTTAATTTAGAGGAAATGGGGATAGAACAAGTACAGATTGAAGCCAATAAAAGTGAGTTTGATAGCTGGTTAAAAGAGCTTGATCCTACTATAGTGATGTTTGATCGCTTTATGATGGAAGAGCAGTTTGGATGGCGAGTAGCAGAGCAATGCCCTAATGCTTTTCGTATTTTAGATACCGAAGATTTACATTTTTTTAGAAAAGCCCGTTATGAGGCGGCAAAGAAAAACAGGGTGTTAACCAAAACCGATTTGTTTTCTAAGGAAGCCAAAAGAGAAATTGCCAGTATTCTACGTTGTGATCTCACCTTAATTATTTCTGAGGCAGAAAGAGATTTGTTAACCGAAAAATTTAAAATAGATAGAGATCTTTTACTCTATATTCCGTTTTTAGTACCTCAAGAGCGTACCTCTCCCTCAACCGAGCTAACTAACTTTGAAGAACGCGAAAATTTTATTTTCATAGGAAATTTTTTACACGATCCTAATTGGGATGCCGTGCTATATTTAAAACAAAGCATTTGGCCTATTATTAGAAAGCAATTGCCAAAGGCAGAGTTGCATATTTATGGGGCTTATGCTACCCAAAAAGTAGAACAATTAAATAATAAAAAAGAGAAGTTCTTTATAAAAGGGAGAGCCACCGAAGCGTTAAGTACTATAGAGAAATATAAGGTATTACTGGCGCCTCTACGATTTGGAGCAGGAATTAAAGGTAAGTTTATCGATGCTATGCTCACGGGTACTCCCAGTGTAACTACTACTATAGGAGCTGAAGGTATATGTGGGATTTACCCTTGGAACGGAGAAATTTCTAACAATGATCAAGAAATTGCCGATGCCGCATTTATGCTGTATACGCGAGAAAAAAGATGGAATAAAGCTCAGCAGAACGGTTTTAAAGTGATTCAGAACCGATTTCAAAAAGAAAATTTTAGCTCTCATTTTTTCGATACAATTAGGCGTTTGCAAGAGCGTCTAGAAAAGCATAGGCAACAAAATTTTATGGGATCTATGTTAATGCATCATACCTTACAAAGTACAAAGTACATGTCTTTATGGATAGAAGAAAAAAATAAAAAGAGCTAATGGCAGGTATTTATATACATATTCCATTTTGCAAACAAGCTTGTCATTATTGTGACTTCCATTTCTCTACAGGGTTAAATAAGCAGCCCCAAATGGTAGCAGCTATTCATAAAGAAATTTTGCTCCGCAAAGAAGAAATTAAAGAGGAAGTAAAGACTATTTATTTTGGTGGAGGTACGCCAAGTTTGCTAACCAAAGATCAAATTAAGGTTTTACTCGATACGATTTATAAGAATTATGATGTTTCGCTTAACGCGGAAATAACTTTAGAAGCAAATCCAGATGATTTATCTCTAGAGAAAATTCAGGAATTATCACAAACTCCAATCAACAGGTTAAGTATAGGAGTGCAGTCTTTTTTTGAAGAAGATTTACAACTTATGAATCGGGCTCATAATCATGAGGAGGCGTTAACTTCTATTCGGGAAGCGAAGAAGTTTTTTGATAATATTTCTATAGATCTCATTTACGGAATACCTGATATGAGTAATGAACGTTGGCAACAAAATCTCGATATTGCTTTATCTTTAGAGGTTCCTCATATTTCTAGTTATGCATTGACGGTTGAGCCTAAAACAGCTCTCAAAAAAATGATAGAAAAAGGAAAAGTAGCTCCTGTAGATGATGCGCTTGCTGCTGCACATTTTAAAATTTTACAAGAAGTAATGAGTTCGGCAGGTTTTATCAACTATGAATTTTCAAATTTTGGAAAACCTGACTACTTTTCAAAAAACAATACAGCTTATTGGATGGGAGAATCTTATTTAGGAATAGGTCCGTCGGCACACGGTTATCATCAAGGGGTGAGAAGTTGGAATGTATCTAACAATCCTAAATACATACAGGCCATCGAAGAAAATCAACTTCCTATAGAAAAAGAAACCTTATCTAGTAATGATGCGTACAATGAATATGTAATGACGCGTTTACGAACGATGTGGGGAATTAGCTTATTGGAAATAGAAGAACTTTTTGGAAATAAATATGTGAATTATTTACAGAAAGAGCTTCCTGTTTTTATAGAGAAAGGACTTATAAAAAAGAATGAAAATAATTATACCATCACTCAAAACGGAAAATTTTTAAGTGATGGTATAGCATCAGACTTATTTTATATAGCGTAGTTTTTGCGTTAGGGATTGAGCGGTTTGTCTAAGCTCTTTTGTTTTGATAAAAACAAAAAGCGAGTAGCGAAAGCCCGACCCGTAGGGAACGCCCAAAAATTAACCTAAAATATTGGCAACCTCTTTATTGATGTTTTCTAAGAAAGTTTCATCTTCTTTGGTGAAAGGATCTGGAGTATTCGAATCAATATCAATTTGTCCTATATTTTCACCATTTACAAATAAAGGAATCACGATTTCACTTTTCACATTGATATTGCATGAAATGTAATTGTCTTGTTCTTGTACATTAGGAACTATAAAGTTGGCATTAGATTCTGCTACCTGACCGCAAATTCCTTTTCCAAAAGGGATAATGGTATGTTCGGTTGGTTCTCCTGCATAAGCTCTTAATTTTAGCTCACGTTTATCACCATTTTTAAAGTAAAAACCTACCCAGTTGTAGTAGGAAATATTTTCTTTTAAGAGAGAGCACACTTCGTTAAGACGGTGATCAATCGATAATTGGTCGTTTTGAATAAGCTCTGTAGCTTTAACTTGAATTTCTTGTAAGGTCATTTTCAATTTTTTACGCAAAAGTATTTATAAAATATCGCTTAGTGAATTTCTAATTCTATAAATTTGTATTAAAAGTTATTCCCTTGATAGAACTTATAAAAAAAAATAAGGCCGTTGTAAAGTTTCTTCTTTTGTTTGGCGGCTCTTATGTGATCTTGGCCTTAGGCTATCAATACTACTTGACTCATTTTTCTTCTCAAGAATACTATCCAGACTATATTACCCATTTGGTGACTAAACAGAGCAAATATGTAGTAGAAAGTTTAGGGTATGATGTGCGTATAGCTCCTCATCCCAATGATTTATCTATGAAGTTTATTATAAACGACAACTATGTTGCTAGAATTGTAGAAGGTTGTAATGCTATAAGTGTTATGATTCTTTTTGTTGCTTTTATTATAGCTTTTCATACTAATTTTAAAAAAACTTTTCTTTTTGCATTTTCGGGTGCCACGCTTATTTATGCTCTAAATATCATTAGAGTAGGCTTGCTTTGTATAGGAATTCATGAGTATCCAGAATATGCTTCTTTTTTACATGACATTGTTTTTCCTGGATTTATCTACGGAGTCGTTTTCTTGCTTTGGATGATTTGGGTGCGAATGAGTACGGAGAGAAAAAAAGTTAACACATGAAAATCATTAAATGGGTTTTAGGAATAGGTTGTTTAATTCTCCTAGTGAGCGTACGCTTATTTGAAGAAGTTCTTTTTCATGATCCTTTGGTAGATTTTTTTAGATCTAACTTTACCCAGGCAGAACCGCCTGCATTGGAGAAATGGAAGTTGATGAGTTTGACCTCTGCCAGATTCTTTATAAATACGCTTTTATCATTAATCATATTATATCTAGCATTTTCAAAGAAGAGTATTTTAAAATTTTCGGGGTTGTTCTATGCGGGAAGTTTTATTATTTTAATAGGTGTTTTCTACTATCTCCTTTCTCCGCTTAAAGCGGAAAACTATATGTTTTTATTTTATGTGCGTCGATTTTTAATTCAGCCTCTCTTCTTAATTTTATTATTACCGGCATTTTATTACCAACAAAACATAAAAAAAACCGACTTGTAAGCCGGCTTTTAAATGATAATTAATAGTTGGAATTATCTTATCCTCTAGGATCTAAAATAATATCTATTCTTTCTACTAAATCTTGTAAGTGGTATCTACTCATTTTATCTGATGTTCTACCAATAGCACGTTGTACTTCTCTTTTCAGATTATTAAGTTCTGCTCTTACTACAGGACGAATATCACTTTGCTCTACATTAATATCACTATGATTAATCCAATTTCTATATTTTGCAGGAATTGATTTTTGCTTTTCTTTCATTAAATAAGCCATTCTATCTACATAGGCTCTTTGAAGGTTTCTTCTATAGATATCTATTGTATTTCCTCTAGAAAGTTCACTAAATACTCCAGATCTTAAATCGCTCATCATATCTAATAAACCATAAGCATTTTCATTGATGGTTTCATTTTCAATTAACCTTGCCATTCTTCCAAAATCTAGAATATTATTTAATGTTCTTACTTGGTAGCTTCTTAAACGCTCCACGCTTCCGTCAAATTCAATTTTATTAAATATAGATGCATCTAATAACCACTCTGGTGTGGTAAACAATTGATCTTGTAAAAAGCTCATAGCTCTTTTTTGTTTTTCCGTGTCAACGTGAGTATAAACCGCGCCTTCTTGATCGTAAGTTTTGTAATGCTCATATACACCTCCAATATTAGCAGTCACATGACCCATATATCTATTATACTGACTTAATATTTGTTTATATAAATCGTTTAAATCTTGATAGTCTTTACCGTCTTCTGCTGTCCATTCTATAAGATTAGGCACTATTCTTTTAAGGTTTTTAATACCATACTCACTAGCTAACATGCTATCATCTCCTAAATCTTCGGTTTGAGAACTTGGGTCGATAGTACTACCACTTTGTTGACTCCCGAAACGATACATTGGGTTTCCTGCATGTTCTAAAATCCATTCATCTAAAATAGGTTTTTCTTCTTTTGCAGATTTATCTAAAATAGGTCTGTAACCCCAATTAATAGAATACTTATCGTAAATACCAATATTTGGCATTAAAGCAACATCACCATCTCCTGGTTGAGCGATATAATTGAAACGTGCGTAATCCATAATAGATGGAGCGGTTCCATATTTTTTAGTGAATTCTGGGTTACGTAAATCTTCTACCTTATAGGCAACACTACTTCCCATATTGTGTGGTAAACCTAAAGTGTGACCTACTTCATGTGAAGAAACAAAGCGGATAAGTCTTCCCATCACCTCATCTTTAAATTCTACATCACGAGCGTCCTCATTGATGGCTGCGGTTTGTACAAAAAACCAGTTTCTCAATAAAGTCATTACATTGTGATACCAGTTAATATCTGATTCTAAAATTTCTCCCGAACGTGGATCACTAACGTGGGGTCCATTTGCATTAGGAATAGGAGAAGCTAAATACCTAACTACAGAATATCTAACATCTTCTGGACTCCAATCTGGATCTTCTTCTTTGCTTGGAGCTTCTTTAGCAATAATCGCATTTTTAAAACCTGCAGCTTCAAAGGCAACTTGCCAATCTTCAATCCCTTGTTTAATGTAAGGAACCCATTGCTTTGGAGTCGCTCTATCTATATAATAGACAATTTGTTTTTTTGGCTCTACTAATTCACCATTTAAAAACTTTTGCTTGTCTTCTTCTTTTACTTCTAATTTCCAACGGTCTAAATAGGTAACCTCTTTACTTTTTTGTGCGCTTAAACCATAATCGGTTTGACTTCTTGCAAACCAGCCCACACGCTCATCGAAATAACGCCTTTTCATTGGAGTTTTTGGTAGCAATATCATAGAGTTGCTAAATTCTAAAGAAATAGAACCCGTAGCACTATTTGATGGTGGTTGCGAAGCGTTGTAAGTTTTTACGTGTCTTACCTCAATGTTTTTAGGGAAACTTCTAATTGTATCAATGTATGATCTATCGTCATCTAAACGAGATATTTTATAGTTTTTTCTTCTTGATTGTGGAAAACCAAGTGCAGCAATATCTTTCTTATATAAATCGGTTACTTCAATTACCGTATTATTATTGATAGAGTCTTTATGGAATGCTTTAATAGGAAAAGAATATAAAATAGGCTCAAAATTAGAGTTGACCACCGCTTCATGAACAGGAAGAGAATCTGCAGCTACCACTTCGTGAGAAACTACTCTAAGTAAAACATCATCGCCTTTTTTTTGCCAGCGAAGTACTTGAGTGTTTTGTTTTCCTCCCCCAAACCCCAGTCCGTTTGCAGTTTTAGCAATTCTTGTCACCATTAACATTTCACGGTTAAAAAGTGTATCTGGAATTTCGTAAAAATACTTTTTGTCTAGTTGATGCACGGTAAATAATCCTTTGTCAGATTTTGCATCTTTGGTAATTACCTTTTTGTAATCTTTAATGTCTCCTTTCTTAGAGGTTTCGGCTTTAGCTTGCGGAGCTTGTTTTTTTTGAAAAATAGCACAACTGCTTAACGAAAGGCTTATTCCGATAAGACAAGTTTTAAATAATAATGATTTATTCATGAATATATAGTTGATTTAAGTGGTACTTACTTGTTTGACCGAAAAAAATAATAATGGTTTAACTCTTTGTTAAGAATTATATTTTCCTCTAGATTAACTTTTAGATGATTAATACTTTGTTGTTGTTTTATTTTACGGAAATCAAATTTTGATACATACTTTTTTTCCATAAATGTTCTCGACCAAAAACTACGCTTTATTATAAAAAAAGGGTCTTTAATCATAAACAACGGAATAAAGTAATACCACTTAATCCCTTGTCGTTTATAAAATGACACCGCTTTTTCTTTTAGTCCTAATTCTTTAGAGGCGGTAATGATAGCACTTCTTTGACATTTTGATCCTTTGTAATGATTCGCTGTTTTAGTATTAAATCCGTAAATGTAAAATAGATCTTTTACTCGTTTATAATTTTGGTAACGTGACCAACCATCCATAAGAACCAAGAAAATATGTACAAAAGAAAATAGAAAGCTTACTAGCCACAATACAGAGAATAAAACGGAGGTATTTTGTAAAGCTTTATATAAAAAGTACCCATATATATAAGATTCTAAAACAAATAAGAATAAAGAAAAATAAAGAAGTTTCCCTACCTCTAAATAAGATATTAACCAATGTCGTTGTTTAGGAAGTTCTTGAGGGAACATATAGTTAGCTTGCTTGATAAAAACACAGATAAGTTATGCATCTAATTTACTATAAAAAAACTTAGTGTTTCTATTTTCTTTAGTCTGTAAAGCCATGAAAAATAAAAATACGTAATCTCATATAAATTAATTAACTTGTTATCGCAACTTAAACAAAATATATAATGGCATCAATTTTAGATTTATTAAAAACAGAAGCAGGTCAAAATTTAATCAATGGAGCAAGCAAAGAAGCAGGCGTTTCTAAAGAAAAAACAGGTTCGGTTCTTTCTATGGCTTTGCCCGCCATATTAGGCGCTATGAAATCTAACGCTAATACCAAAGAAGGAGAAGAGAATCTTAATAAAGCATTAGAGTCTGAAGAACATGATGGTTCTATTTTAAATAACCTTAGCGGAATGTTAGGTGGAGATAACAGCGGTTTATTAAGTAAAGGAGCTGGAATTTTAGGAAATGTTCTGAGCGGTGGAAAAGAATCTGCCTTAACAGCAAACATTAGTAAAATGACAGGAGTAGATGCTTCATCAGTTGGGAAAATCATTAAAATGGCGATGCCTTTGGTTATGGGCTTTCTAGGAAAACAAAAACAAAATAGTGGTGGTGGTTTGACATCTTTATTAGGTTCTGCGATGGGAACAAGTGGAGATAAAGATGCGTCTATGTTAGAAACTTTATTAGATGCAGATGGTGATGGTAGTATGCTGGATGATGTTGCCGGAAAATTTTTAGGAGGCAATAAAAAAGGTGGCGGTGGTCTTGGAGGACTTTTCTAAATAATTTTATCAATATAAAAAATAAGCCTTTTTAAGAATTTAATTTTTTAAAAAGGCTTTTCTTATTAATACTTCAATTTATCTATTTGGTTAGGATGAGATGAAGAGTCTAAAATATTTAAAAGTACCCCATAGACATCTTCTTTTTCTATTTTCGATTTTATCCAAGCATAAAACCCTAACATTAAAATATCGGCAGGTTTTTTTGAAGCATCTAAAAAACTATTTTCTAATTGACGTTTTAATTTTGAAGATCTGTCTTGCTCGGGATTATCGTAATAAGCTTTTATTAATTGTGTAAATTGAAGAATTCGATCTTCACCTAAAGTTTTAAGTCGGTTGCCAAAGCGTTTATAGAAAGAATGAAAGTGTTGATATACTAAATCTACTTTATCCAACTCTATAAGAATAATAATTTGAATCACATTCTTTTTAATTACCCACAATAAATCTACTTTTTTCTCGTACCAGTGATCGCTATGCTGAAATTCTTTTAATAAATGATAAGCTTTTTGATGCTTTTGTTGAAGAATAAAACAAACCGCTAAGGTGAGGTTGAGGTTAGGACTTTTAAGATTAGAATCTTCTAAAGTTATTATAGCGTTTTCAAGTTGATTGGTGTAAATAAGGTCGAGTGCTTTAAGTAAAATTAAATCTTCCTGAAAAATATCACCAAATTTATTGTCTTGAGATTTCTCTTTTAATTCTGCTATAAGTAGAAGTGATTTTTTAAAATTCTTAGTTCTAAAATAAATATTAGCCATCAAGCTTAGCATGTGTAGATAATAATATTCATGTTTTTCTATAAGGTGAGACTTCTTTTTTACGATGCTAAAGAGTGTAGTAGAATACTCTAAAATATCAAAATAATCACTTTGTTGTTTTGCTGCTGCGGATAAAATACTGAGTAGCTGGAATAAAGATTTATAAGTAAGGGTCTCTTCTGCTTTAATATGAAATTTTGAAAACACATTTTCAACTAGCTTTTTCGAGTTCTGAAGCGGATTCTTTTTAAGTCCTGTTTCTATTTCGGCATAAGCCATGTTGAGCTGAAACTCGTTATTAAAAGACGCTAAGTTTTTGTTGGCTTCATTAAAAAGATCAGATAAAGACTTGCTTTTTTGGTGTTTCGCGTATTGTATTTTGGTATGATAAACTTCATTAAGAATACTATATAACTCAAATTCTTTAGCCAAATCTTCTGAACGTTGTAGCGTTTTTACTGCTAAAGGAAAAACTTGCTTTTCAAAAAATATACGACTGGCTAATAATAATTTTAAACATGTGATTTCTTCAGATGTTTCTCCCGAAAAACTTTGCGCAGCAACAACTTCAACGATATTTTCCTGAAGTCGGTTACAGAGCGCATAAAATGCATTTTTGGATGGTTTACCGTAAATTCTTTCATCTAAACGATCTGTTTTTCCTTTACGGATATAATTAAACAATAAAATGTTCTTAGCATCACCGCGTTGATTATTGTCTTTTAAAAATTTAAGAACTTTTTGTTGCTCTTCAGCGCTTAAGGACTCTATTAAATTAATTAACAGCATAATTTAATCGTAAGTTAAATGTGCTAATATACTAGTAAAATTGGCATATGTTTAAATTTTAATACTCAATTAATCGTAAGAATATCTAAAATTTAGATTAGCTGTAGGTTGAAGCTTCTCGCATCTTTGTAAGTACAAACATCAAAAACAATAAATTATGGAAATGCAAACAGATTTTAAAAATGAACAAGTAGAATTAAAGAAAACTAAAAGAAATCCGTTTAACGGAAAACCTACAGGAGCATTTGTATCTGCTTCTTGGTCGGCTTTATTTATAGGAATGATATCCTTTTGTATTGGATTATGGAATGCAGAGATGCTACTTAATGAAAAAGGCTATTATTTTACCATCCTTTTATTCGGACTTTTTTCTGTGATTTCGGTACAAAAAAGTGTGAGAGATAAACAAGAGTACATTCCTGTAACCGATGTATATTACGGTATTAGTTGGGTAACAACCATTGCTTCTATTTTGTTATTAATTGTAGGACTTTGGAACGCCGATTTAGAACTAAGCGAAAAAGGGTTCTACGGCATGTCGTTTACCTTAGCTTTATTTAGTGCTATTGCGGTACAGAAAAACACAAGAGATATAAAATGGATTGATAGAGAAGATAAATAAAACACCAAAACAGAACTTTCAATAAGTTCTGTTTTGATGTTTATAAAACGACTCTAAATAATTATTTAGAGTCGTTTTATAAACATCAAAACAGAACTTATTGAAAGTTCTGTTTTGGTGTTTTATTTATCTTCTCTATCAATCCATTTTATATCTCTTGTGTTTTTCTGTACCGCAATAGCACTAAATAAAGCTAAGGTAAACGACATGCCGTAGAACCCTTTTTCGCTTAGTTCTAAATCGGCGTTCCAAAGTCCTACAATTAATAACAAAATAGAAGCAATGGTTGTTACCCAACTAATACCGTAATATACATCGGTTACAGGAATGTACTCTTGTTTATCTCTCACACTTTTTTGTACCGAAATCACAGAAAAAAGTCCGAATAAAAGGATGGTAAAATAATAGCCTTTTTCATTAAGTAGCATCTCTGCATTCCATAATCCAATACAAAAGGATATCATTCCTATAAATAAAGCCGACCAAGAAGCAGATACAAATGCTCCTGTAGGTTTTCCGTTAAACGGATTTCTTTTAGTTTTCTTTAATTCTACTTGTTCATTTTTAAAATCTGTTTGCATTTCCATAATTTATTGTTTTTGATGTTTGTACTTACAAAGATGCGAGAAGCTTCAACCTACAGCTAATCTAAATTTTAGATATTCTTACGATTAATTGAGTATTAAAATTTAAACATATGCCAATTTTACTAGTATATTAGCACATTTAACTTACGATTAAATTATGCTGTTAATTAATTTAATAGAGTCCTTAAGCGCTGAAGAGCAACAAAAAGTTCTTAAATTTTTAAAAGACAATAATCAACGCGGTGATGCTAAGAACATTTTATTGTTTAATTATATCCGTAAAGGAAAAACAGATCGTTTAGATGAAAGAATTTACGGTAAACCATCCAAAAATGCATTTTATGCGCTCTGTAACCGACTTCAGGAAAATATCGTTGAAGTTGTTGCTGCGCAAAGTTTTTCGGGAGAAACATCTGAAGAAATCACATGTTTAAAATTATTATTAGCCAGTCGTATATTTTTTGAAAAGCAAGTTTTTCCTTTAGCAGTAAAAACGCTACAACGTTCAGAAGATTTGGCTAAAGAATTTGAGTTATATAGTATTCTTAATGAAGTTTATCATACCAAAATACAATACGCGAAACACCAAAAAAGCAAGTCTTTATCTGATCTTTTTAATGAAGCCAACAAAAACTTAGCGTCTTTTAATAACGAGTTTCAGCTCAACATGGCTTATGCCGAAATAGAAACAGGACTTAAAAAGAATCCGCTTCAGAACTCGAAAAAGCTAGTTGAAAATGTGTTTTCAAAATTTCATATTAAAGCAGAAGAGACCCTTACTTATAAATCTTTATTCCAGCTACTCAGTATTTTATCCGCAGCAGCAAAACAACAAAGTGATTATTTTGATATTTTAGAGTATTCTACTACACTCTTTAGCATCGTAAAAAAGAAGTCTCACCTTATAGAAAAACATGAATATTATTATCTACACATGCTAAGCTTGATGGCTAATATTTATTTTAGAACTAAGAATTTTAAAAAATCACTTCTACTTATAGCAGAATTAAAAGAGAAATCTCAAGACAATAAATTTGGTGATATTTTTCAGGAAGATTTAATTTTACTTAAAGCACTCGACCTTATTTACACCAATCAACTTGAAAACGCTATAATAACTTTAGAAGATTCTAATCTTAAAAGTCCTAACCTCAACCTCACCTTAGCGGTTTGTTTTATTCTTCAACAAAAGCATCAAAAAGCTTATCATTTATTAAAAGAATTTCAGCATAGCGATCACTGGTACGAGAAAAAAGTAGATTTATTGTGGGTAATTAAAAAGAATGTGATTCAAATTATTATTCTTATAGAGTTGGATAAAGTAGATTTAGTATATCAACACTTTCATTCTTTCTATAAACGCTTTGGCAACCGACTTAAAACTTTAGGTGAAGATCGAATTCTTCAATTTACACAATTAATAAAAGCTTATTACGATAATCCCGAGCAAGACAGATCTTCAAAATTAAAACGTCAATTAGAAAATAGTTTTTTAGATGCTTCAAAAAAACCTGCCGATATTTTAATGTTAGGGTTTTATGCTTGGATAAAATCGAAAATAGAAAAAGAAGATGTCTATGGGGTACTTTTAAATATTTTAGACTCTTCATCTCATCCTAACCAAATAGATAAATTGAAGTATTAATAAGAAAAGCCTTTTTAAAAAATTAAATTCTTAAAAAGGCTTATTTTTTATATTGATAAAATTATTTAGAAAAGTCCTCCAAGACCACCGCCACCTTTTTTATTGCCTCCTAAAAATTTTCCGGCAACATCATCCAGCATACTACCATCACCATCTGCATCTAATAAAGTTTCTAACATAGACGCATCTTTATCTCCACTTGTTCCCATCGCAGAACCTAATAAAGATGTCAAACCACCACCACTATTTTGTTTTTGTTTTCCTAGAAAGCCCATAACCAAAGGCATCGCCATTTTAATGATTTTCCCAACTGATGAAGCATCTACTCCTGTCATTTTACTAATGTTTGCTGTTAAGGCAGATTCTTTTCCACCGCTCAGAACATTTCCTAAAATTCCAGCTCCTTTACTTAATAAACCGCTGTTATCTCCACCTAACATTCCGCTAAGGTTATTTAAAATAGAACCATCATGTTCTTCAGACTCTAATGCTTTATTAAGATTCTCTTCTCCTTCTTTGGTATTAGCGTTAGATTTCATAGCGCCTAATATGGCGGGCAAAGCCATAGAAAGAACCGAACCTGTTTTTTCTTTAGAAACGCCTGCTTCTTTGCTTGCTCCATTGATTAAATTTTGACCTGCTTCTGTTTTTAATAAATCTAAAATTGATGCCATTATATATTTTGTTTAAGTTGCGATAACAAGTTAATTAATTTATATGAGATTACGTATTTTTATTTTTCATGGCTTTACAGACTAAAGAAAATAGAAACACTAAGTTTTTTTATAGTAAATTAGATGCATAACTTATCTGTGTTTTTATCAAGCAAGCTAACTATATGTTCCCTCAAGAACTTCCTAAACAACGACATTGGTTAATATCTTATTTAGAGGTAGGGAAACTTCTTTATTTTTCTTTATTCTTATTTGTTTTAGAATCTTATATATATGGGTACTTTTTATATAAAGCTTTACAAAATACCTCCGTTTTATTCTCTGTATTGTGGCTAGTAAGCTTTCTATTTTCTTTTGTACATATTTTCTTGGTTCTTATGGATGGTTGGTCACGTTACCAAAATTATAAACGAGTAAAAGATCTATTTTACATTTACGGATTTAATACTAAAACAGCGAATCATTACAAAGGATCAAAATGTCAAAGAAGTGCTATCATTACCGCCTCTAAAGAATTAGGACTAAAAGAAAAAGCGGTGTCATTTTATAAACGACAAGGGATTAAGTGGTATTACTTTATTCCGTTGTTTATGATTAAAGACCCTTTTTTTATAATAAAGCGTAGTTTTTGGTCGAGAACATTTATGGAAAAAAAGTATGTATCAAAATTTGATTTCCGTAAAATAAAACAACAACAAAGTATTAATCATCTAAAAGTTAATCTAGAGGAAAATATAATTCTTAACAAAGAGTTAAACCATTATTATTTTTTTCGGTCAAACAAGTAAGTACCACTTAAATCAACTATATATTCATGAATAAATCATTATTATTTAAAACTTGTCTTATCGGAATAAGCCTTTCGTTAAGCAGTTGTGCTATTTTTCAAAAAAAACAAGCTCCGCAAGCTAAAGCCGAAACCTCTAAGAAAGGAGACATTAAAGATTACAAAAAGGTAATTACCAAAGATGCAAAATCTGACAAAGGATTATTTACCGTGCATCAACTAGACAAAAAGTATTTTTACGAAATTCCAGATACACTTTTTAACCGTGAAATGTTAATGGTGACAAGAATTGCTAAAACTGCAAACGGACTGGGGTTTGGGGGAGGAAAACAAAACACTCAAGTACTTCGCTGGCAAAAAAAAGGCGATGATGTTTTACTTAGAGTAGTTTCTCACGAAGTGGTAGCTGCAGATTCTCTTCCTGTTCATGAAGCGGTGGTCAACTCTAATTTTGAGCCTATTTTATATTCTTTTCCTATTAAAGCATTCCATAAAGACTCTATCAATAATAATACGGTAATTGAAGTAACCGATTTATATAAGAAAGATATTGCTGCACTTGGTTTTCCACAATCAAGAAGAAAAAACTATAAAATATCTCGTTTAGATGACGATAGATCATACATTGATACAATTAGAAGTTTCCCTAAAAACATTGAGGTAAGACACGTAAAAACTTACAACGCTTCGCAACCACCATCAAATAGTGCTACGGGTTCTATTTCTTTAGAATTTAGCAACTCTATGATATTGCTACCAAAAACTCCAATGAAAAGGCGTTATTTCGATGAGCGTGTGGGCTGGTTTGCAAGAAGTCAAACCGATTATGGTTTAAGCGCACAAAAAAGTAAAGAGGTTACCTATTTAGACCGTTGGAAATTAGAAGTAAAAGAAGAAGACAAGCAAAAGTTTTTAAATGGTGAATTAGTAGAGCCAAAAAAACAAATTGTCTATTATATAGATAGAGCGACTCCAAAGCAATGGGTTCCTTACATTAAACAAGGGATTGAAGATTGGCAAGTTGCCTTTGAAGCTGCAGGTTTTAAAAATGCGATTATTGCTAAAGAAGCTCCAAGCAAAGAAGAAGATCCAGATTGGAGTCCAGAAGATGTTAGATATTCTGTAGTTAGGTATTTAGCTTCTCCTATTCCTAATGCAAATGGACCCCACGTTAGTGATCCACGTTCGGGAGAAATTTTAGAATCAGATATTAACTGGTATCACAATGTAATGACTTTATTGAGAAACTGGTTTTTTGTACAAACCGCAGCCATCAATGAGGACGCTCGTGATGTAGAATTTAAAGATGAGGTGATGGGAAGACTTATCCGCTTTGTTTCTTCACATGAAGTAGGTCACACTTTAGGTTTACCACACAATATGGGAAGTAGTGTTGCCTATAAGGTAGAAGATTTACGTAACCCAGAATTCACTAAAAAATATGGAACCGCTCCATCTATTATGGATTACGCACGTTTCAATTATATCGCTCAACCAGGAGATGGTGATGTTGCTTTAATGCCAAATATTGGTATTTACGATAAGTATTCTATTAATTGGGGTTACAGACCTATTTTAGATAAATCTGCAAAAGAAGAAAAACCTATTTTAGATGAATGGATTTTAGAACATGCAGGAAACCCAATGTATCGTTTCGGGAGTCAACAAAGTGGTAGTACTATCGACCCAAGTTCTCAAACCGAAGATTTAGGAGATGATAGCATGTTAGCTAGTGAGTATGGTATTAAAAACCTTAAAAGAATAGTGCCTAATCTTATAGAATGGACAGCAGAAGACGGTAAAGACTATCAAGATTTAAACGATTTATATAAACAAATATTAAGTCAGTATAATAGATATATGGGTCATGTGACTGCTAATATTGGAGGTGTATATGAGCATTACAAAACTTACGATCAAGAAGGCGCGGTTTATACTCACGTTGACACGGAAAAACAAAAAAGAGCTATGAGCTTTTTACAAGATCAATTGTTTACCACACCAGAGTGGTTATTAGATGCATCTATATTTAATAAAATTGAATTTGACGGAAGCGTGGAGCGTTTAAGAAGCTACCAAGTAAGAACATTAAATAATATTCTAGATTTTGGAAGAATGGCAAGGTTAATTGAAAATGAAACCATCAATGAAAATGCTTATGGTTTATTAGATATGATGAGCGATTTAAGATCTGGAGTATTTAGTGAACTTTCTAGAGGAAATACAATAGATATCTATAGAAGAAACCTTCAAAGAGCCTATGTAGATAGAATGGCTTATTTAATGAAAGAAAAGCAAAAATCAATTCCTGCAAAATATAGAAATTGGATTAATCATAGTGATATTAATGTAGAGCAAAGTGATATTCGTCCTGTAGTAAGAGCAGAACTTAATAATCTGAAAAGAGAAGTACAACGTGCTATTGGTAGAACATCAGATAAAATGAGTAGATACCACTTACAAGATTTAGTAGAAAGAATAGATATTATTTTAGATCCTAGAGGATAAGATAATTCCAACTATTAATTATCATTTAAAAGCCGGCTTACAAGTCGGTTTTTTTTATGTTTTGTTGGTAATAAAATGCCGGTAATAATAAAATTAAGAAGAGAGGCTGAATTAAAAATCGACGCACATAAAATAAAAACATATAGTTTTCCGCTTTAAGCGGAGAAAGGAGATAGTAGAAAACACCTATTAAAATAATAAAACTTCCCGCATAGAACAACCCCGAAAATTTTAAAATACTCTTCTTTGAAAATGCTAGATATAATATGATTAATGATAAAAGCGTATTTATAAAGAATCTGGCAGAGGTCAAACTCATCAACTTCCATTTCTCCAATGCAGGCGGTTCTGCCTGGGTAAAGTTAGATCTAAAAAAATCTACCAAAGGATCATGAAAAAGAACTTCTTCAAATAAGCGTACGCTCACTAGGAGAATTAAACAACCTATTCCTAAAACCCATTTAATGATTTTCATGTGTTAACTTTTTTTCTCTCCGTACTCATTCGCACCCAAATCATCCAAAGCAAGAAAACGACTCCGTAGATAAATCCAGGAAAAACAATGTCATGTAAAAAAGAAGCATATTCTGGATACTCATGAATTCCTATACAAAGCAAGCCTACTCTAATGATATTTAGAGCATAAATAAGCGTGGCACCCGAAAATGCAAAAAGAAAAGTTTTTTTAAAATTAGTATGAAAAGCTATAATAAAAGCAACAAAAAGAATCATAACACTTATAGCATTACAACCTTCTACAATTCTAGCAACATAGTTGTCGTTTATAATAAACTTCATAGATAAATCATTGGGATGAGGAGCTATACGCACATCATACCCTAAACTTTCTACTACATATTTGCTCTGTTTAGTCACCAAATGGGTAATATAGTCTGGATAGTATTCTTGAGAAGAAAAATGAGTCAAGTAGTATTGATAGCCTAAGGCCAAGATCACATAAGAGCCGCCAAACAAAAGAAGAAACTTTACAACGGCCTTATTTTTTTTTATAAGTTCTATCAAGGGAATAACTTTTAATACAAATTTATAGAATTAGAAATTCACTAAGCGATATTTTATAAATACTTTTGCGTAAAAAATTGAAAATGACCTTACAAGAAATTCAAGTTAAAGCTACAGAGCTTATTCAAAACGACCAATTATCGATTGATCACCGTCTTAACGAAGTGTGCTCTCTCTTAAAAGAAAATATTTCCTACTACAACTGGGTAGGTTTTTACTTTAAAAATGGTGATAAACGTGAGCTAAAATTAAGAGCTTATGCAGGAGAACCAACCGAACATACCATTATCCCTTTTGGAAAAGGAATTTGCGGTCAGGTAGCAGAATCTAATGCCAACTTTATAGTTCCTAATGTACAAGAACAAGACAATTACATTTCATGCAATATCAATGTGAAAAGTGAAATCGTGATTCCTTTATTTGTAAATGGTGAAAATATAGGACAAATTGATATTGATTCGAATACTCCAGATCCTTTCACCAAAGAAGATGAAACTTTCTTAGAAAACATCAATAAAGAGGTTGCCAATATTTTAGGTTAATTTTTGGGCGTTCCCTACGGGTCGGGCTTTCGCTACTCGCTTTTTGTTTTTATCAAAACAAAAGAGCTTAGACAAACCGCTCAATCCCTAACGCAAAAACTACGCTATATAAAATAAGTCTGATGCTATACCATCACTTAAAAATTTTCCGTTTTGAGTGATGGTATAATTATTTTCATTCTTTTTTATAAGTCCTTTCTCTATAAAAACAGGAAGCTCTTTCTGTAAATAATTCACATATTTATTTCCAAAAAGTTCTTCTATTTCCAATAAGCTAATTCCCCACATCGTTCGTAAACGCGTCATTACATATTCATTGTACGCATCATTACTAGATAAGGTTTCTTTTTCTATAGGAAGTTGATTTTCTTCGATGGCCTGTATGTATTTAGGATTGTTAGATACATTCCAACTTCTCACCCCTTGATGATAACCGTGTGCCGACGGACCTATTCCTAAATAAGATTCTCCCATCCAATAAGCTGTATTGTTTTTTGAAAAGTAGTCAGGTTTTCCAAAATTTGAAAATTCATAGTTGATAAAACCTGCCGAACTCATTACTTCTTGTAAAATTTTAAAATGTGCAGCAGCAAGCGCATCATCTACAGGAGCTACTTTTCCTTTTTCTATCATTTTTTTGAGAGCTGTTTTAGGCTCAACCGTCAATGCATAACTAGAAATATGAGGAACCTCTAAAGATAAAGCAATATCGAGATTTTGTTGCCAACGTTCATTACTCATATCAGGTATTCCGTAAATGAGATCTATAGAAATATTATCAAAAAACTTCTTCGCTTCCCGAATAGAAGTTAACGCCTCCTCATGATTATGAGCCCGATTCATAAGTTGTAAATCTTCTTCAAAAAAAGACTGCACTCCTATACTTAACCTGTTGATTGGAGTTTGTGATAATTCCTGAATTTTCTCTAGAGATAAATCATCTGGATTTGCTTCTAAAGTTATTTCCGCGTTAAGCGAAACATCATAATTCTTATAAATCGTATCGAGTAAAACCTTAATTTGATCTTTGGTTAGCAAACTTGGCGTACCTCCACCAAAATAAATAGTCTTTACTTCCTCTTTAATTTCTTCTTTGCGGAGCAAAATTTCTTTATGAATAGCTGCTACCATTTGGGGCTGCTTATTTAACCCTGTAGAGAAATGGAAGTCACAATAATGACAAGCTTGTTTGCAAAATGGAATATGTATATAAATACCTGCCATTAGCTCTTTTTATTTTTTTCTTCTATCCATAAAGACATGTACTTTGTACTTTGTAAGGTATGATGCATTAACATAGATCCCATAAAATTTTGTTGCCTATGCTTTTCTAGACGCTCTTGCAAACGCCTAATTGTATCGAAAAAATGAGAGCTAAAATTTTCTTTTTGAAATCGGTTCTGAATCACTTTAAAACCGTTCTGCTGAGCTTTATTCCATCTTTTTTCTCGCGTATACAGCATAAATGCGGCATCGGCAATTTCTTGATCATTGTTAGAAATTTCTCCGTTCCAAGGGTAAATCCCACATATACCTTCAGCTCCTATAGTAGTAGTTACACTGGGAGTACCCGTGAGCATAGCATCGATAAACTTACCTTTAATTCCTGCTCCAAATCGTAGAGGCGCCAGTAATACCTTATATTTCTCTATAGTACTTAACGCTTCGGTGGCTCTCCCTTTTATAAAGAACTTCTCTTTTTTATTATTTAATTGTTCTACTTTTTGGGTAGCATAAGCCCCATAAATATGCAACTCTGCCTTTGGCAATTGCTTTCTAATAATAGGCCAAATGCTTTGTTTTAAATATAGCACGGCATCCCAATTAGGATCGTGTAAAAAATTTCCTATGAAAATAAAATTTTCGCGTTCTTCAAAGTTAGTTAGCTCGGTTGAGGGAGAGGTACGCTCTTGAGGTACTAAAAACGGAATATAGAGTAAAAGATCTCTATCTATTTTAAATTTTTCGGTTAACAAATCTCTTTCTGCCTCAGAAATAATTAAGGTGAGATCACAACGTAGAATACTGGCAATTTCTCTTTTGGCTTCCTTAGAAAACAAATCGGTTTTGGTTAACACCCTGTTTTTCTTTGCCGCCTCATAACGGGCTTTTCTAAAAAAATGTAAATCTTCGGTATCTAAAATACGAAAAGCATTAGGGCATTGCTCTGCTACTCGCCATCCAAACTGCTCTTCCATCATAAAGCGATCAAACATCACTATAGTAGGATCAAGCTCTTTTAACCAGCTATCAAACTCACTTTTATTGGCTTCAATCTGTACTTGTTCTATCCCCATTTCCTCTAAATTAACTGCATATTCAGAAAATCTAGCAGGACAGGCATAAGTTATTTGGTAACCTTTTTCTAAAAATAGATCTATGAGTTGCATCATTCTACTCCCTGCCGCCGAAGAAGCAGGCTCTGGCCAAATGTAACCTATGATAAGAAGTTGCTTCATTTTATGTTTTTTTTCACAGTTAACAACAAAAATATACCTTATATTATTTGTAGCTTTATCGCACTAATTAATATTCTATCATGCCACCGAGCAAAGAAAATCAAATTAATCCAGAAAAATGGGTAGATCGTTACTCTGATTTTCTTTTTAATTATACCATAACACGAGTAAACAATAGAGATATTGCTAAAGACCTTATTTCTGAAACTTTTCTTGCTGGATTAAAATCTATGAAGAATTTTAAAGGGGAAGCCACCGAACGTACTTGGTTAGTTTCCATTTTAAAACGCAAGATTATTGATTATTACCGTAAAATAAATTCTAATAAAGGAAAAGCTGAAGTTAAGATAAACTATAATAACGAAGGCGATGATGGAGATTGGTTAGAGGAAAAAGTAGCTGATCATGACGACATTACTGCTGAAGATAATTTAATGAATGATGAGCTAAAAAGCACTATATTTAATTGTCTTTCTTCCCTCCCAAAACAACAAGCAAAAGTCTTTAAAATGAAAACCATTGACAATTACGATACCGAAGTAATTTGTAATGATTTAAATATTAGTCCGTCTAATTTATGGGTAATTATACATAGAGCCAGAAAAAAAATGGCTGATTGTATGGAAGACAAATGGTTATAATATGAGTACATCAAACAATTTACGACATTCACTCTGCGAAAAATATGGAGTATTCTGTGATAAATGTCAATATAACGAAGCAAGTATTTGGGAAAAACTCAAATTAAAATTCCACTTATTTATGTGTGGAGAATGCCGAAAATATTCTCAAAAAAACACTCAGCTTAGCGAAGTAATTAAAAATGCGAAGCTTAGTAATTTAACCCCAGAAGAACAAGAGAGTTTTAAAATACTACTTCAAAAGCAAATGCAAAATTCAAGTTCTAAAAATTCATAAGTCTCCTCCTACCATTCTATATACCCTATTCCTAATTCTAATAAAAACCATATTATAGGAACTGCTTCTACATAAAAAGAAGCATAAAATTCACGCTGCTGCTTTCTTGCTAACTTTATAAAAATTGCGCTTAAAATTCCGATAAGAATTACTGGCAACATCTTTATAAATTCCAATTCACTTAAAATTCCTTGCATACCTATTACCAATGCAATTAGCAAATAACCTATCCTTTTCACTTGCTTTACCCCTACCAATTGAGGCAAAGTACCTAAACCATCATCATCAAATTTTAGATCTCTTATCTCAAAAGGAATGGTGATCGAAATCACAAATAAAAAAACTTGAAGCCATTTTACCCATACTTTATATTCTAAAAAAGCAACCTCATCTATTAGAGGCAGTAAAACACAAACTCCTGCCCAAACAAAAGCGATGATAAAAATTTTTGTCCCTTTTAAGTTTCTTAGGTTCTTCTGCTTTGGTAAAAAAGGTATAGCATACAATGTGGTACAAAAACCCAAAAAGCCAGTGAGAATTAAAAAATTAGTAGATTGAAGAGAAAAAAAGTAAAGCAAACCTAAAAACGCGAATAATGAAAAAACCTGAATCATTTTCAAATTCTTTGTAAGGCTGTAATGATGCAATTTTGCAATCCCTGCATATTTCACAAAATTATAGCCAGAAATAGTCCCTAAAAACACGAAAAGAAGAATATTAATATTAAACACTCCTAGAAAACTTAAGCTTGTTACTGCTGTTAAAGCAGTAACCGCCAAAGCTACGTGAATACTACTGTTGATGTAAAAGTTGATCGCTTTTTTAAAGAGGTTCATAATTCAAAAATAAAGCTTTAAAATGACACCTTAACTATGCCTTTTAAAGTATACTGATAAGCTACAGAATTAACATTGTTTTCTTTAGAAAAAATGTACTTTTGCAAACCACAAACACAACTATATTTTTTAATACATGAACACAGATTCTTTTGCATTAAGACATATTGGTCCCAGACCAGAAAACATAGCAGAAATGCTAAAAACTGTAGGAGTAGATTCTTTAGATCAATTGATTTACGAAACCATTCCAGACAATATAAGGTTACAAAAAGACCTAGATTTAAACGAAGCTTTAAGCGAGCAAGAATATTTGGAGCACATTACCAAACTTGCTGCTAAAAATAAAATGTTTAAAACCTATATAGGTTTAGGATACCACCAATCTATTACTCCCCCTGTAGTTCAGCGTAACGTATTAGAAAATCCAGGGTGGTATACAGCTTATACTCCTTACCAAGCAGAAATTGCTCAAGGTAGATTAGAAGCCCTTCTTAACTTTCAAACCATGGTGGCCGATCTTACCGGAATGGAGTTGGCAAACGCTTCACTTTTAGATGAAGCTACCGCTGCTGCGGAAGCCATGACTCTCTTGTTTGCGGTTAGAGATCGTGACCAAAAGAAAAGAAAAGCGGTAAAGTTTTTTGTTTCTGAAGAGATTTTACCACAAACACTTTCTTTATTACAAACCAGAGCCAATCCATTAGAGATTGAATTAGTTGTAGGAAACCACGAAGAATTTAATTTCTCTGAAGATTTCTTTGGAGCCATTCTTCAGTATCCAGGAACCAGCGGAAGGGTTTACAACTACGCTCCGTTTATCGCTCAAGCTAAAGAAGCAGGAATTAAAATTGCTGTCGCTGCAGATATTTTAAGCCTAGTAAAACTACAAGCTCCAGGTAACTTTGGTGTAGATGTAGTCGTAGGTACCACGCAACGTTTTGGTATTCCATTAGGTTATGGAGGACCACACGCAGCATATTTTGCAACCAAAGAAGAATATAAAAGAAATATCCCAGGAAGAATTATTGGGGTAACTAAAGACCTTGACGGAAATGTAGCCTTAAGAATGGCTTTACAAACACGTGAGCAACATATAAAAAGAGACAAAGCCACTTCAAATATTTGTACTGCACAAGTATTACTAGCTGTAATGGCTTCTATGTATGGTGTCTATCACGGACCAAAAGGTTTACAATATATAGCCAATAAAGTTCACCGCTCTGCAGCCGAACTTACCGATGCTCTAGAGCAATTAGGTTATTACCAAGAAAACGATTATTATTTTGACACAATTCGTATTAAAGCGAATGCTGCCAAAATAAAAGAAGTGGCCGAAGCAAGTGAAATCAATTTTTACTACCCAGAAGAAGACACGGTTTCTATTAGCTTAAACGAAGCAACTAGCTTAACCGATCTTAACAATATTATTGCTGTTTTTGCTCACGTAGCAGGAAAAGCTTCTATCAAAGTTACTTCTTTAGAGAAAGATATTATCGATAAAGAAAATGTAGCGAGAGATAGTGATTTCATGACGAATGAAGTATTTAATAAATACCATTCTGAAACTGAATTGATGCGTTACATCAAGAAATTAGAGCGTAAAGATTTATCTTTAAATCACTCTATGATTTCTTTAGGATCTTGTACAATGAAGCTAAATGCTGCAGCAGAAATGCTTCCGTTAAGCTACCCTCAATGGGGAAATATTCATCCTTTTGTACCAATTGATCAAGCACAAGGTTACCAAGAAGTATTAAAAAAATTAGAAGATCAGTTAACTGAAATTACTGGTTTTGCTGCAACCTCACTTCAGCCCAACTCCGGTGCTCAAGGAGAATTTGCAGGATTAATGGCAATTAGAGCTTACCACGAATCTCGCGGAGATCATCACAGAAATATTTGTTTAATTCCTTCTTCCGCTCACGGTACCAATCCGGCAAGTGCAGTAATGGCAGGAATGAAAGTGGTCGTAACCAAAGCAAATGAATCTGGAAGTATTGATGTAGACGATTTAAAGGAAAAAGCTTTAAAACATAAAGATAATCTTTCGGCAGTTATGATTACTTACCCATCCACACACGGGGTGTATGAATCTGCCATAAAAGAAATTACACAAATCGTTCACGATAACGGCGGACAAGTTTATATGGATGGTGCAAATATGAATGCGCAAGTGGGCTTAACCAATCCAGGAAACATTGGCGCAGATGTTTGTCACCTTAATTTACATAAAACCTTTGCTATTCCTCACGGAGGTGGAGGCCCTGGTGTTGGACCAATTTGTGTTGCAAAGCAATTAGTTCCATTTTTACCAGGAAACCCAATCATTAAAACGGGAGGAGAAAACGCTATTAATGCAATTTCTGCCGCACCATGGGGTTCTTCTTTAGTATGCCTTATTTCTTATGCCTACATTACTATGCTAGGCCCTAAAGGATTAAAATCTAGTACAGAGCATGCTATATTAAATGCGAATTACATTAAAAATCGTTTAGAAGGTCATTTCACTACGTTGTACTCTGGAGAAAGAGGAAGAGCAGCTCATGAAATGATTATCGACTGCAGACCTTTTAAAGAAAAAGGAATTGAAGTAGTAGATATTGCGAAGCGTCTTATTGACTATGGTTTCCATTCTCCTACAGTTTCTTTTCCAGTAGCAGGAACAATGATGATAGAACCAACAGAGAGTGAAAGTAAAGAAGAATTAGATCGTTTTTGCGATGCTTTAATTTCTATTAGAGAAGAGATTAAAACGGTTGAAAAAGAAGAACCTAACAATGTTCTTAAAAATGCTCCGCATACATTAAAAATGCTTACTTCTAGTGACTGGGACTTTCCTTATACTAGAGAAAAAGCAGCTTATCCTTTACCATATGTGTCAGATAATAAATTTTGGCCATCAGTAAGACGTGTAGATGATGCTTACGGAGATCGCAATCTTATGTGTACTTGCGCACCAATGGAAGAATATATGTAAACTCTTATTTATTAAAATAGAAAAGCCTGTAAATTAATTATGGGCTTTTTTATTTTTATAAGTTTTAAACATTAATTGACTCTTAAAAACTAAATATTTTACCATTTTAATAAAAAAGTAAAATATTTTAAAGCTTAAATTATCATACTTGCATTTTTGTAGATAAAAATTTATTAATTCAATATTTTGAAATTTTTTTAACAATTAAAGTCTTCTTTAAGGTTTCTTAATTTTTAATAAAATATTCTTTAGGATATAAAGAAATGACTACATTGTACCAATATTTAGATCTATGGCTGAAGTAATTATAGGGGTTGGAAGCTATATCCCTCAAACAAAAATCATCAATTCTCATTTTTTGAATCATCGTTTTTTAAATGAAGATGGTTCTGCCATTAATGATACTAACGATAATATAATTAGAAAATTTCAAGCCATCACGGGTATAGATGAACGGTTATACGCACCAGAAGGTGTTACCGCATCTAACATGGCAAGCATCGCAGCTCAAAAAGCTATAGAAGATGCTAAAATTGATCCTGAAACGCTAGATTATATCATTGTCGCCCATAATTTTGGCGACATGCAAGATAAAAATGTTCAAGGAGATACTGTTCCTAGTTTAGCGACCCGAGTGAAATATGAATTGAAAATCAAAAATCCTAATTGTGTAGGTTACGATTTACTTTTTGGTTGTCCAGGTTGGCTCGAAGGAATGATTCATGCCAGAGCATTTATAAAATCGGGAATGGCCAAACGCATTTTGGTTATTGGTACCGAAACCTTATCTAGAGTGGTAGATGATCACGACCGCGATAGTATGATTTTTAGCGATGGTGCAGGCGCTACCATTGTAGAATATAAAGATAGCGAAGATGTAGGTATTATCGCACACAAATCGGCTACGTACGCTTCCGCGGAAGCAAACTATTTAACTTTTGATGGTTCTTACAATAAAGAAAATTTGCAACCTACCAAGTATATTAAAATGAGTGGAAGGAAAATCTACAATTTTGCACTTACCAAAGTTCCAGCTGCTATGAAAGCTTGTTTAGATGAAAGTGGATATACTATTAAAGATGTAAAAAAATTGTTAATTCATCAAGCTAACGAAAAAATGGATCAGGCTATTTGCGATCGGTTTTATCAACTTTTTGATGTTCCTGCCCCTAAAAATGTCATGCCTATGAGCATTCAAAAATTAGGAAATAGCTCGGTGGCTACTTTACCAACTTTATTAGATTTGGTCACAAGAAAACAACTCAAAGATCAATCGATAGAGAAAGGAGATGTAGTACTCTTTGCCAGTGTTGGAGCAGGCATGAACATTAACGCCGCTGTTTACA
Source organism: Mesonia sp. K4-1 (assembly GCF_008017825.1). Taxonomy (NCBI): domain Bacteria; kingdom Pseudomonadati; phylum Bacteroidota; class Flavobacteriia; order Flavobacteriales; family Flavobacteriaceae; genus Mesonia; species Mesonia sp. K4-1. The sequence continues at coordinate 87,843 of NZ_VRLS01000052.1, forward strand.
AATTTTAAGCTTACACCATTGTACGAGAAAAATTTTCCGCATAAGCGATACCAAGAAACCCTAGATTTTTTAGAAAAACATATCTCGAAAGATTCTCAACTTTTAGATTTAGGAGTTGAAAACCCGTTAACGGAACGTCTTAAATCGACTGGGTATCAAGTCGAGAATACCAAAGGGGAAGATTTAGATCTTGATTTTTCATCGGTTATTCATTCTAACGCAAATGTTGTTACCGCTTTCGAAATATTTGAACATCTTATCGCTCCTTTTAACGTGTTACGAGAAATTAAAGCTGATAAACTTGTAACTAGCATTCCATTGAGTCTATGGTTTTCTCCTGCCTACAGATGTAAAACCGATAAATGGGATCGCCATTATCACGAGTTTGAAGATTGGCAATTTGATTGGTTATTAGAAAAAGCAGGGTGGAAAATAATCGACTCTAAAAAGTGGACGAACCCTGTGAATAAAATTGGCATAAGACCTTTACTTAGAAAAATAACTCCACGTTATTATATTGTCTACGCCGAAAGAGTATCATAAATGGAGATTTACATCATTATCCCCGCTCATAATGAAGCTGCGTTTATAGGCAAAACTCTGCAGTCTCTAACAAAGCAAACACTTCTTCCTAAAAAAATAATGGTGGTTAACGACCACTCTACCGATAATACCGAAAATATTTTAAAAGCTTTCGCTGAAAAATATAGTTTTATAGACTACATCAACATTTCCTCTAGCGAAGAACATTTACCTGGCAGCAAAGTAATTAATGCTTTTCATAAAGGTCTTGAGAAGTTAGATGACAATTACGATGTGCTATGTAAATTTGATGCCGATCTTATTTTCCCTAATAATTATCTAGCCCATATTTCAAAGGCTTTTCTTGAAAATCCTAAAATTGGAATGGCTGGTGGAGTCTGTTTGATTCCACACAAAAATGAATGGAAATTAGAATCCTTAACCAATAAAGATCATCTTAGAGGTGCTTTAAAAGCATATACAAAAGAGTGTTTTGACAAAATTAACGGACTTAAAAATGTGATGGGTTGGGACACCGTTGATGAACTGCTGGCAAAGTATCATGGATTTGAAATAAATGTTTCTTCAGACCTACAGGTAAAACATTTGCGTCCTACTGGAAAAACCTATCATGCCAAAGCTCGTTATAAACAAGGTGAAGCTTTTTATAAGATGCGATACGGGTTTTCAATTACTTGTATTGCCGCCCTTAAATTGGCGTTGAAAAAGCAACAACCTCGCTTGTTTATTGACTACATCAAGGGGTTTCTTATCTCAAAAAAAAATAACCTTCCTTTTATGGTCTCTCCCGAAGAAGGGAAATGGATAAGAGCTTACCGCTGGAAAAAGATGAAGCAGAAGCTCTTTTAATTTCCGTTTATTATTTCTTTTCTAAAACTTCTTGAATTACCTCTCCCGTTACGGCATTAGGAAATGCGATTCCTAATAAAGCTGAAATGGTTGGCGCAATATCTGTTATTTCTGTTTTTGCATAGGTTTGTCCTTTTTGTATTCCCATACCATAAAAAATTAAGGGCACGTGGGTATCATAGGTCATAGAACTACCGTGAGTACTTCCCACTTCTGAATAGGATATAAAAGCTGGATCATACAAGAAAATTACATCTCCGCTTCTTTGTTGATGAAATCCATTTTCTACAAAGTGTTTTAACTTGTTGTTGCTATTCATAGCTTCCACTTCTCCGCGGGTATATACCTTATAAAGATGAGGCTGACCAATTAAAAAGTCTTTTAGATGATTAGCTAAATCTGTAGCTTTAATGTTTTTCTCTTTCTGTACCTCTTTATCGAAAAAGATCTGATTATTAGAAACATTTTTAATGAGATCTAAAATACCGTATTCTTCTCCTAAAAATTGATTCACTTTTTCTTTCAACGCTTTACTATTCATATAACCCGCAGGAATCTTTTTACTTTTTAAGTAATTAGGTACATGAACGGCTCCGTGATCGGCAGTTAAAAATAAAGTGTAATTACCTTTACCTACTTTTTCATCTAAATTTTTAATCAATCGTGCAATGTCTTCATCTAAACGCACATAATTATCCTGAACTTCTTTTGAATTGACGCCAAAACTATGACCTATATAATCTGGACTAGAATAACTTAGCGTTAAAAAATCGGTGAATTCATCTTGTCCTAACTGCTCTCCATCGATGGCAGCAAGAGCAAAATCGGTTGAAATATTATTTCCGTAAGGTGTTGATTTTAGAATATCGTAATCTCCATTTTCTTCGCTTAATTCTTTTAAGTCATAAGGGAATGTTGCCGTTTCTTTTCCGCGAAAGGGTTGTTCAAAATCATTTTTATCAGCTCCACTTTCTACATAGGTGGTGATATCTTTTAAAGTATTCCAAGGCTTTAAATAACTTTCTACTTTACCTGAAGCATTAAAATCTTTCACCCATTGCGGTAAATCATTTCTATAAAATGAACTGGTTATAAATGCACCTTTATCTTTTCCATAAAACCAATAGGCTGCATTTGCTGTATGACCAGCAGGTAAAATTGCTCCACGATCTTTTAAAGCTACTCCAATTGTTTTCCCTCTAAATTGGGTATGTAAACGATTTTGGTCTGATACCGTTGTAGTTTGCATTCTCCAAGGAGACATTTGCCCTGCAGTAGTTTCGGCGCCAATGGTTTCTCGTGTATCATCTTGTGCGCAATACACATATTCGTTAGAAAACTTATCATACCAACTGTTAGAAATAATACCATGATTTTTAGGTGAAGTACCCGTATAAATAGAAGCGTGACCAGGACCCGTATAAGTGGGCACGTAATTGTAATGATTATTATTACAAGTAAACCCTTCCCCAACTAATTTTTTAAAACCGTCTTCGCGGAAGTGATCCCAAAAACGGGTAAGGTAATCGTAACGCATTTGGTCTACTACTACTCCAACTACCAATTTTGGTTGTTGAGAAAGCGGATTAGTAGATGTAGAATTTATACCGACCGTAGTCGAATTATTTTGGTCTAATTTTGATGTTTTACACTGATAAAAAAGTGTAACTAAAATCAATAAGAGAGTTATTTTTTTCATGAGTTTTCTTTAAAAACACAAAAATACACATGTTAAAAGGATTTAAAATTAATTGTAAGTTAAATACTTTTGTTTTTGGGTATTCTATTTTAGATTTACAAAAAATATATTTGAATGAGGTACCTTCACGATATTGGTGAGTATTTTATAATGTTAAAAGACATCTTTAGAAGGATGACAAAACCTTCGGTGCTTAAAACATTAATCTTTAAAGAAGTTGATGATCTTATTATCAATTCTATGGGTATTGTTATATTCATATCATTCTTTATTGGTGGAGTTGTTACAATTCAAACAGCTTTAAACTTAAACAACCCTTTAATACCAAAAAGTTTAATTGGTTTTACAGCAAGACAATCTATTATTTTAGAATTTGCCCCTACTTTTATTTCTATCATTATGGCAGGAAAAGTAGGCTCTTACATTACTTCTAGTATAGGAACTATGCGTGTAACCGAACAAATTGATGCCTTAGAAGTCATGGGTATTAACTCACTAAATTATCTAGTGTTGCCCAAAATCGTAGCTATGTTATTATATCCTTTTGTTATTTCTATCGCTATGTTCGTAGGGATTGGAGGAGCATATATGGCTGGTGTAATGGGAGGATTTGTAGCGAGTGATCAATTTTTAGAAGGCTTACAAAACGATTTTATACCTTTTCATTTAGCTTATGCTTTTATAAAAAGTTTCATCTTTGCTCTTATTTTAGCGACCGTACCTTCTTATCATGGTTATTATATGAAAGGAGGAGCCTTAGAGGTAGGACAAGCTAGTACCACTTCCTTTGTGTGGACTAGCGTCATTTTGATTATCGCCAATTATGTACTCACTCAATTATTACTAAGCTAATGATAAAAGTAAAAAATTTACATAAAAGCTTTAGCGGAGAAGAAATTCTAAAAGGTATAGATACTGAATTCATTCAAGGAAAAACCAATCTTATTATTGGTCAATCTGGAGCAGGAAAAACAGTATTTTTAAAGTGCTTATTAGGACTAATACTTCCTACCGATGGTACAATTGAGTATGATGGGAAAGCGTACTCTACTTTAGATAAAGAGCAGCAAAGAGAACTTAGAAAGAAAATGGGAATGGTTTTTCAAGGTAGCGCCTTGTTTGACTCTATGAGTGTTGCCGAAAATGTGATGTTTCCCTTAAAAATGTTCACCAAACAACGTAAAGAACAAAGAATGGAACGCGTTAGAGAAGTTCTTGATCGTGTAGATCTACTTAAGGTAGATAATAAGTTCCCTTCTGAAATTAGTGGAGGAATGCAAAAAAGAGTTGCTATTGCTAGAGCCATTGTAAATAAACCTCAATATCTTTTTTGTGATGAACCTAACTCTGGTTTAGACCCTAAAACTGCAATTTTAATTGACAATCTTATTCACGAAATAACTAAAGAGAATAACATTACTACCGTGATAAACACCCATGATATGAACTCGGTGTTAGAAATTGGTGAAAATATAGTTTTCTTAAAAGATGGTAGACTAGAATGGCAGGGAGATAAAAGCATTATCTATAAAACCGATAATGAATCTCTAACTAGTTTTGTATACTCATCAGATTTGTTTCAAAAAGTTAGAAAAGCGCAATTACAAGGTCTTTAAAGTTATTTAACTTTTAGCTTTCGCTGATTTTTTAGGTGAAACTTTCTCTATACTCGATTGCATAGAAATAGTATCTAAACTTAATTTAAACTGAAGCCACCTTTTTAACTTAACCTCATCTTTATTTCTCTTTTCTTTAGTTATACTATCATTCCAAACTACATTAAATTCTGGGATAGTATCAACTTTATTGAAATCTGAAATTATTTTTTGTGCATAACCAAAGGCCCGAATGTCTTCATAATTTAACTGAGCTTCTTTACTAATTTGCTGAAACGGAATTTCATTCTTACTAAATCTAGCTAATTTAGAAACCTCATCTTCCAAATAAGCAATACGCTCATCTTTATTGAGAATATTTAAGGAGTCTCGTCTTTTAAACTCTTTCATATACTCTAACTGATCGTAAGATTCTGTATTCTCATTTTGAAGAATAATAAGTGAAGTATTTTTTAAATTAGGATACCTCTTCATTTTCTCCCTCCATAAGCTTATGACAGAATTAGGAATTTCTTTTCCTAAGAAAGATACTTCAATTTTAGGATCGTTTCCACCATCAAAAGTAGCAATCGTCGAATTCTTTTGAAGAAAAGACTCTTTATAAATCATCAATTCCTCCTCTACAAATTCTTGGGCATCTTGCTTAAAGTAAGACTCCTTTAGCATATTGTAAAACAAATAAATACTAGGAACCATAACTATAATCGCAATCGCCGAAGCCATTTGGGCAATAAACCTTCTTCGCTTAGAATTGGCATATTTCACCAATGGAAAGCCTAATAATTTAGATACTACAAAGGTTGAAAGTGCAATAAAAGTAGCATTAATAGAAAATAAGTAAAGAGCTCCACCAGCATCCGACCAGCTGCCTTGAGCCAAACCATAGCCTACAGTACATAAAGGAGGCATTAAAGCGGTAGCAATCGCAACCCCAAAGATTACACTCGCTATCGTCCCCTTTTTAGTTTTAGCTACAATAAGTGCCAAACCACCAAAAATAGCTACGAGAACATCTAAAATAGTAGGATATGTTCTTGCTTCTAATTCGGCATTACTTCCGTTTAACGGAGAAATTAGAAAGTATAAGAATGCGGTAAGCACACTCAAAACCACCATCACTCCTAAGTTAATAAGAGAACGCCTAAGCATATCTACATCATTAATAGCAACAGATAGCCCCATCCCCACGATTGGTCCCATAAGAGGGGAGATTAACATCGCTCCAATCACTACGGCAGTACTACTTACATTTAGCCCTATTGATGCGACAAAAATAGAGAAGATAAGAATCCAAGCATTATGCCCCTTAAAGGTAATGTCTTTCTTTACAGCTTCTATAGTAGAATCCCTATCGGTATCTGTTCTTATATCTAACAGATCTTTTAGAAACTGTTTGAGGCTATTGAAAGTTCCCTTTAAATCTCGTTTAACGATTTCTTTTTGACTCTCCTCTGCTGGATTGGTATGTGTATTGTTTTCTTCCAAGTACTAAATTAAATAAGTTCGTCTCCAAATTTTTCCTTTACGGAATTTCTCAACACTTTAATTTCTTGTTCGTCTTTCTTAGGACAAATAAGTAAAACCTCTTCATTTTCTACCACAATATAATCATTTAGATCTTTAAGCACCACTGTTTTTCCTTTAGTAGTTCTTATGATATTCCCAGTAGAATTTTCAATGTAGGATTGAGCATTAACGACTACGTTTTTAGCTTCGTCCTTTTCTAATTTATCGTAAAGAGAACCCCAAGATCCTAAATCGTTCCAATCAAATTTTGCGGGTAAGACGGAGACGTGTTCAGATTTTTCCATAATCCCATAATCAATAGATATATTCTCTGACTTGGAATAATTCTCTTCTATAAATTGCTTTTCGGTAGCGGTATTATAATCTTTAATTCCTTCCGCGAAAAGCGAATACATATCTGGTAAACAGTTTTGAAAAGCAGCAGTAATTGCCTTTACACTCCAAATAAAGATACCCGCATTCCATACATAGTTTCCTTGTTGTAAAAAAGATTTTGCCGTCGCATAATCTGGCTTCTCGGTAAAATTGGTTACCTTTTTTATAGGTGTTGCCTCTTGTTCTTGATATTGAATATACCCATAACCAGTATGGGGAAATGTAGGTTGAATCCCTAAGGTCATTAATAAGCTTTGATCTCTTTGGCAAGCATCAAAAGTAGTTTGTACATTCTCAATAAAAGCATCTTCATCTTCTATCCAGTGATCTGAAGGAGCTACGATCATCACTGCATCTGGATTCTCTTTTTGAACCTTTAGAGAAGATAATAAAATACAAGGCGCGGTGTTGTTCATAGAAGGTTCTAAAACAATTTGATGATCTTGTACTTTTGGTAATTGCTCTCTAACTAAGTCATCATACAATTCGTTAGTTAAGATGTATATATTTTCTGCAGGTATTAGTTTTTCTAATCTAGAAAAGGTTTTTTGAATAAGCGTTTCTCCCGTTCCTAACATATCGTGAAATTGCTTAGGATAGCTTTTCTTACTTACTGGCCAAAAACGAGAACCTACGCCTCCTGCCATTAATACTGCAAAATAATTTTTATTATCCATCAATTTCAAACTTTTATTAATTCTACTTGAGCATTAGGTTGAAAAATATAAACTTTTCCACTTTCCATTTCTAAGCACTCATAGCGCTTCACTCTTTTTTTTCCTTTCTTAAATATTTTCCCATTAGGAATTCTAAAAGTGCTTCCCATAGGAATTTCAAATATATAGTTTTTATCACTAGTGGGATCGTATTCTTTTAATGCTACAGATAAAACAGCATCGGTATCACTACTCGCCGTTGGGTTTTTAAAATGTCTTGCTAATAATGGTAATAACCTTGACGGAAATATAGACGGATTTAATAAAGGTAGCATTAATTGTTGAAAGGTATGTTTCCATTCCTTCCCATGGGGTTTTATAAATCTTCCATACTTTTGAAAAGCTACTAAATGAGCAATCTCGTGAACCAAAGTAATTAAAAACCTATACTTATTTAAATTGGCATTGATTGTAATTTGATGCACTTGACCCATCTGGCGGTAATCACCGTGCCGCGTTTTGCGTTCATTTACAATCTTTAAATGAATTGCATGATTTTCGATTAACTGAAACAAAGGCTGTACAGCTCGCTCTGGGAGATATTTAGCTAACACCTGTTGCATGAATCTATTTAAGGAGTAGAATTAGAAACCTGAAGCATTTTACCATTGTAATATTTATTTCCGTTAAGGGAAAAATCTGCTATATATTGAGCCATTTCGTTAGCAGAAGTTGGCGCTTCATAACCAGGAAATGCTTCTTGTAACATTTCGGTTTGTACCGCTCCTAAAGCCAACACATTAAAACTAGGTCCGTTTTCTTTGTATTCTTCTGCAAGTAATTCGGTAAGATTAATTACAGCAGCTTTACTAGAACTATAAGCCGACAAGCCTGCAAACTTCATACTCCCTTGTACTCCGCCCATACTGCTTATGGTCACTACATGTCCGTTTTTGGACATTTTCCCTACCAATTGTTGTGAAAGCTGAAAAACACCAAATACATTGGTTTGATAAACAGTCATGAGTTCTTTAGCTGAAATTTCTTCGAAGGGTTTATTCACCAAACTTCCTGCATTATGAATAAGAACATCTAAACTTCCATCCCATTCTTTCTCCACAAACTCGCTTACTTTATGAAGATCTTCTTCTTCATTTAAATTAAAAGGAAAGCTATGAATATGAGCATGCTGTAAATCTTTAACTGGTTTTTCATTCCGCGAAAGCGCTAAAATTTCATGTCCTTCATTAGCAAGAATCTGCACTAGTTCTAAACCTATTCCTCTACTTGTACCTGTAACAATTATTCTTTTTTTGCTCATTCTTTTATTTTAACTGTATCGTTTTTTCATTCTCATTAGCTAATGCTTCGATTCCTATCACCACTTCTTTTAATAAATTCTCCATATGTGTAGTGTCTAAAAATTCCATTTCATCATCTACATGGTGATAGTAAGGATAGTTAGAAAAATCGAATGTACACAACGTCTGTGCAGGAACATTTAGTTCTTCATAAAAGGGATAATTATCACTTCGTTTGAACAGTTGAAAGGATTTTGCTTTCTCAAAGAAACCAAAGGTATTTTTCCCCGTTTCTTCATTAAAACGCTCAGCTAAAGTAGAATTCTCAAAGCCTGTGAGATAAGCCAGATAATCTTGATGTGGCAGCGGAACCCCGATCATCTCAAAATTAAGCATAAAATAGACAGGTGCTTTTTCTTCTTTTAGTCGCTTTGCTAAATGTTTAGAACCCAAAAGCCCCATCTCTTCAGCTGAAAAAAGCACAAACATGAGACTTCTTTTCGTCTCTTTATTTGCAAAATACTTAGCCATTTCTAAAACCGCTACGCTACCTGCCGCATTATCATTCGCCCCATTGGCAATAGAATCGTTATCTATAATTCTCTTACTTTGTGTTTCTACACCAATATGATCGTAATGAGCCCCCAACACAATAATCTCATTTTTTAATTGAGGATCTGTTCCTTCTTTAAAAGCAACCATATTGTATCCCGTTTTTCCCTTTACCGCAAAACTATCTCGGTAACTTTCAAAATAAGGTTTTAATTGGTAGTTTTTAAAAATATCTTCTGCATAAGAAGCTGCCGCTTCTATCCCTTCGCTACCAGTACTTCTTCCTTTTAATTCATCTGAACTTAAAACTTGAAGTGATTTTTTAATTTCAGCTTCTTGGAAATTGTAATTTTTAGAAGATGTTGATGAATCCACTTTTTCCTTTCCTTGATGCTGTCCACAAGCCGAAATCGCAACGAAAACGATTATATATACTATTTTTCTCATAAGGCTAAAGATAAAAAAATCCCGCTTTTTAGAGCGGGATTTTTAAGGTTTTATAAAACAGTAATGTGGGTTAGGCCAACATGGTTACTGGATTTTCTAAATAACGTTTTAAAGTTTCTAAGAATTTTGCTCCTGTAGCACCATCTACGGTTCTATGATCACAAGCCAAAGTTACTTTCATCGTATTACCAACCACAATTTGTCCATCTTTCACTACTGGCTTTTCTACAATAGCACCAACAGATAAAATAGCTGAATTAGGCTGATTAATAATACTGGTAAACTCTGTAATTCCAAACATCCCTAAGTTAGAAACGGTAAAAGTACTTCCTTCCATTTCTTTAGGTTGCAACTTTTTATTACGCGCCTTTCCTGCGAGATCTTTTACATTTCCTCCAATTTGAGTCATACTCATTTGGTCAGCAAAATTAAGTACTGGTACTACCAAACCTTCATCTACAGCCACAGCTACTCCTATATGAATATGCTTAGCAATTTTAGTAGCATCACCTGTCCATTGCGAGTTCACTTGTGGGTGTTTTCTCAATGCAATTGCAGAAGCTTTGATCACCATATCGTTATAAGATACTTTAGTATCTGGGATCGCATTAATTTGCTTTCGAGAAAGTATAGCGTTTTCCATATTCACTTCTACCGTTAAGTAGTAGTGTGGCGCTGTAAATTTAGATTCTCCTAAACGTTTAGCTATAGTTTTGCGCATTTGAGAATTTTTAATCTCCTCAAAACTTTCTTCTCCTGCTGGCATATAAGCCTCAACCTTACTTTCATTTTCGGTTTTAGTAGCAGGTTCTGATTTTGCTTTCGCGGAAGCTTCTTGCTGTTGTGGTTTATGGTTCTCGATATCTTTTTTAACGATACGACCGTTTTCACCAGAACCTTTTACCTTCCCTAAATCAATACCTTTATCGGCAGCCATTTTTTTAGCTAATGGAGAAGCAAAAATTCTGTCTCCACTTTCATCTTCATGTTGCACCTCTGAAGATTCTTTCTCTTCAGAATCACTTTTAGATTCTTTAGCTGAATTGTCTTTTTTACTGCTTGAAGATTTTTGAGCACCTCCACTGTTATTGTTGAGAACAGCAGAAACATCAGTCCCTTCTGGTCCTATAACAGCTAAAACGGAATCAACTGCAGCAGTTTCACCTTCGGCTACACCAATGTGAAGTAAAGTTCCTTCATAGAAAGACTCAAACTCCATGGTTGCTTTATCGGTTTCTATTTCGGCTAAAATATCTCCTTCTTCTACCTGATCACCTTCTTGCTTTAACCAAGTTGCCACGGTACCTTCTTCCATGGTGTCACTTAATCGAGGCATTTTTATAACCTCTACACCTTCTGGAATTTCATTAGTGTCATCATCCTCTGATTTATTTTCAGATTCTTCTGTCGCTTCTGATTTATCGTTTTCTTTTTCAGATTCCTCTTCCTTTTTAGAAGATTCTTTATCGTCTTTCTTTTCCTCTTTTTTATCCGCTTTAGCAGAATCATCACCATTGATCAAATCTGAAATATCTTCTCCTTCTTCTCCTATAATTGCTAACAATTGATCTACCGGAGCGGTATCACCTTCAGCAACCCCAATATGAAGTAAGACTCCCTCATGAAAAGACTCAAACTCCATGGTAGCTTTATCGGTTTCAATCTCAGCAAGAATATCTCCTTCTTCAACTTTGTCACCTTCTTGCTTAAGCCATTGTGCCACCGTACCTTCTTCCATGGTGTCACTTAATCGAGGCATTTTAATTACTTCTGCCATAAGAATTATATTTTATGAGGAGTGAAAGGGTAATCTTCTTGTTCGTAAACCGCATCGTACATCAAACTCGTTGATGGATATTCAGATTCATCTGCGAATTTCTCACATTCGCTTACTAAATCTTTTACGCGTTTATCTATCGTTTTTATTTCTTCATCGGTTGCCCAATCGTTCTCTTTAATTTTATCTAAAACTTGAGTAATAGGATCAATTTTTTGATATTCCTTTACCTCATCTTTAGTTCTATATTTTTGAGCATCACTCATAGAGTGACCTCTATAACGATAAGTTTTTAAGTCTAAAAAAGTAGGTCCTCCTCCAGTTCTAGCTCTTTCGATAGCTTCATCCATCGCTTCTGCTACTTTTTCTGGATTCATCGCATCTACAGGTCCGCAAGGCATTTCATAGCCTAAACCTAACTTCCAGATATCTTCGTGGTTAGAAGTTCTCTTTACGGAAGTTCCCATAGCATAACCATTGTTTTCTACACAGAAAACTACTGGTAATTTCCAGTTCATTGCCATATTGAAGGCTTCGTGTAAAGTACCTTGTCTTGCAGCTCCATCTCCAAAAAAGGTTAGCGTTACATTATCTCTCTTAAAGTATTTATCTCCAAAAGCCATTCCTGCACCTAAAGGAATTTGACCACCTACAATACCATGACCACCATAAAAACGGTGTTCTTTAGAAAAAATATGCATAGAACCTCCCAAACCTTGAGATGTTCCTGTTTTTTTTCCGTAAAGCTCTGCCATTACTCTTCTAGGATCTACGCCCATACCAATAGGCTGAACGTGATTACGGTATGCGGTAATCATCCTATCTTTCTCTAAGTCCATCGCATGTAAAGCACCAGCCAAAATTGCTTCTTGACCGTTATATAAGTGCAAAAATCCACGTACTTTTTGTTGAATATATACTTGCGCTAGCTTGTCTTCAAACTTGCGCCAAAACAACATATCTTCATACCATTTAAGGTAAGTTTCTTTGGTGATTTCTCTCATGAAAATTTAATTTTATCGCTAAGCCATTTTTAGCGAGAAGCAAAAATAATATAATAACTACTAAAGGAAAAACACTTTAGTGCTTTATAATTTAAAATTACAAAAAACTTGCATCAAAAGCCAAAGGTAAGAGGTCTAACAATGCTTTTGCTTTGATTACATTTCCTTTTTCCCCCATAAAATAAATTTCTATAGGCTGTTGTTGCTTTACCTCATATTCTGCTATAGCTTGCCTACAAGCACCACAAGGAGGTGTGGGTTGTGTAATTACCTTTTGTGGTGATTTTACACATATAGCCATAGAATTAATTTTTTTGTTGGGATGCTGAGAACCAGCATAGTAAATTGCTGTACGCTCTGCACACAAACCTGAAGGGTAAGCAGCATTTTCTTGATTACTTCCCGTTACTATGGTATTGTCGTCGAGTCGTAAAGCTGCTCCCACTAAAAAATTAGAATAAGGAGCATAAGCTTTTTCTCTTATTTTTTGAGCCTCCATCATTAAGGCTTGAGCATCTTTTGGTAATTCATCAATCGATTCAAAAACCTGAACGGTCGTTATAATTTTCTTTTCTTTCATTACACTTTTTTAGGCGGAACAATATAAAGCAAAAAAATGCCGAATTGTAATTCGGCATTTTAAAACTATCTTAAAGAATGTTATTAATATTCACTGTAATCTTCTCCAAAATTGAACGATAAACTAAATCTTAAAGTTCCTTCTAATGGATTAGCAACTGCTTTTGAAGTTGAAAATAAGTAAGAAACATCTATTTGTGTAATTGAATATTTAAAACCTGCTCCTAAGGTTAAGAATTTTCTAAATCCTTTTTCTTCACTTTCATTAAAATACCCTAAACGAAAAGCAAAACTATCTTCATACCAATACTCTGCTCCTAACGACCAAGTAATTTCTTTTAGCTCTTCACTAAATCCATCTGGTGCATCTCCCCAAGAAGAGAAAACTGCCCCAAAAGAACTTTCATTATACCAATCATCTTCAGCATTAATTAAATTATCTCCATTAGAATCGCTCGGTGTTGGCACTAATAATTTATTAAATTCTCCATAAGCTCCAATAGTATTAGAAGCATCTAGAATAAAATCGAATCCTGCTCCAGCTTTAAAATTAGTCGGAATAAAATTTTCTGAACCAGCATCATCATATTTAAGTTTTGGACCAATATTAGAAATATTAACTCCCCCTCTCCAACGACCGTTGAAATCGCTATAAGCAATTTCTTCACTTTGGTAAAAAGCAGAAATATCTACTCCAAAAGAATTAGCAGCACTTGCATCTCCATTAATCCCTGGTATTTTTAAATCTGAACGAATATAACGCCCTGTTACTGCCATCGAAATCTCTTCTCCTAGACGCAAGGCATAAGAAACATCAAGACCTAATTCATTAGGCTCAACTACTCTTGGTGCTTGATCTGGTGTTTCTCTTAACTCGATTTCACCTTGACCAAAATAACGCAAACTAGCAGATACTGCACTACGTTCACTAAAGCGATTATAGTAAGTTAATACTCCTAAATTAATATCGGTTACTAACTCTCTTAAATAAGGAACGTAAGAAAGTCCCACCCCTTGTTGTTTTTCCGCGAAAGCATATTTTGCTGGATTCCATTGTTGAGAGTAAGCATCTACCGGTGTAGCCACCCCTTGATCCCCTAAACCAGACGCTCGAGCATCTCCAGAGATTAACAAAAACGGAACACCTGTAGTAATTACTCGGTCTGAAATACCAGGGGCTTCAGTTTCACTTTGTGCGTTTGCTTTGTAACTAAATAATGTAATAGCTCCTAAAAGGAATATTGTTATCTTTTTCATATGATTTCTTAAATGTTTGCAAATATATAGTTTTATTCGAGTTATAGAATAACCAGCTTTTCAAATTTCTCTACTTTCTTATTGGTTAGCATAGATTTAACCGTTAATTTATAAATATACACTCCTTTTCCTATCGCATCTCCAAAGTCATCTTTTCCATTCCAGGTGATTTCTCTAGATAAAAACCCTTTCGTATTTATTTGTTGGTTTCTCGTCCAAACCACTTTACCGGTAACGGTAAATACCTGTACTTGCACATCTAATAGCTCAAAAGGTCTGTTGTGGTTAAACCAAAACTCTGTATAATTATGGAATGGATTAGGATAATTTAAAACGTTGGTGATTTTTAAATCTTCATCTCCCGCAACCACAAATTGAATTTCTGCTGTGCTAGAATTATTATAAACATCCCAGGCTTTAAAAGTAAGTGTATGTAACCCCTCTTCTAAATCTCTCAATTTATAATTTACATTTCCGCGCATATAATCATCGAGCTCGGTTTCATAATAATCATTGACCACAAAAGGGTTTGTCTCATCGCCATCCAATATTGCTACCAAATCGTGACCTATACCACTGGCCGTATTTATTCCATTTTCATCTTCTAACTTTGCTAATAAAAATGGTGATGAGTTAGTCACTCCGCCAGACACAAAACTTTCATCATTCATATAAAGTTTTATTTGAGGTCCTATATTATCCTCTGGAGCATCTTCATTAATACCCCCTACTAAAATGTCATTATTATACCCTTTATTATCCTCTAACTCATTTTCTTTTTCAGCATAAAAGCTAATTCGACCATTCCCTACAGGAATTGCTATGTCTTTTGGGACTACAAAATCGAATTCAAATTTACCGTTGGTTACCGAGGCTCTTCCCCTAAAAATAATTTCACCTAACGTAGTGAAATCCATAACTAAAAGGTTATTATTACTATCGGATGTACCATCATTTCCTAAAGTTTGCCTGTCTATTCTTTTATCAAAAATTATGGTAGATAATTCTCCATTATAATTAGTCAAAACCCCACCTCCTGGATTTACCACCTCTCCAGCTACTTTAACGTAATCTAATGCTTTAAGTGTATCAATAGATTGCGAAATAGGCACATCATTTATAGCTGTTAAATTAATTTGAGGATCTGGCAGTTGAAGTTTCATCGCAGGGTCGCCCATATAAAAAATAACCCTTCCCCCTCCTCCAAGAGTATTTTTTCCTTTTCTTACGGCTTCAGCAATACTGTCGTCTCCTCCACTATAATTAAATAAGAAAGGAGCAAAATCATTATTGAAAGTCACCCCTGTAGTTACACCTATAGAACGGGTCGTGGTCACCATCGCTACCGACCCTCCTTTTTCTTTAAAAAGATTTACCTCTCCTGGGGAAAGCCTTAACGGATTATCAAAACGTGTGAAATCACAGGTTACAGTTATAAATAGGTTGTATTTATTTTCATTCTGCCAACTTTCTATATCTTGAATAGTAACCAGACGTTCTGAAGCTAATCCATTTTCGTTCCCATGACCCAAATAATTAATTACACTTGTACCCACCTCTACGGCATTCGCTATTTCCTCATTTACCTGAGGGTACCTAAAGCCACCCGAGCTAGAAACTTGCTCATAAGCATCACTATGTATTTTCTTTACATTAATAAAAGGTTTATTTGCGGAAATATCATCCCCCAAAGCATCTAATTGCACCTGTAAGCCATATCCCCCAGAACCCGATTCATCGGCATCATCTGAAATCAAGACAAAATTATTACGCCAACTCCCATAGGACTCTGCATCCTCGTAACCTATAATTTTATCTACCCATATTTTTCCAAGCTCCGGTGTATCCGCTAAAATTCTTCCTACGGCAATATCTAATTTATCCTGGGAGATCATATTACCTTCTTGAGGATCCATCATCCCAAAAAAATCATCTGATGCCGCTGAAGATGTACTCACTCCAAGACTATATAAATTTTGAAATGTAGGTACAATATTATTGTTATTCTCTAATCTATTTTTATAATCTACGGATGCATCGCCAAAAAGTCCTAAATATTTAATACGCTTAGCCGGACTAGAAGCATTGTCATATATATACTTTACAAAATTCCGAATAGCTCCAATATCTTGTTTACCTGAATTAAATTCTGTATAAATATCATCCACCAACACTACTTTTACCGCTAACCCATCACGATCTTTACGGAATTGAGCTAAACGATTAGCTTGATTCAATAAATCTTGATTAGTCACAATCAAATAATCTAAATCTTGAAAATTACCTTGACTATCTCTAAACACATTCCCTTTTAAGTTAACATTTGCTACGGATGCATCTGCCTCTTTGAGTGGAGTATATAAATCGTTATCTGAAATAGCAACATACTCTCTTCTCTCCCCCATCACAGCCTTAAAATTTAAAGTATTAGCATTTTGTGAATTAGAAATAGACTTTACATTATCTCTGTTAGTAATATCCCAGATTTGTGAAATAGACCCAGTATTTTGAATTACATACTCTCCAATTCCCGAGGTAGTCGCTGCATCATTATAAGTAAATTGCATCTGGGTGTTATCCGCAATTAATGAACGTTTAGCCTGAACCCGCAAAAAATCTAAATAAGCTAAACTAGAAGGGTTCCCCGAATTATTATAAACTAAGTCTATCGTAATTTCGTCCCCACTTACATTTATTACTTCATTAATAGCAGAACTTCTTCCGTAAATATCATCACTAATCGTAGAAAAATTTAGATCAATTAAACTTTGCCCGTTAACTGAAACATTCATCATGGTAGAACTTTCGGAAGCCGCAACCACATTACCTATAATTTGTACGGGTTCTGAGGTTACAAGATTTTTAAATGTAAACTCATAAGATTTCTCATTCTCGACATCAAAGCGATCTCCAAACCATTTTCTTCCAGCTTTAGCTATACTATATTCATCAACTTCATACACTTGCTCATCATCAAAAGTATTGATGTTCACTTGCGCACTACCTGTAGGTGCTATATAACCAGAAACCCGCAATCCATTATTTCCGCCAGAGGTTATATAATAGTAAGAGCGATCTGCATACAAATTCTGTGTAGTTTCATTTTCATCACTCCATTTATTATGCACAGCAGTTCCGTAGAATAAAATATAATCGCCTCCATCAAAACTACCGTCTTCCCCCCCTATAACCTGAATAGAGATTTGTGGAATATCATAAAATTCATTTTCATTATTTCTTAACGGAAGCATTTCTCCTCCATGTCCATATATTTTTATAGAATTAGGATTAGATAAATCAACCCCGAGACTATTTAAAAAGGTTTTAGAAAGTTTATACACTCCCGTTTTCGGCACATAAAATCTAGCCCATTCCCCAGAAGCTAGAACAGAATTAGATATCGAAGGCGTGTTGGAAACAGATGATGGCCGACCAGACAACTTAGTGTAAGAAATCGTAATAGAAGAAATTCGTTTTATTTGACCGTTTTGATTCACTAAAGGATTTACAGAAGCTACAAAATAACTATCATCTCTAGCTATAGAATTTACAAGCTTCACTTTTGGAACGGACGGGATTAATTTCTTATCTATCCTATTCAAATCTATTTTTTCATTAGACTCATAGGATACACTTTTAACTTGGTAGTTATTAATAGATCCATTTTCTTTCCATTGATAATTGTAAGTCATTTGCTTAGCGTCATCATCAATTGAAAAATTTGATTTTTCTTGAAAATCATCTGGTATTAAAATAGTTCTTTCTTGGGCAGAAACTGCTATAGTACCAATCAAAAATAAAATGTAGAAATACTTCATCATCAAATTAAACGTTAAATATATTATTGTAGTATATTTACAGCTTTCAAAAATATATTAAATAATCAACATACGATTCTTAAGCTTTAGGCGTTTATCTATTTAAGAATTACGCAAAAAAAAGTAATATATCTGCTAAATTTTCAAAACAAACTTGTTAATTTCACGTTAATTACTATATTGCAAGCCCAAAATATTTACAAACTTACTGTGATATGAGATTAAAAACTGTTTTTAAATCAATCTTTTTAATTGCTATAACTGCTTCTTTTACGGCATGTAACAACTCTGAAGATTACAAAGACAATTCCCGTGCAACCGGATGGAGGCTCGATGGAAAAGATGGTAATTTAAAATACAAAACCGACTACGACGAGCAAGAAACCGGACCTGGTTTAGTATTCGTAGAAGGAGGAACTTTTACAATGGGTAAAGTTCAAGATGATGTAATGCATGATTGGAACAACACGCCAACTCAACAGCACGTACAGTCTTTTTATATGGACGAAACAGAGGTGACTAACCGTATGTATCTTCAATATTTAGATTGGTTAAAGTACACTTTCGACCCAACCGAAGAAAAATATAGAAATATTTATTACGGTGCTTTACCAGATACTTTAGTATGGAGAAATAGATTAGGTTATAATGAAACTATGACCAATAATTACCTTCGTCACCCAGCCTATCAAAACTATCCTGTTGTAGGTGTTAACTGGATTCAAGCTACAGAATTTAGTAAATGGAGAACAGACCGTGTCAATGAAATGGTTTTGGAGGAGAAAGGTTACACAGCAAAAGGAGCAAGGTTTAAAGCTGACCCAGCCTCAACATTCAACTCAGAAACGTACATCAACGCTCCGTCTAAAGTTTATGGAGGTAACGATTCTTTAACTAAAGGAGGAAGAGCTTCAGCAAGACTTGTAGAGGTTGTAGATCAAGATTCTACTCACAACTATGTACAACGTAAAGATGGTGTATTATTACCAGCTTACAGACTACCAACCGAGGCAGAGTGGGAATACGCAGCCTTAGGAATGTCTTCAGTAAGAGAGTACAACAAATATAGAGGTAGAAAAAAATATCCTTGGGATGGACAATACACTAGAGATGGTGGTCGAAGAAAAAGAGGAGATCAGCTAGCTAACTTTAAGCAAGGTGATGGAGATTACGGTGGAATCGCTGGATGGTCTGATGATGGAGCAGATATTACTGCTGAAATCAAATCTTACTCTCCAAACGATTTTGGAATCTACGATATGGCAGGTAATGTTGCCGAGTGGGTTGCCGATGTTTACCGACCAATTGTAGATGATGAGTTTAATGACTTTAACTACTATAGAGGTAACGTTTATACTAAAAATGCGATCAATAAAGATGGTACGGTGAAAATTGTACAATCAGACAGCATTATTTTTGACACATTAAGCAATGGTAGTATTATTGCAAGAGCTCTACCTGGAGAAATCGCACAAGAACCAGTAACCTCTGAAGATACTTACTTAAGAACTCAATTCTCAAAAAGTGACAATAGAGACTTTAGAGATGGTGATGTTAGCTCAAGTAGAGATTACTCTGAAAGTGATAAAACTAGAATGTACAACTCTCCTCAACATAAAGTAAATGTACAAAAAGACAGTACTGGTAACGCTACTGGATTGGATAGACAATATGATACAGACGCTAACAGAACTACCTTAATTGATAATGAAGTTAGAGTTTATAAAGGAGGTTCTTGGAGAGATCGAGCTTATTGGTTAGATCCTGCACAAAGAAGATATTTCCCACAAGATATGGCTACAGATTATATCGGGTTTAGAAATGCAATGTCTAGAGTAGGTTCTAAATCTCAAAAAGGGAAAAGAGCTAGAGACTAATTATATTATTTACACATATCACAAAAAGCCCTTTCCTCACGAAAGGGCTTTTTTTTACCTTTCATTCTATGGATATTTCTAAACTACATCAACTATTTCTAGACAGCACAGGAGTTTCTACTGATACTCGCTCTCTAAACACGAACAATTTATTTTTCGCTTTAAGCGGAAGTCAATTCAACGGAAACAAATTTGCAAAACAAGCTCTTGATAAAGGTGCGACTAAAGCAATTATAGATGACAAAGATTTTGAAAGCGAAAATACCATCTTGGTAAATAATTGCCTTGAAGCATTACAAGCTCTAGCACATTATCATCGTAACTACCTCAAACTAAAAATTATTGCCATAACAGGTAGTAACGGAAAGACAACCACAAAAGAACTCACCACAGCAGTTCTTCAAAAAAAATATCGGGTAGTTGCCACTAAAGGAAACCTAAATAACCATATAGGCGTACCCCTCACCCTACTCTCGATGACCAAAGAAACAGAAATAGGAATTGTAGAAATTGGTGCAAATCACCAAGGAGAAATAAGAGATTTATGTAAAATTGCTAAACCAAATTTTGGCTATATCACTAATTTTGGGAAAGCTCATTTAGAAGGTTTTGGAGGAATTGAAGGTGTAATTAAAGGGAAAAGTGAACTATACAATTATCTAATTTCTAATGAAGGAACAATATTCATTAATACCGAAGATAAAATTCAAGTAGAGAAATGTAATTTCTACCAAAACACCATTAGCTTTGGAGAAATGAAAGAAGCCAATTACACCATTAGCAACCATTCTCACAACCATACAGCTTCCATTTCGCACGATAATAAAATTATCTGCTCTCAGCTCACTGGTAAATACAATAGCGCTAATATGGCTGCAGCTACAGCAATCGGACTATATTTTAAGGTAGAGTTTAACTCGATTAAAGAAGCGATAGAGAATTACGTTTCAAGCAACAATAGATCACAAGTTATTGAAACCGACCATAACACTATCATTTTAGATGCGTATAATGCCAATCCTACTAGTATGGCGTTATCTATAGAAAACTTGAATGACCTACCCTCAAAACAAAAAACGATTATTTTAGGCGATATGTTTGAAGTCGGCCAAACTTCAGATGAAGAACATCAACATATTGTAAATCTTTTAGAAAATCTAGATTTCCATTTAGCCATAGTTTGTGGTAAAAACTTCTACAAAACTCACACTGATAAAGTTATTTCCTTTAAAGAATTTAGCGATATGAAATTATACCTATCTAAACAATCACTAGAAAACAATACTATCCTCATAAAAGGATCCCGTGGAATGCAACTAGAAAGACTCTTAGAGCTATGGACATAAAAAAGGCTTCCTAATTTAGGAAGCCTTTTTTATTGTGTGGGCGCGAAGGGATTCGAACCCCTGACCCCTTGGGTGTAAACCAAGTGCTCTGAACCAACTGAGCTACGCGCCCGTGCATTATAGTAGATTAAAAAAACCTGAAGCAAACTCCAGGTTTAGTGGGCGCTGAGGGATTCGAACCCCCGACCCCTTGGGTGTAAACCAAGTGCTCTGAACCAACTGAGCTAAGCGCCCGCATATAATGCGAGTGCAAATATAATACATTTTAGAGATATCACAAGAAAAAAAATAAAACTTTTAAATTATTTCTGCTACTGTAAATGTACTTCCTCCTACATAAATAACTTCTTCTGAACCAGCATCTGCTTTAGCATCATTTAATGCCTCTGTAACAGAAGTGTACATTTTTCCTTCTAGGCCAAAAAGCGCAGCTTTGCTTGCCAATACTTTTACATCCATTCTCCTTATCACATTTGGCTGGCAAAAATAATAGATAGCGTCTGTTGGAAACATAGGAAGAAGTTGATCTAAATCTTTATCATTTACAAAGCCTAAAACCATGTGAAGCTTTTTAGGTTGTAATTTTTTTAACTGACGCAGGACTATTTCTAAACCTTCCTTGTTATGTGCTGTATCTGCAATGACCTTAGGTTGATCTTGCAATAACTCCCACCTACCTCTTAATCCTGTATTCTTAACCACATTAGCCAACCCATCTTGAAGGTTTTCGGTAGATAAATTCCAACCTTGATCTCTTAGTTGACGGACTGCTACAGCTACGGTTTGCTTATTATTTTCTTGATAATCTCCTCTTAAATCAGATTCTAGATTTACTTTCTCTTCATCTTCAGCTAATACGATTGGTGCTTTCACTTCGTTTGCTTTTTGAATGAAAACATCTTTTGATTCTGCTGAAGTTTCTCCAATAACTACAGGAATCTCTTTTTTAATGATTCCAGCTTTTTCAGTAGCAATTTGACTAATTGTATTTCCTAGAAACTGGGTATGATCCATTCCTATGTTCGTAATGATGGAAAGTTCGGGGTTTATAATATTAGTACTATCTAATCTGCCGCCAAGGCCTACTTCTATAATAGCAATATCTACATTTTCTTGACTAAAATAATCAAAAGCCATCCCTACAGTCATTTCAAAAAAAGAAAGGTGTTGTTGCTCTAAAAACTCTCGGTGTGTCGCTATAAAATCTACAACAAATTCTTTACGAATCTCTTTGCCATTAATCTTAATTCGTTCGGTAAAATCTTTAAGATGCGGAGAAGTATATAAACCCACCTTATAACCTGCTTCTTGTAAAACTGAAGCGAGCATATGACTTGTAGAACCTTTCCCATTGGTCCCTCCTACATGAATGTTTTTAAAATTATTTTGG
Organism: Mesonia sp. K4-1; assembly: GCF_008017825.1. Lineage (NCBI taxonomy): Bacteria > Pseudomonadati > Bacteroidota > Flavobacteriia > Flavobacteriales > Flavobacteriaceae > Mesonia > Mesonia sp. K4-1. The sequence goes on from NZ_VRLS01000052.1 coordinate 110,456, forward strand.
GGTTGCTGTAAAACTTCCGCGAAAGCGAGAATATTAGTAAGGTCTTTTTTAAAGGCTGATTTTCCTTGGCGTTGGTACATAGGTAGCTGCCCAAACATCCAAGTTAAGGTTTCTTGGTAAGTCATAAAATTGTTACTCAGAAAGTTTAAACTCGTATTCGATATAACCCGTTTGCTTTACAGGGGCGTTGGCATCACTATTAAACTTAGTCGCCAAAGCTGCACGTTTTGCAGGCTCCATAAGACAGGGTGCAGTATTGGTTGTTCCCCGAGAACCAGCAACGGCGTTAATCACTTTTCCTTGTTGGTTCACTTCTATTTTTACTACTACTACACCAGACTCATTGCAGTCTTGTTGAAATTTTTCTTTATTTAAAGGTTTTCTACCTCCTAGACGGTAATTTCCATCCCCGTCCAGACCTTTTCCTTGTCCGTAGTATGAATTTGCATTAGGATCTCCATTGGGATCTCCTTTATCTCCAGCCTGATTATCATTCCCTTCACCTCCATTGGCTTTTCCATCCTTTTCCGGACCGTTAAGAATACTATTTAAAGCATCTGAAGTTGACTTTTCGGGTTGAGGATCTGGTGCTTTCTCTGGTTCTTTTTCCTTTTGAGGTTTTACCTCTTTTACTGGGTCTTGAACTTTCTTTTCCTTTTGAGATTTATCTTTTTTTGGCTCTTTTTCTTTTTCGATTACAGGAGCTTCTTCGGTATCTTGCGTAGCCACTTCTTCCTCTGACGGAGTACTCATTTCTTCTTGAGGCTCGTTAGGTGGTGTTGTATTTTGCTGGGGTGCCGATTTTATAGGCTCTGTAGGTTGAACATCACCTGAACCAACACTACTCGTTCCAAAATTGATCGCAATCCCATTTTCTGGTGGCGGATCTAAATAAGTGAAACCAAAAAACAATAACAATAAAATAAGACCCACTGATATTACCGTAGTAATGATAGCAGACTTCTTCTCGTATTTGGTTTCTAGTAAACTCATATTTATGGCTTTACAGCTAAAACTACTTTATATTTATTTCTTTTAGCAATATCCATCACGCTTACTGCATTCTGAATAGGCACACTTTCTTCTGCGCGTAAAATAATGGTAGGATCTTCTTCTCCCGATAATCTTTTTTGCAACTCTAGCTCCAATTGATCACTAGATACCTGATCTGAATTAATAAAAATTTCTAAGTCTTTATTAATGCTTACCGCTAAACTTTGCACATTACTTGTCTTCCCTTTTGCTTTGGGAAGAATAAGATCTAAAGCCTCTGGTGTAATTACCGGAGATGTTAACATAAAAAAGATAAGCAAGAGAAAAACGATATCTGTCATAGAAGACATGCTAAACTCAGGACTCACTTTGTTTCTTCCTCTTAAGTTCATATTATGCTGGTTCGTTTAGTAAATCTAGAAAATCGACTGCAGTAGCTTCCATTTGATGCACTACTTTATCGGTTTTCACTACTAAGTGGTTATACCCAATATAAGCAACGATTCCTACAATTAGTCCGGCAACTGTAGTTGTCATAGCGGTATAAATCCCTTCTGCTAACGACCCCATTTCGGCTTGACCGCTGCTGGTAGCCAATTCGTGGAAAGCTAAAACCATACCAATTACAGTTCCTAAGAATCCTATCATAGGTGCAGCACCAGCAATGGTAGCCAAAACACTTACGTTTTTCTCTAATTTATACACTTCTAACCTTCCTGCATTCTCTATAGCGGTATTGATATCCTCTAACGGACTACCAATACGTGATATTCCTTTAGCCGTAAGTCTAGCTACAGGGGAATTTTCTTGAGCACAACGTATTTTTGCACCTTCAATATTGCCTGTTGCCACATTATCTTTAATTTGATGCATGAAATTAGCATCTGTTTTTGATGCTGCTTTTACCGCAAAAAGACGTTCGAAATAAATATAAATTGCAGCAACAAAAAGAACAAAAAGAATAGAAATAATAATCGTACCCCCTAAGCCTCCACTAAAAAGTAAATCCATAAAAGAAAGTGTCTTTTCCTCTACGACAGTCTCTCCATTTTGAGCAGCAGCTTCTGCAGTTTCTTGTAAAGTAATCGCCAACATAAGTTTTTTATTAAGTATCTAAATTAGTAACGAAAAAAAGGATTATAAATTATATTAATAGTTAAAGCTAAGTTATAATTTTCTTTTACAGAAAAAATAACACACCTAAATAACCAATAATACTCAACACAATAGTATAAGGTAATGCCATTTTTACCATTTTACCGTAGCTCAAATTAATAAGCGGTGCTAAAGAGCTAGTTAACAAAAATAAAAATGCAGCCTGACCATTGGGTGTAGCTACACTTGGCAAGTTAGTACCGGTATTGATCGCTATTGCTAAACGACGAAATTGATCTGCAGAAATTTGACCTGCATCAAAAGCGTTTTTTACCTCTCCTATATATACCGTCGCCACAAACACATTATCACTTATCATCGATAAAACACCATTTGCTACATAAAATACTACTGGCTGATGATCAGGTTCTAATGATAACGCCCAATTAATAATGGGGTGAAATAAATGTTGATCATGAATCATAGCTACAATTACAAAAAAGACTACAATTAAGCCTGTAAACGGTAAGGCTTCTTCAAAGGCTTTTCCTAAGCTATGTTCTTCAACTATACCCATAAAAGCGGTTTGAATAACGATAAGTCCCAAACCTATAAAACCGACAGGTGCGATATGAAATGCAAGTCCGAAAATGAGAAACACCGCTGAAATCGCTTGGATGATTAGTCCGTATTTTTGCGAAGGGGTACGATTCCTATCCTTTTCTAAGGTATAATTTTCTATAATAGTTCTTGCAGGCCGCGGTAGTTTTCTTCCAAAACCAAAAGTCTTTGTAGTTTCTAAAAATATAGTGGTGAACATTCCAGCCACTAGAACAGGAAGAGTAATAGGTGCCATATGAACAAAAAAGGCAACAAAGTCCCAGCCCATCTTTTCTCCAATCAATAAATTTTGTGGTTCTCCCACTAATGTACAAACTCCTCCTAAAGCAGTACCTACTACCCCATGCATAATAAGGCTTCTTAAAAAGGCCCTAAATTCTTCAAGGGTTTCTCCACTCAACTCTTTACGGTCTAATATACCGCTCGCATTATAGTCGGTGTCGGCAGATTGGATTTTATGGTAAATCCCATAAAATCCAACCGCAACACTTATAAGAACAGCCGTGACAGTCAAAGCATCTAAAAATGCAGATAGAACTGCAGATAAGGTTAAAAACAAGAGCGACAAAATCACTTTTGATTTCACTTTTATAAATACCTTACTAAAAATATACATGAGTAAAGGCTTCATAAAATAGATCCCAGCCACCATAAACATCAGTAAAAAGATGACTTCAAAATTTTGAATCACTTCTACTTTTGCAGCTTCTGGGGAAGTTAACCTAAGTACCAATATTTCTATCGCTAATAAACCACCCGATTGCAGAGGGTAACATTTTAAAGCCATAGCGAGTGTAAAAATAAACTCTGCTATAAAAAACCAAGCAGTAAGGGTTGGCCCTAAAATGTAAAGCGAAAAAACATTAAAAATGAGAAAGAAAACTATGGTATACTTAAACCATACAGGGCTACTCCCCAAGAAATTTTTTAACATGACGATAAGATTGAAACGATAAGCCCAAGGCTTACACCAATTGTTTTAAAGCTATTTCAAAAGCTGTTTTACTAATATTCGTTTTATCGCTATTATGATCGAATGTATTTTGAATAGCATTTTTGATCGTCATAGAAGTATCATTAAAGATAGCCTCATCGGTCATTTGCACTTTTCTCTCCATAAAGTAAGCAAAAACTCTTGCCATACCACAGTTAGAAATAAAGTCTGGAATTAAACTTACACGCTCATCAGTGTATTCCATAATATTCCCAAAGAAAATTTCCTTATCAGCAAAGGGCACATTCGCACCACAAGAAATCACTTCTAATCCACTCTCTATCATAGATGAAATTTGCTCTTTGGTAATTAATCGAGATGCTGCACAAGGCGCAAAAATCTCTGTATCTAAATTCCAAATTTTTTCATTGATTTCCGTAAACGGAATCATTTGATCTGAGACTAGAGTATTCCCATCTTTATTTAAGAAAAGTTGCTTAATTTCTTCAAAAGAGAAACCTTCTTCATTAATCAATCCGCCGTCTCTATCGATAATCCCAACTACTTTTGCTCCCATTTGAGCTAAGTAATAAGCTGCCGCAGATCCCACATTTCCAAATCCTTGCACCACTGCACGCTTTCCTTTTACTTCACCACCGTAGATCTCATAATAATGTCTTACACCTTCCGCTACTCCGTATCCTGTAATCATATCGGCAACGGTGTATTTTCTTGATACATCTGGTGAGAAATCGGTATTTTCTAATACTTTGATTACACCCTGACGTAATTGTCCGATTCTATTAATCTTGTCGGCTTCAGTAGGTTGAAAATGTCCTGAAAAAACACCTTCTTGAGGATGCCATACTCCACAGCTTTCTGTGATAGGAATTACTTCATGAATTTCATCTACATTTAAATCTCCTCCCGTTCCGTAATAACTCTTCAGTAAAGGAGAAACGGCTTTATACCATCTTTCTAAAACACCTTTTTTTCTAGGATCATGCGGATTAAAATTGATTCCCGATTTTGCACCACCAATTGTCGGTCCAGATACGGTAAATTTCACTTCCATGGTTTTGGCTAATGACAATACTTCGTTCATATCTAAACCTTCACGCATACGGGTTCCCCCTCCAGCTGCTCCGCCTCGTAGTGAATTAATTACCGTCCAACCTTCTGCCTCAGTTTCAGAGTCTTTCCAGTTAAAAACTATTTCTGGTTGTTTATTTTCGTAGAGTTTAAGTAGTTCTTTCATAAGTAGGTTAATTTTTTGCTTCGCAAATATAAACAAACCAAAATGTTAAGAAGACTTTAACGCTTAGAAATTTAAGGAAGAAACACCTTGCCTGATGAATGGTTTTTTGAAGCTCCAGTAACCGATTTAAGGACATTTACTTCCTTTTCCAGTTTTAGCACTCCTAAAAAACCAAAGATTAAAGCTTCTTTAAACTCTACAATTTCTTTAGAAGGGATGATCACTTCTACGACACTCATCGATTTTAAAAATTCAATAAGTGTTTTATTATATGCTCCTCCCCCAGTAACCAATACTTTTTTAGAGGAGTCCTTTGCTAAATTATTGGCTATTTGCTGAGCTACATGATAGGTGAAAGTGGCTATTTTATGAGGTGCAGGAATATGAGTTTCTTCCAACAAAGGCATTATATCTTTTACCACCCACTCTACTCCCAACGATTTAGGCGGTGATTTTTGATAAAAACTGAGTTCATTCAATTTTCTCAATAAGTCTTGATCTATTTCTCCCGAAGCAGCTATTCTTCCATCTTCATCATAATCTACACCCATCTTTTGAGATAACACATTAAGTACTGTATTTACAGCACAAATATCATAAGCTAAGCGACTTCCATTTTCTTCCAATGAAATATTTGCAAAACCACCTAAGTTTAAGCAATAATCAAATTCCGTAAAGAGCATTTGATCTCCTATAGGAACTAACGGCGCTCCTTGTCCGCCCAATGCTACATCTTCTACCCTAAAATCACACACCACTCGCATTCCTATTTTTTGAGCTAATACGGGTAAATTCCCTATTTGAATAGTGATTCCCGCCTCAGGTTGATGCAAGACTGTATGGCCATGAGAACAAACAGCTTCTAAACTGCTTACAAAAATGCTATGCCGGCTTAAAAATGAGGAAATAACCGCAGCCAGCTCATCGGTATAAGCAACATCTAGATGAGTTATTTCTTCTTTAGACAACCGTGAGGCTTGAGCTAATCTATCTTTCCATTCCTTAGAGTAAGCTAAGGTTTCTGCCAAGATGATATTAAAACCCCAGCCTTCTTTAGATTTTACAAAATCTATAAGCGCTAGGTCAATTCCGTCTAAAGAGGTACCCGACATGACACCTACTACCCGATAAGTTAAGTTTTCCATATCCGTAAAATTAAAGGTATTTGATTGAATTTTTAAACTCGAAGAAGTATATTTGCCACGTTTTATTAAATTTAAATCAACATCCAATGGATTTTAAGTTAACAGAAGAGCATTTAATGATAAGAGATGCTGCAAGAGATTTTGCTAAAAATGAGTTACTTCCTGGAGTAATTGAAAGAGATGAGAAACAGGAGTTCCCTACCGAGCAAGTAAAAAAGATGGGGGAGTTAGGTTTCTTAGGAATGATGGTATCGCCAAAGTATGGCGGTGGCGGGATGGACACAGTCTCTTATGTCTTAGCCATGGAAGAAATTTCTAAAATAGATGCTTCTTGCTCTGTTATAGTTTCTGTCAACAACTCATTGGTTTGCTGGGGACTTGAAACTTACGGTAATGAAGAGCAAAAGAAAAAGTACCTTACCAAGTTAGCTACAGGAGAATCTATTGGAGCTTTTTGTTTAAGCGAACCAGAGGCAGGTAGTGATGCTACATCGCAAAGAACTACAGCGATAGATAAAGGTGATCACTATATCCTTAACGGAACAAAAAACTGGATCACCAATGGTAATAGCGCAGATTATTATTTAGTCATTGCCCAAACCGATAGAGAGAAAAAGCACAAAGGAATCAATGCCTTTATCGTTGAAAAAGGAATGGAAGGTTTTGAAGTAGGTCCTAAAGAACAAAAATTAGGAATCCGCGGAAGCGACACCCACACCCTTAACTTTAACGATGTTAAAGTACCAAAAGAGAACCGTATAGGAGAAGATGGTTTTGGCTTTAAATTCGCTATGAAAACCCTTTCAGGAGGTAGAATTGGGATCGCCGCACAAGCCTTAGGAATAGCAAGTGGAGCTTACGAATTAGCCAGAGATTATTCTAAAATTAGAAAAGCTTTTGGAACAGAAATTTGTAACCATCAAGCTATCGCCTTTAAATTAGCTGATATGCACACCCAAATTTCCGCAGCAAGACACTTGGTGATGAAAGCTGCTTGGGACAAAGATCAAGGAAATAATTATGATATGAGTGGCGCTATGGCCAAACTTTACGCTTCTCAAGTTGCTATGGACACGACTGTGGAAGCCGTACAAGTACACGGTGGTAATGGTTATGTAAAAGAATACCATGTAGAGCGCTTAATGCGAGATGCAAAAATTACTCAGATCTACGAAGGAACTTCAGAAATTCAAAAAATTGTAATTTCTAGAGGTCTCTTAAAAGACTAGTAATTACAACTTTTTATATATAAAACCTCATCACCACGATGGGGTTTTTTTTTAACGTATTCTAAAAAAAATGCAACCCTCTCTACAGTTCAACTAATCAATTAACCCTTTAAACGAAAAACCTTGAAAAGATAGTTTTTAAGGTTTAAGAACTTATACATTTAGCGCTAATTACTTAAAAAAGAGTTCTAACCAATTTTATTTGAATGAAAAAAGTTTACTTTGCGCTGAGTTTAATTTTATTTATCTCTAGCTATTCTTACAGTCAAATTACAGGAATCTATACGGACTACCAAGGTTTCTGGGAATCCAATTCTGGGAGCATTAACAATACCAAACCAGATAATTCACATCTCTTATTAGGATTTAAGTTTAACGGAACAACTTACTCAACAGGGGTAAATGATGCTGCTTTAACTGCAAACGGTGTAACTGGATTTACCGCAGATAATTTTAGAGGACTTCCACTTTCAGGATTACCTTCTAGTGCCACTGGAGGATCTTATTTTGTGGGATTAGGTCAACTTTACGACGGATTAGATAACGCAATGGACAACGACCCTAGCAACCCTTTTAACCCTATCACTTCTGACGCAGATCTAGCTTACTTCCTAACCGATGGAGATAAAGGGCTTGATTTAGGAACAGGTATCGCTAATACACCAACTGGACAAGAGGTTCGCTTTGATTTAAGTAGCAATAAAATTACCTCAGCCGATATTAGTGACGGTATTCCAGACATCGTGGTTTCTAATATAGCTAACCCTAGCGGTAGTAACAATGATAATTTAAAATTTATTGATGGCTCGGGAGCCACAGTAGGAAACCCAGTTAGTATCAATATGAGCAGCAGCTCTACCAGCCCAATAGTTGGAAGCTGGTTAGTAGATTTTTATAACTTTAACAGTACTTCTGGAGGAGGTGGTTATGTAAAAACCCAAAGAAATTTACGTTTTTTACCGATTGAATTATCTCAATTTGGTATTACAACTACAAATTCTTCTCAAGTAGTCGCTCTTATTTATACTGCAGGAGGAACATCTGACCCCGCATTTATTGCTTACAATGAACAATCTATCGGTGTAGCGAGTAAGCTTGCTATCTTAGCTCAACCTACAGATTCTGAATGTGACGGAACGATGAATTCTAATTTTCAAGTAGAAGTTCAAGATTTTAATGGAGCCTTTATTCCACAAGCTGGTTTCCCTATTACTGCGTCAATATATTCAGGTCCTGGTGAACTTTTAGGGACGACCAAAAAATTAACGGATGCAACAGGAAAAGTAATCTTTGATAATTTAGAATTTGAAATTGGAGGAGATCACAAAATTATATTTGAAAGCTCTAGTTTAGAACCGGCCATTACAGACAATATTGTTCAAAAACCCTCTTGTGGAGATACCACTTGGACAGGAGCTATAAGTAGTGACTGGAGCAATCCAAGTAACTGGGATAATGGCGTACCTAATGCTAATGTTAATGTATTTATTCCTCAACACAATGCACCAGACCCTATCCCTAACTACCCTATTTTAAATATAGATGCTGGAGTTAAGAATTTAACAATGAGTCCAGGAGCTTCGATTAATCTTAACGGATTTTTATTTGCTATCGAAGGATTAGTAACTCAAATTGGAGGAAATAGTTTTCTAGACGGTAGCACACCAGGATCCAATTTATATTTTTCTGGAGGTTCTGCACAATCAATAGATAGCGGACTTCTCAATGGAAATCTAGCTCAACTAACTATTGAAAACTCGGCTGGAGTTGCCCTTAATACCACACTATCTATATCAGAAGTATTAAAAATAAAACAAGGGAATTTTAATACAAACGACAACCTTACATTAGTATGCGATTTCGCTCAGTTAGGAGCTGCTCAAGTTGATCGTGTTGAAGGTTCTATATCTGGTGAAATGACCATCGAACAATGTTTCCCAGCACGAAGAGCGTTTAGACTTGTATCTTCACCTGTTACCACGTCTAATTCAATAAGAGCCAATTGGCAAGAAGGTGCCTCTGGCTACCTAGACAACCCTAACCCTGGATATGGAACCCATATAACCGGACTTGGACCTAACCCAAATACTACTGCTGACGGGACGAACGGTTTTGACTATAACACAAGTGGAAATTCATCTTTATTCACATTTGATAATACTAACGCTAGCTGGACTGCTATCCCAAGCACCTTGGTACCCTTAAACGCAGGTAACCCTTATCGTTTATTTGTTAGAGGAGATAGAAGTATTAATATTTTAAATAACTCAGCTACCCCAGAAGATACAAAAATAAGAGCTACGGGGGATATCCAAACAGGCACAGTAACCTTAACCAATTTTAATGCTAGTGAAGGAGCCTATAATTTCTTTGGAAATCCTTATGCCGCTGCTGTAGATATGAGAAAAGTCTTTAACAACCCACTAACACTTAACACTACTAGAAGTTATTATATTTATGACCCTAACTTAGGAGGAAGTCCAACGGTTGGTCAACCTGGAGGAAGAGGTGCTTTTGTCGCTATAGATTTAGATGATTTATCAAGTTCTGTTTTACAAGGAGCATCAGGAACTTCTGAAGCAAATCGTTTCTTACAACCTATGCAAGCTGCATTCTTTATTACAAGTAATGAATCTGTAGCTCCACAATTGGTATTTAGAGAAAGTGATAAAAATGTTGAAGCAACTGCTACCGATGTTTTCAGACCCGCTTCATTAAATTATAATAGTATTGCGATCAATCTTTATACTCAAGAAGCATTTACTAACCAACAAAGTCCATCAGACGGTTTAAGAATTAGTTTCGCGCCTCAGTTTGATAACGCTGTTAATTATAGTGATACTCCTAAAATGGGTAATTTAGATGAAAACATAGCACGATTAGACAATCAAAACTACCTAGCCATTGAAAAAAGAGAGTTACCTACTGAAAATGAAGAACTACCTTTATTTATTAATCAATACCGTTATGATGACTACGTGTTAAGTATTAATTTAAATGAAGCTTTTGAACATAAGCTATATTTAGATGATGCCTACCTTCAAACTTCTACTTTACTAGGAACAGGAAACAACGCTATTGCTTATCAAGTAGATGCTTCTATTCCTGCAAGTATATCAGGTACAAGATTTACATTGAGATTTGGAGAAGCTAATTTAAATACTGATGCTCAACAAACGGCAGACTTTTACATTTACCCTAATCCAATATCAAACAATACACTGCATATTGAATTACCACAAGCTTACAGCAGTAACAAACTTAACTTGGATATGTTAAATGTAATGGGGCAAAAAGTCCTAAGCAAAACTGTAAACACTACAGGGAAAAGCAAAATTTCACTTAGTAATTTAGCTCTTCCTTCTGGTATTTACTATTTAACGATTACCAATAATGAGAATGGCGTTCAACACACTACTAAAGTTATTAACCCTTAAAAAAGATTATATGAAGCGCTATAAACAACTTATATACATAACACCGTTATTCGTCTTTTTATCTTTTACTAATGTAGCATCTGCTCAACAAATAATAGGATTTATGGATGACGTAGATGATGAGACACCAGCAGCCCCAATAGATTTACTTATTTATACAGGCTTAGCTGCGGGTGCTGCTTTAGGAGTCAAACGATTAAAAAAATAATGAAAAAAAGGTGCTATTTAAATAGCACCTTTTTTTTTACTATAATCCTAAGAATCTTACGTTTAATCGAAAATACTAAATAAGCATTTAGCAAGAAGTTCTAGCGCTATAAATTTGTGCTATACATCAACGATTTAAGTTATGCTAAAACATTACATTCTCAAACTTCTTTTAGTCTTATTAAGCACATTTTATTCTATAACGTCTTCTGCTCAATGTGCAGATGCTAATACAGATCCTTCACCAGGTAGCTTTGTACAAGATCAATGGACAGCTTATGTCTACCAGTTCAATACTTACAATGCAACTAATTTTGATTATTCTAATTACAGAGGCTATTATATCGATTCTGGATATGGAATTAATAACCTAAATATAGATTCAGATACCTATTGGGCAACCAATTCTAATCCTAAAAATCCTACGAACACTAGTTATGAAGGCTGTAGCGTAACCGACAATAACCATTTAGTTTCGTACAAACGAAAGGGATTTCCTACTGGAAATTATGTTATCAACCTAGCAGGACAAAATGGAGAAAGTGGACATGATGATTCTGCTAAATTAATTATCGACGGAACAGAGGTTTGGAGTCATAATAGTTGTTGTGACACGCATTACGGAGTTTGGTCTGGAACGCTAGACAACACAACAGAAATTGAATTTGTATGGGCTGAAAATGCTGGAAATTCATATGGAAGACTTCAAATCGTTGAAGATACCACAGTTCCAGATCCAGAAACTTTCGGAAATAATGAGTGGGTTGTAGCTGTTTTTGACGGAAATAATTTTCAAGAATATGCTGGTACTTACACACATACTGGTTTAGATTTTAACACTTCTACCTTATGGGGAACATCCAGCAATCCTTCGAATGCTCCTGGTTATGTTGGAACATCTGTTCAAAACGAAAATCACTCTTATATTTATAGACGAGAAGGCTTTCCTTGCGGATACTATCAACTTGATATTCCGAGACATGACGATGACGTTGTATTAACGATTGACGGTGTAGATGTTTATCAACTCAATGATTGGGACAGCAACGTGGCTACACCTAATGTATGGGAAGGGTTTTTAGGCACAAACTCTCAAATTGAATTTAGCATAAGAGAGTTTTCTGGAGCATCTATTGGAGCCTTAGCCTTCAATTATTTATTCGGTCCCGATAATGACCCTAATGAATTTGTGTGGACAGGTTCGGTAGACACTAATCCTGTACTATCAGGAAACTGGTGTAGCGGATTGCCTAGTGCGAACGGAACCTCAGATATTTTAGTTCCCGCTAATGTTCCCAACTACCCTAGCCTTCCTTTAACAGCTTCTATCCATGAGCTAACTATTAAGGAAGGAGCTCAAGTAGACCTAACTTCTAATAACACGCTTAGCCTTACAGGAGATTTAAATAACTATGGAAATATTCCCGCTGGAGCAACTAACCTAGAGTTTGCTGGAGCAACACAACAAACCATAAACGGAAATTCTTTTGAAACAGAAAATCTGACTATTGATCAAGGAAGCGATCTTGTAATTAACTTAGCCACCGATGAAATGTTAAGAATTAATACTATACTTTTAGTTGAAAATGGTATCCTAGAAACTAATGATCAATTAACATTAGCCTGCAGATTTGATGACCTTACTCAAAGAGTAGCACAAATTGACGATCTTAGCAATGGGAGTATTACAGGGGAGGTTATAACAGAACAATGTATTCCTGCCACTAGAGCTTTTCGCTTTCTAACTTCTACTGTAACTAGCACAAATACGATTCGAGAGGATTGGCAAGAAGACCCCCTTAACTATACTCATAACCCTAACCCTGGATACGGAACTCACATTACCGGAGTAAATGGTGCTGCTGATGGGACTAATGGTTTTGACTATACACCTTCAGGTAATCCAAGCATGTATATTTTCAATAATATTACTTCTAAATGGGAGAAAATGCCTAACACCGATAACACCTCTTTAATAGCAGGAGTGCCTTATCGTCTTATGGTAAGAGGAAATCGTTCGACCGATATTACTTCTAACCTTAGCCTTCCATCGAATACTATTTTACGTGCTCAAGGGAACATTACCAGTGGTACAGTTACGATGAACAATTTTAACAATGTGTCTGGGAGTGCTAATTTCTTCGGAAATCCTTATCCCGCGGCTATTGATATGAGTTTAGTATTAAAAAACAATATTAACACCACCAATTTTCAATCAGACTATTACATTTGGGACCCAACTATTGGTGGAGCTAACGGACGTGGAGCATATGTTACGATAGATATGGATGATAATTCTGCTACAGCAGGATCAGATGCTAATCAATTTCTACAACCAGGACAAGCAGCATTCTTATTAACAGGATTAGCGAATACACCCCCTCAATTAAACATAGAAGAAAGCTTTAAAAATGTAAATGCAAATCAAACCACTGTATTTAGACCTCAAGCTGCTTTACCTTCTATGGAATTGACTTTATTTCCAACCCAAGCATATATAAACCAAGAAACGGCATCAGACGGATTAAAAATAAAATTTGATAGCAACTATCAAAATAATGCTAGCGCAGAAGATGCACCTAAATTTTTCAATCTAGATGAAACTTTTGCAAGCAAAGCTGGTAGTGATTATTTAGCTATTAACCGTCGTGATTTCCCATTAGATCAAGAGAGTATTCCATTATATTTAGCAGGACACGTTTCTACTCAATACACTTTAAAAATACAAACCAATCAATTACCATCCTATGATATTTATCTCGTAGATCATTATTTACTAAGTGAAACTAAAATAACTTCTAGTACTTTTATTCATCAGTTTAATGTTGATACAGAAATAGATGAAAGTATCAATTCTGAGCGATTTGAATTGAAATTTGTGACCAATAATTTAACAAGCCAACAACTGGAATTGAAGAAACTACAAGTATATCCTAATCCGATTACTGAAGGTTTAATAAACATAGAAATCCCAACAAATTTCTCTAGTGATTTAGAATTCATTATTTACAATATCGCCGGACAAGCTGTTTATGCTAACCAAAAAACAATAGACTCAAATAGAAAGGTAAGATTATCAAACCTTCAATTAAGCACAGGGATTTATATATTAGAAGTAATTGATTCTAAAAGTGAGAAAAAACTTAGTCAGAAATTAATTATTCAATAATCGAAATCTGCTATATTCAAAGTGTTTTCACCTACTTAAACATAGTTCCTACAACTCATATAAAAAACCATTATTACCAAAACCCTAAGCTTAGAAAAATACTAGCCTTAGGGTTTTTTCATTTCACGTCTTAAGCAATGGTCATTTAGCCGAAAAACATACACCTTAATCGAATAATTAAGAGAAGCTTATTTGATTTAAAGTATTGCTTTTAAATTTGTTAGAGATTATTATTAGAAAGTAAAATTTACAATTTATGAAAAATAGAAAATCTTTTTTAATCGCTTTCGCCATAGTAGGTCTAAGTTTATTTCCTACGACAGTTCAAGCTCAACTTCCAGGTTTTATGGATGATGTAGATGATGAAACTGCAATTGCACCAGCTGCACCTATAGATGGATTTATAAGTCTTGCTATCCTTATGGGTGGAATTATAGGATACAGAAAATTAAAGGACGATAAGAATCAACATTAACTAATCTACTTTATTATGAAAAAAAATTACTTTCATTTCATTTCCATGATAATATGTATGATTTTCTGCAGTTTTACCAGTTTATCATTAGCACAAAATGGTCCAGGAGGAGTAGGCTCAGATACCGATAATCCTTTTTGGTTTATCGCCAACACCTTAAGTTCTACAACCGCTAATAACACTACGGTTTCTGTGTTTCCTAACGTAGGTGGTAATACCTTAAATGCTACCCAGAGCATTTCTAATCGTCGTCCTACCTTTCTAACTAATCAATTAAATGGTTTTCCAGTATTGAGTTTTGATGGGAATGACTACTTAGAAATTGCTGATAATAATGTCATCAATCAAGGAGGTCCATATTCTGACAGAACTCTTGTCATGGCTGTTCGCACTGGCGCTAATGTAACAAATCGTCAAGTTATCTATGAGGAAGGGGGTTCCATACGTGGATTAAATATCTATATCGACGGAGGGTCCCTTTATGTAGGGGCTTATAATTTGAACGATGATGATTCAGATACAGCATGGGGATTTACTTCTGCTAGTACTACGATCACAGCGAATACGAATTATATCATATCTTTTAAATTCTCTGGAAACTCTAGTAATACTGGTGTTATCGAAACCTACCTTAATGGAATATCATTTGGAAACCTAACAGGAATAGGTCGACTTTTTAATCATAACGAAGCTATTTTAGGAGCTCAGGTAAATGATACTTATTATCATACTGGATCTGTTAGTGGAGATGGCTCTTATTTTACTGGCCGAATTGCAGAGTTTATTTTTTATAGTAAATCACTAAATAATCCAGAGCTTTATAGTGTAGAAAATTATTTATCTTCTAAATACAATATTAGTTTAGGAGCAAATGATGTTTACCCATATGATGCTCCTGCTGAAAATGATTTTGATTTTCATTTTATTGGGATAGGGAAGCAAAATGCAACCCAACAGCATATAACTTCTTCTGAGGGAACTGGAATTCTGAGAGTTGCTCAAAACACTTCTCTTTCTAATAATGAATTTTTAGCTATTGCTGCAGACGAATTTAACTATACTGCTTTAGAAACTCCTTCTTACGGTTGTTCTAACTCTAACAAATCAATGTATAGACTTACCAGTAATTGGCGTGCAACAAAATTTGGAGCATTCAGTACCGTAGACTTTTCATTACTCATCGATGATTTTAATGAGAATGTAGGAGACAATTCTGAAGTTGTGATGTTTGTAAGCAATAATATTTCATTTACCGGTGCTACCGAAATTAACGCTACTTCTATCAGTGGTGGAATTGCTACATTCAGTAATGTAAGTATCGCCAATGGTGACTTTTTAAGTTTCGGAATTGCGCAATCTAACCCTAATACTGTGTTACCTGGAGGAGTTTCTACTTCATTAAACACCCGTTTCTGGTATCAAGCAGAAGATCTAAACTTAGCTTCTAACGATAAAGTAAGCTCTTGGATAAATCAAGGACAAAACGGTTTAGCGATTGAACAAACTACAGGAAATAGGCAACCCCTCTTTTTAGAAAATCAAATGAATGGCTTCCCGGCCGTACAATTTGACGGTAATAATGATCAACTTATCATTCCGAATAATGCAGAGTTAAATACTTCTGAACCTTATTCTAATCGTACGTTTAGTATGGTTTTTAATTCTGGCTCAAACATTACAAATACTCAAATGCTTTATGAAGAAGGAGGAAACACAAGAAATCTTCAGTTTTTCATAAAAGATGGAGAATTACATTTTGGGGGGTTTAACAACGCCAATGACGGAGCAGGGTCTCCTTGGACTTATACATCCTATAGTACTCCTATCGTGAGTAATACCAATTATGTATTAAGTTATGTATATGATGGAAATTCTTCCACAACAGGAAGTATTCGATGCTATTTAAATGGGGTGTTAGCAGGTACCATATCTAATATTGGATTTTTATATGCCCATACGGGAGATATTACTTTAGGAGGACATACCGATAACATTACAGTAGATGGAAGTAATAGCACAGGAGACTATTTTGAAGGTAGTATTGCTGAGTTTTTAATTCACGACCTCTCACTAAACACAGTACAAGTTAGAGTCTTACATAATTATTACGCGTCTAAGTACAATTTAAATTTAAGCAACAACGACCTTTTTGCTTTCGACAGTGCTGTTGGAGGTGATTTTGATCATAATTTAGTAGGTATTTACAGAACTACCGCAGAGAATAAAAATGTTTCTCAAATAGGAACAGGAATTATCAATATTACCAATCCTTCATCATTAGATACCAATGAGCACTTATTAATTGCTGCTAATCGACAAGGTAGCCCTATATTAGACGCTGCTGATATCGACTGTTCCACGACAGGTATTGATAACCAAAAATTAGCAACAATCTGGCGAGTAGACGAAGGAGGAGATGTAGGAACTGTAGATTTAGACTTTTTAATAGATCAAATTAGCCTTAGTTCAGCTTACTATAATTCTATTGAATTGATAATTGCTGATAATCCAAGTTTTACCACTCCTACGGTAGTATCTGGTACTATCAACTGTAGTAATATGAGTTTTTCAGGGATAAATTTAGACGATGGAGATTATTTTACTTTACGTTACAAGGATGTGCAACCTATAACTTGGGATGGAACTAATTACGCAAATGGATCTGGTATTGACGGGGCTCCAAATAACAATGATCAAGGAAGAAAACTTGTGGTTCTTAATGCTGGAGCAGCTATTACAGAAAATGCTTCGGTGGGATGTATTCATATTGCTTCTGGTGCAGGTGCTAGTTTTGATGCAGGGATTGAATTTTCCATACAAGGTGATATTTATAACTTAGGAAGTATTGATGGCTCAGAAGCGAGCTTTAGGTTGAATGGTAATACTACACAGACTTTTTCTAACAATGGTTTTTCCATGGGAGAATTTGAACTTAACAATCCTTCAGGAGTAACTATTGCTTTAGCTACAGATGAATTTCTATTTATCGATGAGGTGTTGCGCATTAACCAAGGAATCTTAACCACTGGCGGTCAGGTTTATTTAAGATGCGATTTCACTAACGGGCCTGCTCAAATTGACCGTGTGCAAGGAACAATTTCAGGAGATATCACTACAGAACAGTGTTTTCCTGCTAAAAGAGCCTTTAGATTAATTACCTCTTCAGTAGATTCGGGAGAGAGTATTCATGCCAACTGGCAAGAAGCTGCTACTTCTTATACCAATAATCCTAATTCTGGTTACGGTACACATATCACTGGTGTAGATACGAGTTCTGATCAAACCAATGGCTTTGATTACACTCCTTCTGGAAACCCTTCTATGTACACTTATGATAATGGTTTATCTCAATGGCAAAAAATTAATAATACTGATAACACCAATTTAGTGGCAGGAGTACCTTACCGATTGCTTGTTCGAGGAGATCGCTCTATTGACGTAACTTCTAACAGTGCCTTTCCAACAAATACTAGATTAAGAAATAAAGGAAATGTGCTATCTGGAGATGTTATTCAAACTAACTTTAACTCAACCGATGGAGCTGCTAACTTTTTTGGAAATCCTTACCATGCGGCAGTAGATATGGATTTGATTATGACAAATGCAGCAACCAACAATGTTGCTCCGAACTTCTATTATGTATACGATCCCGACTTAGGAGGTTCTCCTACTCCAGGTACTCCTGGAGGTCGCGGTGGGTACGTCACGATAGATTTGTCTGATGGCTCTAATAATAATGCAAGTTCAGATGCAAATCAGTATCTACAGCCTATGCAAGCAGCATTCTTTCTTACTGGAAATGCAGGAACAACACCTTCCTTAGCTTTTACGGAAGCTAATAAGGCTGTCGATGTAGCATCTAATCAAGTATTTAGACCTACACTCGCGATGGGTAAAGAAATTAATATACAGTTATTTACTCAAGAAGCTTTTACCAATAACAAAACATCTTCTGATGGATTGAGAATCAAGTTTTCTGCTCAAGCTAACAATGCTATTGACGCCCAGGATGCTCCTAAGTTCTTTAATCTAGATGAAAATTTGGCACGTATTGATCAAGGAAATTATATAACTATAGAAAACAGAGCACTGCCTTATGAGGGAGAAGTATTGCCGTTGTTTACGTATCAATACCGCTACCAAGATTATGTTTTACAGGTAGATTTAACTGATGCTTTTAATTATGAGGTATATCTAGAAGACGCCTATTTACAAACTTCTACTTTACTCTCTACAGGAACACAATACGTTAACTTCCAAGTTGATGCTTCTATTCCTGCAAGTATAGCCACCGATAGATTTAGTTTGAGTTTTGGCAAATCTTTAAATATCAATTCAAATACAGCTCAAGGAATTCAAGTATACCCTAATCCGGTAACGGGGAACCAAGTATACCTTCAACTCCCTCAACATCATGGAAATCGTATAGAGCTTAAAGTTTATAATGTCTTAGGTCAGCAGATATTCGAAAAAATAGTATCTCCTAACGCAGAGAAAACGCTTCAAATCAATTCAATTCCATTTTCAGCTAGCGGAATGTACTTTTTGAAAATGATTGATCTTGAAAATAATCATACCTATGAAATAAAACTTATCAAGTCTTAATTCTATAGAAGAATATTTAACCAAAAAAGCTGAACTATGATATCATAGTTCAGCTTTTTCATTTTAAGTCGTGCAGTCTTGGTTTTATCTAGTAAGACAAACTATAAGAATGTTTAATAAGGAATATGGAATATCAGCCAGTTTTCAATGTACAGTAAAGTAATGTAGTTTTTACTATGATCAAAGAAAAAAATCTATCAAGGTTACAGAAAGGTTCTGGTTTAAGGTTTAGTAAATAACATCCTAATACCAATCAGCATGGTATTTTTCTTTTCCAAGATAAATATAGACACCAATGCCCACAAATAAATTTGCTCCGTTTTCGGAATTCCCTTGGATATCTAATACCTCACCATTATACCCATACCATTGCCCTATTTGATAGGAATAAGTAAGATCTCCTCCTAGCGCTAAATGAGGTGAAATATTAAAAAGCAAACTTCCTCCTAATAGTAAATTACCCATACGATCATAATTGGAAACATTATTGGGAGAAGCGAGTGATATCCCCGGCCCTGCATGTACTTGAAAGTTGACATATTCTTTGATATAATATGGGAAATTGAAAATATGATTAAGACTAGCCACCCCTTCCAAAGAAAATCGATGAAAACTTAAACCTGCGGTTTGATTTCCATAAGATTGATAAGTATAAGTTCCCGATAAACCGAATTTTTGATTGAGCATATACCTACCTCCTACTTGAAAATTATTAAAGGAAATATATTCAGACCTAGAAATACTTTGGGTGGGAGAAATAGGGATTGAGGCTCCATATTTTACATCTAAAGAAAGCTGATTGTATTGTTGTTGTGCTTGAAGAAACACACCAAATCCGAGGAAAATAATCAATAAGAATAAACGCATATTTGCAAATTTTTCAAATATACTCTTTAAACTTAATATCTTTTATATTAAATCTTTCTTAAGAAAACCATGTTATAGGTACTTGGAATTCAATAAAAATGACTATTTTACTACCTGAAGCTATTTTTTCTGTTAAAGTTGCTATAAAATGAAAGCTAATTATTTAAAATTGTGTGAAATTTAAACAGCTAACTATTTAACAATTAAAATTGTATTTCTTTTTTTAGATTAAAAACTGTTATATATTTGTCAGCAAAACGAAATGTAAAATCATTACATTAATCATTATGAAAAAAATTACTTTTTTATTATCGTGTATCTTGGCATCGTCTATGATCCAAGCACAAGAAACTGAATATAATCACTGGTCTATCGAAGCTGGGGTTAATATGAGTGAGCCAGGAACAGGCTACAGTGAGGATGGCGCTACAGCCTTGTACAATTCTTCTTTAACCGGTTCTATAGGTGGAGAATTGGGGGTACGCTATATGATCAACGAGAAATTTGGATTCAAATTAGGAGGTATGTATTCTCAAATTACGGAAGGAGACAACAGTCTTCCATTTGAAACTACTTACTATAGAGCAAACTTAGAAGGAGTCGTAAATGTAGGATCTATTTTAGGTTTTAGAGAATGGACTCAACGTTTCAACCTTTTAGGACACGCTGGAGCAGGTGTAGCTAATATCAAATTAGGAGAAGATGTTACTTTTGCAGATGAAGATGATTTTAGCGCTATGTTGATGGTAGGAATAACTCCACAGATCAGAATTTCAGATCATATTGCATTTTATGCAGATATGACCCTTTCTGGTAACTTATCTCAAACGTATACTTGGGATGGAAACCGTGCAGATAATGGGGATCGATACTTTGATGGTAACATCGCAACTTTTTCTGCAGGGATTCAGATCTACTTAGGTAAAAAAGAAAAGCATGCTGATTGGGTAGATATGACAACAAGAAAAGAATTAACTCAAGAAATTGATTCTTTATCAAACCGTATCGCTGAAATTGAAACCAACATGATCGATAGTGATCAAGATGGAGTACCTAATTATTTAGATCGTGAACCAAACACTATGAACGGTGTAGCTACAGATACTAAAGGTGTTGCTGTAGATAAAAACAATAATGGAGTTCCTGATGAAATTGAAGGTTCTTTAGACAAGCGTTATGCTAAAGCAAACTCTACAAACGGAGCTGCGAACGCCGGACTTAATGTAAAAACTTTAATTAACGAAGGTTATGTAAATGTTTACTTTGAGTTCAATAGCACGAAACCAGAAACCTATTCTTATGAAGCTATCAATTACTTAGTGAAGTATATGAATAACAATCCTTCAGCTCAAGCTGAATTGATTGGGTATGCAGATGAGATTGGAAATGCTACTTACAACATGCAACTTTCAGAGAAGCGTGCTAAAAAAGTACACGATATCTTAGTAGCCTCAGGAGTTTCAGAAGATCGTTTAGAACATAGAGGAGAAGGAATTGACGACTCTGTGGATAAATCCTCTAAAGAAGCTCGTCAGTTAGTAAGAAGAGTAACTTTTAGATTGAAATAATTCCCCCAATCACTTATATCATTGAAAAAGGCTATCCAAATGGATAGCCTTTTTTGTTTTCAGTAAAATGAGATTGAATTTGGCAAGTATTAAAAGTACAAATTACTCATGAAAAACCAAAATGAAGCCCTCTTCATGAATAAAAATTATTTCCTTTTCTAATCGTATGTAAAGAACTATAATTTTAGGAAATTGTTTGCTGTTTTCATCTAGCTATACTAAAAAATAGATAGGTTCTAATAAAACCTAAATTAGCTTACTCTAATTTTATAGGCTCACCTATATTAGTATATTTAGTTTTCATCTTTTAGAAACGCCACAATACGCGCACAAGCTTTCCCATCTCCATAAGGGTTATGCTTTCCACTCATTTCTTTATATCGCTCTTTATTTTCTAATAGAGAAAGGGTCTCCTCTACAATCTTAGCCGTTTCTGTACCTACTAAAATCACGGTTCCAGCTTCTACTGCTTCTGGGCGCTCTGTATTATTTCTCATCACCAAAACTGGTTTCCCTAAACTTGGGGCTTCTTCCTGCACTCCCCCACTGTCTGTGATAATTAATTTTGACTGGTTCATTAACCAGACAAAAGCGGGATAGCCTAAAGGATCAATTAAATGAATGTTGGGGACCGCTCCTAAAATTTCATTTACGGGTCCTTTGACTTTGGGGTTTAAATGTACAGGATATACAATTTGAACTTCAGGCTTTTTATTAGCGATTTCCTTTAAAGCCGAGCAAATATTTACAAAACCTTGACCGTGATTTTCTCTACGATGTCCAGTGACGAGAATAAGATCTTTCTGGCTAGAAACTATAGATTTTAAGTGAGTAATCTCCTCATTCTCTAAATATTTTACACGTTCAGAGCTTTCCAACAAGGCGTCAATCACCGTATTACCCGTAATGCTTATTTTTGATTCTTTAATATTTTCTAAGAGCAGATTCTCTTTAGACTGCTGAGTAGGCGCAAAATGATAATCTGTTACCCTTCCCGTAATTTGTCGATTCATCTCTTCTGGAAAAGGAGAGTTTTTATTCCACGTTCTTAATCCTGCCTCTATATGACATACTTTAGCTCCGCTATAGAAACTAGCAATAGCTGTAGCCATAGTGGTAGTCGTATCTCCGTGAACAAAAACATAGTGAGGTTGATATTCTTCTAACACAGTTTTTAATTCCGTGATAATATCAGCCGTTAATTGGTGTAGATTTTGATTCGGTTTCATCAAGTCCAAATCATAATCGGGTACAATTTCAAAAAAGTCTAAAACTTGATCTAACATTTCTCGGTGTTGAGCCGTCACACAGACCTTAGTTTCAAAGTCTTGATGATTTTTTTGTAGTTCTTTGACTAAAGGCGCCATCTTTATGGCTTCAGGACGTGTTCCAAATACTAATAAATTCTTCTTTTTCATGAGATGATTTTAAAAATTTAAAGGTACTTATTTAAAATTAACCTATCAACAAAAGTATAATCTAGAAACCGCCTCCTTAAATACTAGATTTGAGTTTACAATAGCTTTTGTATTTGATTTTCTAGAGCACAAAAAATCCGATAAGAATGATTGCTTTACCTACGAACCTACTATGGTTTTCCAAAGAATTTGAATGTCTAAACCAAAGGAATAATTTTCGATGTACTCCTTATTTAACTTTATCTTTTCAGGCCAAATCACTTCTCTGTTATAAGTTACAGGATCCTTTTGTTGAGCCAGTAATTCCTCCTCTTGCTTAAAATTTAAAGTGGCTAAACCCGTAATTCCAGGTAACAAGGATAAAATTTCTCGGTCTTGACCCTGAAGCTGATCTGCAAATCCTGCTACATCGGGTCTCGGTCCCACCAGGCTCATTTCACCCTTTAACACATTCCAAAGCTGAGGAAGCTCATCAATTTTAAATTTCCGTAACCACTTTCCAATACTCGTAATGCGAGGGTCATTCTTTGTCGTGACCGAGTTGATAGGTCCGCTGACCTCTCTCA
Organism: Mesonia sp. K4-1; assembly: GCF_008017825.1. NCBI lineage: Bacteria > Pseudomonadati > Bacteroidota > Flavobacteriia > Flavobacteriales > Flavobacteriaceae > Mesonia > Mesonia sp. K4-1. The sequence continues at coordinate 134,043 of NZ_VRLS01000052.1, forward strand.
TGGTCTTAAGTTTGTAGATTTTAAAAGGAAGCCCATGCCTGCCTATACGATAAGGAGCATAAATACCTGAAGTGCGGCTACTGATAACAATAGCTAAAAAACTTATAAAAATTAAAGGGAATGTGAGGACCAATCCCACGAAAGAAAATATAATATCAAAACCTCTTTTATTAAGCTTTTCCTTTTTAGTTAACACTTTCTTTTCCTTTTATAGCTGTTCAAAATTACGCAATTAAATTAAAGTTGAAATGAGCTATTAGGTTTAATTCCTTTATAGGAATTAGAAAACGTGAACCTCTTATAAAAAGCAGTCTCCTTATATGCATGTAGTACTTCTTTTTTTCATTAGTATTGATCAGCACTCAAATTCCAAAATAATTTTTTTAGGCTAACTTGGTAATAAATAACTTACGGAGCGTATCTAATTCTTTTTTGTATTTCAAATCTGTTCTTGAAGCAAAGTATAAGGTATTCTCCGTTTTTACTCTTCCTTCCCATAATAAATCAATCTCTTGTCCCTTCAACTCCTTTTTGCATAAAAAATCGGGTACTACGGCTAGGCCTCTGTTATGAGATAAACACCTGATGATAGAGGTGATACTGGGAAGAATATAATTAGGCTTAAAGGAGGGTTTCTGTTTAAAATTTTCAAACCAAAAACGTCTAAAATGCTCCATTTCGTTAGAAGAACTATACCATACGTGTTGCAGTAACTCTTTTTCTAATGCCTTAAAGTCTTGAGATTCTAGATGCTTTTTTATTCGTGTTGTATCGGTCTGATTTCCCGCTATCAATACGATTCTTTCTTTAGAAAAGGGTATATATTCTACCAATGATTTTTTATCCTTTTGTTGATGTGGGGTAATGACTAAATCTAAAATCCCTTGATTTAAGTCATGAATTAAATCGGTATGCGCCCCAAACCGAGCTAACAGATCAAAGTTTAGATGGGGAATTTCGGGTTCTATCACGAGCTGAAACATTTCAGAACACATTCCTATATGAAGTGAGGGGTTTTGTTCTTGTGTAGTTTTTTTAAAATGCTGTTCAACCTTTTCTAATTGACTTAATGCATCGGCGATAGAAACATAAAGTAATTTTCCATCTTCAGTAGGAACCATTTTTCTTGAGGTACGTTCAAATAATTTTTTACCTACGTAAGCTTCCAAAGCATTTAAGTGCACACTTACCCCAGGCTGAGAAGCAAATAAGGCCGTCGATGCCTTTGTCAAAGTCCCCTTCTCAAAAATTTCTTTAAAAGTTCTATACCACTCTAAATTCACCATTTCTATTAAAATTATAATACAAAGATATGATTTGTATTATTTTTACAATACATAAATTCATGATAGTTTTGCATTTCTAAATCTATAAACTATGAAAAATATTTTTATAATCAATGGAAGCCATCCTTTCGCACATTCAGGAGGGAAATTTAATGAATCCCTTTTTCTTCAAACTCAAGCCCAATTAAAAGCATCAGGAAGTTTTCTAATAAAAACTACCCAAGTGGGAGAACCTTATCATATAAAAGAGGAAGTGGAAAAATTTGTTTGGGCAGATTTGATCATTTACCACACCCCTATTTGGTGGTTTCAGCTTCCTTTTGGATTTAAAAAATACTTAGATGAGGTATTTACGGAAGGACACCAAAACGGAATTTATAAAAGTGATGGAAGAAGTAGAACTAACCCTCATCTCAATTATGGCACTGGAGGAATGATGCAGGGTAAAAAATATATACTCACCACCAGTTGGAATGCACCTCAAACAGCTTTTTCTTTAGCTGATGAATTTTTTGAACAACATTCAGTGGATGAAGGAGTAATGTTTGGCTTTCATAAGATGAATGCTTTTACTGGAATGCAATTCTTAGCCAGCCATCATTTTTATGATATGGAAAAAAACGCCGATGTTCCTTTAGAGTTAAAAAACTATAAAAACTTTTTAGCAAAAGTTACCGAAAAGGGTTTTTAATAACTTTAGCTTTCAAGGACTAGAGTAATTCTACAACCCGATGATTTTCAATAAAGCAAAGTTTGTTTCTATTGCAAGGAGTTCTTGTAGGGTAAACAAAAAAAACGGATCAAACACATTCATTTGATCCGTTTTTATAAATTGAGTATCCATTTATTTAAACTCCACAATATCTGCCGTTACATAGCATTTTGTTGTAGAAATAATTCCCAAAAAGCTCGAATATTTAAAATTGACCGTCGTGTTGGCTAAAGTCTGAGCATCTTGTAAGGTATGGTTTTCGAGCATGTTCTGCTTTGCTTCATCTACAATTGCTTCTCTATTCATTTCACCAATACCAAGCACATAAGTTGCCTGAGATTTACCTTGAAGATCTCTTTTTACGTAACTATAGTTATTTGAACTTAAGGAAGCTGAATTATTCATATAGCCCGTAAGACCTGCTGCGCAACTTGAAAATAAAACGCTAATACACATCATTAAGGAAATTCGTAATAGTAATTTTTTCATGAAATTAGATTTAGTGATTAATTGACTTTATTTGTTTTTATAAAGCCAAAGTAATGGAGATGCAATTGAATTGCCTTACGGTTTTCCGTACTCTCATTAAATCTTTCAAAAGAATTATCGAATTATCTTTGTACAAATAGGGATTGATTTCTATATATCTAACAGTTTCGCTTATAGGTTAAGATTTATACTAACAAGCTTTTCAGTACGTGGCCTAAAGCAATCTTAATCCCTACAACAAGATACCTATAGGCAAATCTATTATGAGTTACATTCCTATGTCTTAAAAATCCCATAAGAATTCCTCCTAATTAGCTAACCATTTCAGATGGTGTGAAAAGGTTACTTTTTCAATATTTTGGAAATAAATATATGTTTTTCTGTAGATAATTTCATGAGATATATTCCACTGCTTAAATGGGACATATCTGCTTTTAAATCTTTTCCTTGTGTATGGTTGGTCGTTAGCATTAATTTTCCGTTAAGGTCATAGAGTTCTAGCAAAATATGGTGATAGGTAGAATTTAAGCTTATAATCAGTTTATCCATCACTGGGTTAGGGTAAATTTCTATTTGCTCTAATAAGGCATCTTTATTTTCTAGGTGAGCAATCGATATTGTTTTAGTCATTGTATCCCATTTGCCACATTTATATACCGTTAAAGATACATTATAATCCCCGACAGCTCCATACGAATGAATTGGGTGTAGGTCTGTAGAAGTATTTCCATCCCCAAAATCCCACAGTAAACTGTCAAAATCATCACTCGTATTGGTAAATGTTATTTGATTCCCATTTACCACCTCCGAATAATCTGCCTTTGCAGGGTTCACCGTAAAATCCCAAGTCGGCATTTGATCGAAAACTATATTTTTAGTAGCCATTTTAATCCTATCGGCATCCAGAGTAGACAAACTAGAGTTCCAATTAATTCCTAGAGGATCTTTTTTATAAATCATCGTATAAAACACACAAGCTGCGGCATAAGAACCCTCAAGGGAAGGGTGTGAACCATCACCAGCATACAAATCTATAGTGGGATAGTGTTTTCTAATATACCTCCAGACGGCTCCTACAGGAGCCACCTCAGCTTCATTGGCGGCCGCCATAAAATTGTAGGTATTTTTAATAGCATCATCCATCCCTTCATAAGTACATACCCAAGGAGCATTGCCACAATTGCTACTATCTCCATTTTCTCTTCCCCAAGTCATATAGAACATGGGTTGAGTGCATTCATTATTTGCTCTAATGGCATTGCTTAAAGTAGCCGCATAGGGATAGAGTTCGGTTTGCATTTGCGCATTAGACCAAGAAGTCTCCTGACTTTGGGCTTGTAAGACCACATAATCCCAAGCCTGCGCATTAATTTTATTTAAGGTGGTTGTATGGGTGGCGTGATTCATCAATCGATAGCCTCCAGGCGTATTCGAGTCATATACCAAGACATCCCCCATATCTATAGCAATATTTTGAACAAGTAAGGTTAAATTGTTGACCCCGGTATAACTATTCCCTATAAAGAGTACCTTTTTAGTAGCTTGCCCTTGAGCGGTAAAAACAGATAAGAAAATGAGTAAAGAGGTAACAAAAGCATATTTCATTTTAGTTGTATTTATAAACACCTATAGGCATGGTTAATTATAGTGGAGGAACGTTAAAGAAGTAAATTTAGTAAAAATAGTTTTTATATATCTATTGCATTGATTTAGGTCTTCCCTAGTCTTTTAATGTAATCTTCCTTTAGGTAATTCTCTTATTAAAGTAAAACTTTACCTAATCTTCTAAAATATCTCAAAAACATTCATCCTATAGAGTAGTTCACTTTCATATATTGCTAGATAATAAACTAAAGCCGGTTATTTAATCTTTTTCACTCATTATACGTACCACTCGGTTATACATGATTTCTGATAAATTCCATTGGTAACCCTCAAAATCGACTGTATTGGTCAACTGAATTACTACTGCGTCCTTAGCTTTATGATATTTAGCTATCGTTTGGTATCCTGGGATCAACCCCGTATGTTCATATTTATAAATCGAGGAATATATATCCTGTTCTTTTTTATTCTTAAACACCGTCCCCTCATTAAGTGCTCGTATAAATTTACCTAGATCTTCTGCTGTGGCTAACATAAGGCCATGGTCCTCTGTTTTCAAGTCCTTTTTATAACCCACATAATAACCACTCATAACTTCTTCCATAGGAACATCTTTAATAGAACCATAGGTATGATGAAGCTCTAAAGGTTCTAATATATTTTTTTTAATGTAATGAAATTTATCTTGTCCCGTTACTTTTTCAATAAGATGAGAAAGCAACAAATAATTGGTATTGCTATACTCATAAGCCGTATCGGGTTTAAAATGGGCAGGTAAATCTAGCACCAAATGGAGTTTTTCCTCATCGGTTTGTTTAGGGTACGCCCAATAGTTTTGAATTCGGGTATAATCAGGAATTCCGCTTCTATGTTGAAGCATCATTTTGAGCGTGATTTTATCGGCATTCTCGATTCGCCCTTTTAATTCTGGAAAATAATCAGCAAGGCTTTCGTCTAAAATTACATGCCCGCTGTTCACTAATTTTGCCATAGCAACAGCGGTATAGAGTTTACCTACACTCGCAATTTTAAATAATGAATGCGGATCGGTAGGTGTTTTGGTTTCTCTGTTCTTATAACCCGAGGTATAAAATTTGGGAGGTTTGCCCTTTTCATCAATATAGACTATTATACCATCAAACCCATAATCTGCGGCCTTATCGACTTGTTCTTGAATGGTACTTGGAGTTGGAGTGACCCAAGCTATTACCAAAGGCCATGGAACAAAGAACAAGGAAGCTATGCTACCTAGAATAAATAGAAAACGTAATATTTTTTTTGTCATAGTATTTATAAACGAGAGAATAAGCCTAACTTTGGTACTATAGGTTATCTATTTTGTCCATGGTTCTTTATCAGCCAGGTCTGTTATTTCTTTACCATCATATACACTTATACCTTTCCAGGTACTCAACCAAATCTGTCCCTTACGATCTTCAAAAATATGTTGAATAGTATTGGTTGCCAGTCCGTCTTGGACAGTAAATTGAGTGAAATTCTTGCCATCATAGCGATAAACCCCATGGTTTTCAGCAGAAAACCACACATTACCTTTTTTATCTTCCATAAAATTATAGGCTTCTAATCCCTCAATTCTATTATCCCTGGAATAGTTGTAAAAAGTATTGCCATCATATTTACTTACTCCTCCGTTAAAAGTCCCTATCCATATATTTCCTTTGGTATCTTCAAAAATATCAAATGTCTGATTATCCGTTAAGCCATTACTTTCTGTCCATTGTTTAAAATGAGCATCTTTATAAGTGTAAATTCCATTTCCATCCACCACAAACCACATCGTTCCGTTTCTATCTTGCAAAATCTTAAAAGCCAATTGATCGCTCAACATAGGCTCAGGTTTTTTTACTGTAGATTTAGGAAGTTCAAACAGAGTAAAATTCTTACCATCAAACTGATAAACACCTTCAGTTGTCCCCAGCCACAGAAGTCCTTTTTCATCAATAGTCAAGCCCCAAACTTCATTATTAGGTAATCCTTCATTTGCGGAATAAACCTTAAAATTCTCTCCGTCAAATTTTATAAGACCACTAGAAGTACCCAACCAAATATTGCCCATTTTATCTTCAACTATACCTCTTACAGCCCCAACATCTTTATTGAAATCTTCACTGATGTCAAATTGCTGGAGGGAGTTATTGTCGTATCGAATGACTCCGTTCCCATTGGTACCCAACCAAAAGTTCCCTTGACTATCTTGATACATTTTTCTTACAAACTCAGTTACCCTTCCATTTAAATCTGCGTGCTTTCTATCGGAAGCTATATCCTCTTGATAAATTAATGGAATTTGACCTTGCTTGGAAATATGCGGCGGCTCCGGAGTGCTTTTTTGAGGGGTTTGACTATTACATCCTCCTAAAAGAATTGTCCCCACGAAGTAAGCTAGAAATAAAATTGCTTTTGCTTTATACATAACTTCTGTGATTTATTTAAGATTGTCGTTAAGGGTTTTGGGGTGAAATGAGGAGACAAAAGGAGCCAATTCGAACCCAAAGTTTCTGTTTTTTTACTCTAAATTGCAATTTCCACTTGCCCATTTTACGGTAGATTCTATCCCTTTTTCTCATATTATAAGCAACTATATTATTTTATATAGAGGGTTCAGAAGCATGAGTGATAGCCCTTGTTAAAGATACATTTAATTTTTCTATATATTCCTTTTTCTCAAGCAGGTGGTCGATATGTGCTTCAAATGTCTTGGTATTATTTAAATTCGGAAAGGATAATTTTTTCTTTGCTATTGAATTTGAAATCAAAATATTGAAGTAATTATAATATAGTATGATTTTTTGCAAGTTATCTGTTTTACGGATTTCGAAACCTATTTTTTTAGCGGTTCTTTTATTGATGATGTAGCTTGTCCCCCGAATTATTAGTTTTTTATCAGTCTTATAGTTTGCCATAAGGCGTAACAATCCTTCTACGTACTGTTGGAGTATAAAATTTCTTCTCTCTTTTGCCTTCATGTTTTTATCGAGGACATAATAGTAATCAAATAAAGTCCCTCCGTGAATTTTAAGGGTTCCGTCTTTGGGTTTTTCACTTACAAAGAGAGATGAATAGTAAATTATTCTTCCACTTTTTTTCAAAGATGGCATATCAAAAAAAGGTGCTATTATAGATAAGCCTATGGCAAAGGTTAATATCCCTATCAGATAGATCTCAGCATAAATAGAAATAATTATAGAAGCTGTAATTAATAGCATAAAACCCAAGGCGATTCCCCCTAAAATCCTATTTTGCTCTTTTCTACTTTTGTTGTAAAATCTATGCTTCAATTTTTCCAAACCTGTTTTTTAACAACTTTAGGCAATCATTTTAGGCCATGGGTAATTAATATTCTTAGTTGTCATCTATTCTTGTAATGAATCATTCTAATTGGTCAACACCAATTTTATAGATATTCCCAAAACCGTTTTGTGGACGATGAGCAAATGCTTTTAATGCCTCGATACTTTCTAATTTTTTAGGCCCTAATGTTCTTCTTTCACTGGTAAAATATAAATTACCAGACTTCCAATCTACAAACGGACAATAATCCAATTTATCAGAATTGATGATCGCTCCTAAGTTTTTAGATGCCGACCATTTCCCTAAACTATCTTTTCTACTTATATACAAATCTCCACTCCCAAACCCATCTGATCTTCCAAATGAACTAAAAATGATCAGGTTTTCATCCGGACTTACATAAGCGTTAAATTCATAAGATGCAGTGTTGATTTCTTTAGGCAATGCTTTAGGAGTTTGAAATTTACCGGCTATCCACTCAGATTTAAAAATGTCTTCTTTTCCCATTCCGTTATCTTTTGTCGCGGTAAAAAATAGATTCCCCGCATCGCTTAAAGACGGAAAAAACTCATCCCCTCTAGTATTAATAATTGAATCTAAGGCGACGGGCTCAGACCATCCCGTTTGGGTACGATCACTATACCAAATATTGTAATCCTTTCTAGAGGCATCCCCATAAATAAGTCTGTTAGACGCAAAATACAATCTATTACCCTGCTTCGTATAAAAAGGTTCTATATCTTGATACTCGCCCGATATGTTTAAAATTTGTGGACTTGTCCACTTTCCTTGAACTCGCTTTAGATATACAAGATTTCTTTTCTCTTGTTTGTAATCGCCCAGGGTATAGATCACCTCATCACTTTGAGGCGATACGGCAAAATCTCTTTCGTATAATGAGGTTGATATTATATTTTCACCTAACAATGTTAGACCTTCTGCTGTGGTTTTAATGTCTATTAGACCATCGTGAGATGATCGTGTGTGGGTCTGACAGTTCAGCAACAATAATAATACTAAAAGCAGGCTTGTGTATTTTATTTTATTCAATTCTTCAGGTATATTTTTTTCAAAAACCTAATAAAGTATTTGGATATGTTTAATACCTTAATAAAACCATCACAAATTTCCCTCTTTAGTTATTTAAAACACCACAAAAATCTAAAACGACTTGGTTTTCATTTAAGCTTACCTCTTTAAACTCTTGATGTGCAACTAAGAAAGCAACAATATCAGCTTTTTCTAGAGCTTCTTGATAAGAGGTGATTTTAAATACCTGATGGATTTCAATATTAGGTTCTACAATATAATAATTTTCATCTTGTGCGTCTTGTAATACTTTTTGCACGATGTATTTGGCTGGAGATTCCCTTAAATCATCAATATTAGGTTTAAAAGCTAAGCCCATCAAAGCGATGGAGGGTTTTCTCCCATGCTTAAGCTGGAAGTCATGCTTCGCTGTTTTGATTTGCTCGGCACACCAAAAGCTTTTATAGTTATTGATTTCTCTCGCTTTTCCAATAATCTGCGACTCCATTGGAAACTCTGAAGTGATAAAGTAAGGATCTACAGCAATGCAATGGCCGCCTACCCCACATCCTGGTTGTAAGATATTTACTCGAGGGTGTTTATTTGCTAAATGAATTAGCTCCCATACATTGATATCCGCTTTAGCGCAAATTAATGACAACTCATTCGCAAAAGCAATTTGTACATCCCGACTTGAATTTTCGGTCAGTTTACACATTTCTGCGGTACGGGCATTGGTAGCGTGTAATTCTCCTTTTACAAATGCACGGTAGAAATCGATTGCCCTTTGAGTACTTGCCTCATCCACTCCTCCAATCACTCGGTCGTTATGAACGAGCTCGTGCATCACATTTCCAGGTAGCACACGTTCAGGGCAGTAAGCGATATGAATTTCACCTTCCAGTTCAGGACGATCCGTATAGATCAATTTCATCATTTTTTCGGTAGTCCCTACCGGGGAAGTGGATTCGATAATATATAGGTCGCCTTTCTTCAACAACGGAATTACCGCTTTAGTAGCAGCTTCTACATACGAAATATCAGGTTCGTGGTTTCCTTTAAAAGGGGTAGGCACTACAATCAAATAGGTGTCTGCCTCCCTAGGTTGGGTGTCGGCTTTAAAAAAACCTTCCTCTACCGCTTTAGCTAGGATCCCCTCCAAATCGGGCTCCACAATATGGATTTTCCCTTGATTAAGGGTTTCTACAACTTTTGGATTGATATCTACTCCCCAAACCTGTACTTGATTGGAGGCAATTAAAGCGGAAGTGGGTAGGCCTATATAACCTAGCCCTATGGTGGTAACTGCTGGTGTCAATGTCTTTATTTTTAATTCAGGCTGCTAAGATATAAGCTTTTGAATGAACTAAAAGTGAATTTAATTATTAATTTTAAGCCTCAAGAACCGATCAAGACTGGTTTCTAGATACTTGTACCTATTTTATTAAAACCGAGAAGCAAATAGAATCATATTAATTAAGAAGACATCTCGCTTGAAGACTTACAATGCAATAATTAATTAGGCAATTCACAACTTAACTTCTATGTTCCAAATAAAACTTAATATATTTATAAAAAAATAGTTATGATAAAATCTCTAACAGGTTTTCTCTTTTTACTCTGCTGTAGCATCTATGCTCAGCAAGACATTACAGAACAAGAATTAAAACAACATATTGAATACCTAACTTCCGACGACTTAAAAGGACGATACCCTGGGACACCTGAAAATGATAGTATCGTCGATTATTTGGTTGATAATTTTAAATCGAATGGCATACAGACATTAATACAAGAGTTTCCTGCTGTAATGAGAAAGGATAGCAGTTCGGTTACTACTTGGAATGTTTTAGGATTCCTAGAAGGTAAAAATCCTCTTCTTAAAGAAGAGGTAGTGATTTTAGGAGCACATTATGATCATTTGGGAACAAAGAGGGATCACATCTATAACGGAGCAGACGATAATGCTAGCGGAACTGCTGCTTTATTAGAAATCGCAGAAAAACTAAAAGCCAACGAACACCTGCTTCAACGCAGTGTAATTTTTATAGCTTTTGGTGCCGAGGAACAAGGTCTATTAGGAAGCAAATTTTTTGTTGAAAACCCCATTGTACCCTTAAAAAATATTGTCCTTATGGTCAATATGGATATGCTAGGTCATTTAAACGAACAAAAGCATGTATATATGGGTGGTGCAGGGACTTTTCCTGGAGGTGTAGAACTCATGAAAAATCTAGGAGAGCGTCTTCAATTAAATCCGATTGTACACGCAGGTTCTGTAGGCGGCTCCGATCACGTTTCTTTCTATCAAAAAAAGATTTCAGTTTTAGGTCTACATACTGGAGGTCACGACCATTATCATCAACCCACTGATACCATCGAAAAGCTCTACATCCCGGGGATAGTTCAGGTTTCTAATTATATTTATCAAACGTTAATACATGTTGCATCTTCAGATAAAAAAATGGGATTTATTAAGCAAGAGTAAATATCAACATACCTATTTTTAAACAAAATTAAGTTAAAAAACCTTTATCTATAACTTAGAAATAAGGGTTTTTTATTACATAATAGCTTCTCGCTTACGCGGAATTATTTTGTATTAAATTATTTTTTGCGCTATATTTTTAGCTTCTTTTTATATTTTTACCAAAAGACTTGCGTTAGGGATTGAGCGATTTGTTGAAGCTCTTTTGTTTTGTCATTTCGAGCAGAGTCGAGAAACAAAACAAAAAGCGACTCGCGAAAGCCCGCCCGAACGCCCAAAATACTATTCATGAAACAATATCACGATTTACTTCAACACGTTTTAGAACACGGTAATGAAAAAGGAGACCGCACAGGGACAGGTACTAAAAGTGTTTTTGGCTACCAAATGCGTTTTGATTTGAGTGAAGGCTTCCCCATGGTGACCACCAAGAAGTTGCATTTAAAATCAATTGTTCATGAACTTTTATGGTTTCTAAAAGGAGACACCAACATAAAATACTTACAAGAGAACGGAGTACGAATTTGGAATGAATGGGCAGATGAAAACGGAGATTTAGGTCCGGTTTACGGTCATCAATGGCGCAATTGGAACAGCGAAGAGATTGATCAAATTAAAGATATTGTAGAGACTCTGAAGAAAAATCCTAACAGCAGAAGAATGTTGGTTTCTGCGTGGAATCCTAGCGTAATGCCAGATACATCGGTCTCATTTGATGAAAATGTGGCTAACGGAAAAGCGGCTTTACCACCTTGTCACGCCTTTTTTCAGTTTTATGTAGCCAACGGTAAATTGTCTTGCCAGCTTTATCAACGAAGCGCCGATATTTTTCTTGGCGTTCCTTTCAATATTGCTTCTTATGCATTGTTTACCATGATGATGGCGCAAGTGTGCGGCTACGAAGCAGGAGATTTCATTCATACCTTTGGTGATGTTCACATTTATAACAACCACCAAGAACAAGTAGAGTTACAGCTTTCTCGAGAGCCCAGAGAACTTCCAAAAATGATTATTAATCCAGAAGTGAAAGATATATTTGACTTTGCTTTTGAAGATTTTACCTTAGAAAACTACCAACCACATCCGCATATTAAAGCTAAAGTTGCGGTTTAAAATCTTATCTTATGAAAAAGTATCTATTTATTTTAACCTTAATCCTTACCTCATCGTTTGGATTTTCTCAAACTGCATCAGGTAACAAAGTATCTTCTAAAGAAGTAGCTCCCGTTTGGCCAGGGTGCGAGGAAAGTAGTCAAAAATCAAATTGCTTTAATCAAATGCTAGCCAAGCATATTCAGCAAAATTTTAAATTTCCAAAAGGTTATAGTGCCGAAGATAAAGGTACACGAGTAATTGTAAGTTTTGTTGTAGATGAAACGGGAAAAACCAAAATTCTTGAAACTACTGGCGGAAGAGAGCTTTTACAAAAAGAAGCCGAAAGAAATATTCTTGCCATTCCAAAAATGAAACCGGGTCATCTTAACGGAAAGGCTCGAGCTATAAAATATAAAGTGCCTTTTACTTTTTAAACTCATAACCTTCCCATTTGGAAGGTTTTTTTTTGGCGTTAACATACCTTAAAGATTTTCGTATTTAAAATTGTGTAACTTTGATATGAGTTGCACAAAAACACTCATTATGAAAATACGCCAAGATCTTTTGGAGGAATTAATAGCTACTCGAAATGCTACAGAAACGCTTTGCAAGCCCTTGCAAATTGAAGATTATGTAGTGCAACCCGTAGAATTCGTTTCTCCACCAAAATGGCATTTGGGACATACCACTTGGTTTTTTGAAGAGTTTGTTTTAAAAGAAAACGCTCCCGATTACCAATTGTTTCATAAAGATTTTGCTTTTGTATTCAACAGCTACTATGAAAGTGTGGGCGAAAAGGTTATTAGAACCAATAGAGGAAATTTATCTCGCCCTGGCGTAGAAAAAATCTATGCGTACCGTGCGTATGTAACTCAAGCTTTAATAGATTTTTTAGAAAAAAATGAGATAACTAAAGAATTAGAAGATGTGATTGAAATTGGGGTTCATCATGAAAAGCAGCATCAAGAACTCTTAATAACCGACATTAAATATATTTTAGGCAATAACCCTTTACTACCTGCTTACAGCAACAACTTCGAAGAAAATGAAATTGATAAGCACAATCAAGAATGGTTGAACATTCCTAAAGGTTTATACACGATTGGTCATAGCAATACACATGAGTTTTGTTATGACAATGAGCGAGGCGTGCATCAAGTTTACATCCATGATTTTTTTATTTCTAACAAACTTGTTACTAATGAAGAATATGTGGAATTTATCGAAGCTGGCGGATATGAAAATGTGCTACTATGGCACGCAGAAGCATGGGACTGGCTTCAACAAGAAAACATTAAAGCTCCTGCCTATTGGCATCGCATAGAAGGCAAGTGGTATCAATATACTCTTGGCGGATTAATTCCGTTAACGGAAAAAGCTCCGCTTACCCACATTTCTTATTATGAAGCCTTCGCCTTTGCTCAATGGAAAGAAATGCGCCTCCCAACAGAGTTTGAATGGGAAGCCGCTCAACATAAATTTCATTGGGGAAAACGTTGGGAATGGACCGAAAGTGCTTATTCGCCCTACCCCAATTACAAAAAGCCAGATGGAGCTCTAGGAGAATACAATGGTAAATTTATGGTGAACCAAAAAGTATTGAGAGGCGGCTCTATTGCAACGGCAAAAAACCACACTAGAATCACCTATAGAAATTTCTTTCATCCGCATTTAAGATGGCAGTTTAACGGATTAAGACTGGCCAAATAATTTCCTACCTATCACTATGAAAAAAGAAAATACGACTACATATACTTCAGACTTTGCCCAAGATGTGCACGAAGGTCTTACTCAATATCCCAAATATTTATCTTCAAAATTTATTTATGATGAAAAAGGAGATAAATTATTTCAGGACATTATGAATATGCCTGAATATTACTTGACCAATTGCGAGTTTAATATCCTTAAAAAACATACTTCGCTTATCGCGGATTATTTTAATGGAGAAAAAGGCTTCGATTTGATTGAATTAGGAGCTGGCGATGGCAAGAAAACGAAGATCTTATTACAACACCTCGTAGATAAAAATTACGATTTTAAATATTCTCCCGTAGATATAAGTCAGCATATTTTAGATGATTTAGAAAACTCACTGCAAAAGGAAATCCCTGAAGTTTCAGTAGAAACTTTACAAGGTTCTTATTTTAAGGTTTTAGAAAATTTAGCCGATTATAATACGCGCAAAAAAGCGATTATGGTTTTAGGTTCTAATATTGGTAACCTGATGCACGATAAAGCGATTGAATTTCTTAAAAACATTCAAGTGGCTATGAGTGACGAAGACATGTTATTTATGGGCTTTGACCAAAAGAAAAACCCAGAGACCATTCTCAATGCTTACAATGACCCTGCAGGAATTACAGAACGCTTTAATAAAAATCTTCTAGTAAGAATTAATAACGAATTAGATGCTAATTTTGAAACCGAAAATTTTAAACATTGGGAAACTTACGATCCTGAAACGGGGACCGCAAAGAGCTTTTTGGTAAGCCTAAAAGAACAAGAAGTGGCGATTAATGAACTCAACCTTAACATTAATTTTAAAGCTTGGGAAACGATACATACCGAAATTTCTCAAAAATATGACGATGAAGTCGTAGAATGGCTCGCCGATGAGGCCGGACTTAAGGTCATAGAATTCTTTACCGACGACAAAGGTTTTTATAAAAATTATATTTTTAAGAAGAAGTAAAATAAAAAGAGCCAGATTTTAATGGATCTGGCTCTTTTTTAAATTTTTAAGTTCAGTTTATAACACTCTTTTTTAAACAAATGCGTTCCAACATCTGGCGCGATTTTGTAACTTGTGGCTATTCATACAATTTAAAATTACATTCTTCACTGGACACAGTCTAGAGCTAGCTGAAGAAATTTAATGCTAAGACAAGCACTAGCTTGATTTTTTAATAATTGTTTATTTTTTCTATAATATAAAACTCCTTTTGCCTAAAACTATATTTTCTATAGCAAATTTTTAGCTTCTTATTTAAGAATTTGTCTAAATTATTAAGAATATTAGAGTCTTTAAACTCTCTGTAATCTACAGTATAATTAAGTTTTTTATTATTATGTAGGTCTGTAAAATAAATTGCACCTGAAAAAACGGTCTCATTTACATTATAGTAACTTGACAAAAGTTCAACAAGATCATAATCAAGTGAAGATTTACCAAAATCTTTAAAAATAACTTCCTTTTCTTCCAGTTTATCTGAAACTTCTATGTTTTGACATTGTACATTAAAACTAATAAATACCAGTATTATATAGAAATTTAAAAATACTCTCATAATTTTAACTTTTGCTTAAAGCTCTTCCTATTGTAACATAAAAAGAATAAATAAAATATTTTACAGCATCACTTCCAATTTCATCATTAAATACCTGTATATGATGTAAGCCTTCCATACTGGAATAATAGAAAAAATCATTCCAGTTAAAGTAAGATTCAGGAAAATTTGGATTATTAGTAATTAAAATCTCTGACTTTTGAGAAAAAGCAAAATTGCTTACAAAATATAATACTATTAACATATGGTATTTCATACTATTTTACCTTTTTAAAATATTTACCAACACTTCTAAATCTTCCAACGTATTGTAATAATGAAAGCTAACTCTAATCCCGTTACCGCGTTGGGAGCAAATAATTCCATTTTGTGTGAGTTGATGAAATAATTTTTCGTCTCCATTTATATTAAAAATAGTAGCGTGTTTTTCTCGTTTTATTACACAATCTTCTAACAAACCTAATTGGGTAAATTGTTTTTTCGCTTCCGCGGAAAGCGTTTGGAGTTGTTTTTCTGTTGCTTGTCTTCCTATTTTTTCTTGCAATTCTAAAGCTACTTTTACGCTTCCTATGTTGGTATAATTAAGGTGACCTGGTTCTAATCTTCCGATTAGCGTATTTCCTTCTTCTTTGTATTTTCCTACATGAGATCCAAAACCTTCCGTTTTTGGGGAGATTCTCTGTTCGGCTTCTTTGCTAAACATAAAAAAACCATTTCCAAAACCAGCGTTGAGCCATTTGTAAGCACTCGCTCCCAACACATCTATTCCAGATGTTGAAAAATTAAAGTCTTCAGTTCCTAGATATTGAGTCCCGTCGGCAATGATGAGCAATTGAGGAAATTTCTTTTTAAGTTCTTGTAAAAAAGAAAGGTCTATTTTAATTCCGTTAAGGTATTGTACCAAACTTAGTGCTAAGACTTGTGGTTTTTCAACTTCAATTTTTTGTAAGATATTTTGTTCTAGATGTTCGTTAATCTTAGCATAGTAAATTTTAAAATTTCTAGCTTCTACCGCTAAATTAATAGACGGATAGTCATTTTCTAATAGCAAGAACGAAGTGTCTTTAGGTAAACCTTCTAAAATGGTATTTAATCCAAAAGTGAAATTAGGAACCAACGCTATTCTAGCTGCTTCAGCTGTAAAAAACTGAGCGAGCTTTTCTCTTGTTTCTGCTAAAGTTTTTGCTTCTTTATCTCTATTTAAACTTCCTTGCGTTAATAAGTCTATATTTTTATCTTGCTGATAATCAAAAACCTCTCTTGATAGTAATCCTGTTGCTGCAGTATTTAGGTAGGTATAATGTTCTATAAGCGGGAAGTGTTTTCTTAAATTATTCATAAGCTTGAAATAAATGCTTCAAAAATGTTAAATTTGAATACTACTAATTTACAGTTATTATGAGTTCTACACATACAAAATCTTCTAAAATAGATCCGCAGCAGCGATCACTTATTGAAAACGCTCAACGAAGAATTAAGCAAAAGAAAAAACTTACGGCTCATTTTGTAGTTTTCTTAGCCGGCTCTATCCTTTTTATTATTCTCAATTTAGTATTAAAGTTTGGAGAAAATTTTAATCCATTTAACACAAAATGGTTTGTATGGGCAATTTTAGTTTGGTTTTTCTTTTTACTGATTCATTTCATCAACGTTTTTCTTATCAATACTTTTATGGGAAAAGAGTGGGAAGAAAAGCAATTAGAAAAACTCGTAGAAAAACAACAGTTAAAAATTGAGCAGCTACAGCAAAAAGTAGATAAAGAACATCCTTTACCTCAAGGTCGTTTTCAAGATGACTCTGATTTTAAGAAACCCGATAACCCTTTAATCAATTCTTAATATGCTTACGATAATTGCTGCAGCAGGAGAAAATAATGAATTAGGAAAGGATAATGACTTGGTTTGGCACCTACCCGATGATTTTAAGCGATTTAAAAAATTGACGACTGGACATTGCATTATTATGGGAAGAAAAACATTTGAATCTTTTCCCAAACCTCTTCCTAACCGAACCCATATTGTTCTTACTCGAGATAAAGAATATCAGCCTCAAGGTTGTACAGTAGTTCACCACATAGACGACGCATTGGCTTTTGCCAGTTACGATGAGCAGCCGTTTATTATTGGTGGAGGAGAAATATATGAATTGGCATTGCCTTTTGTTCAAAAAATTGAGCTGACGCGGGTACACGGCAATTTTGAGGTGGATACCTATTTTCCCGATTTTGATAAAAATAAATGGAAATTAACAGAAGAGGTTTTTCACGAAAAAGATGAAAAGCACGACTATGAATTCACCTATTTAACCTACATTAGAAAATAAGATTGATTACCAATTCTCTTTTACATACTATTGCTGAAAAGGAAAAATTTGAAGTTTCTAATATTCAGCAGCTATATGGTGGAGATATCAATGAAGTTTTTCGCGTAAGCACTTCTAAGGGTGAAAAGGTTATCAAACTTAACACGAATACTCATCTAACTCATTTATTTAAAAGAGAGAAAGAAGGTTTAGAAGCCCTTAGCTCTACGCATACATTTATTATTCCTCAAATAGAAGGTTTAGAAGACTTAGAAAACGGTTCTTATCTTGTTATGAACTATATACCTTTAGAGACAGTCACCCAAGATCACTGGGAATTCTTTTCTGAAAACTTGGCTCTTTTGCATCAACAAACACAAGAATATTTTGGTTTCTCTAATGATAATTATATAGGTTCTTTACCCCAAATCAATACGCCTATTTATCAAAATGCGATCGATTTTTACAGAGAATTGAGATTGATACCGCAATTACAAATGGCTAAACAAAATGGCTTCACGTTTAAAAATGGAGATAGGTTTTTAAAAAATTTAGAAAACTTAATTCCTAAAGAAGCTCCAGCATTAATTCACGGAGACTTGTGGAATGGAAATTTTATCGTCACAACCCAAAACCAAATTGCGCTTATAGACCCTGCTACTCATTTTGGTATTAGAGAAATTGATTTAGCTATGATGCAATTATTTGGTGGTTTCCCCGATGCGGTTTTTAAAAGTTATGAGGAACATTTTCCGCTAGAAAAAAATTGGAGGGAGCGCCAACCTATATTTCAACTCTATTTTTTATTGGTTCACTTAAATATTTTTGGGAGCTCTTACTTTCCTCGTTGCCAAGAAATCATTAGTCGGTTTTCTTAATCTCATTCACAAAGCTTAACATTATTACTATATTTTTTAGTATTTCCTTGACGGAAACATTTGATCTACAGCCTTACCTTTAAGAAAAAACTATTGACATGAGTACTGAAAACAAAAACAGTGAAGAAGCTTTAAAGAAGCTAAAAGAAATGACCAGCAATATAGAAACCAGTATGATGATCACCAATTTAGGCGATCATCCTTTAGATGCTGTTCCTATGACGCAAAAGAAAATTGACGACCAAGGAAATATCTGGTTCTTAAGTCCGGGTGATAGCGAACACAATAAAAACATTAGTAAGGATAGTAAAACACAATTATTATACAGTGATCCTTCCGATAAGCAATTTATAAGTGTGTATGGTGATGCTGAGATCGTATTAAAGCAAGAAATTTTAGAAGAATTGTATTCAAACATTTCTGATAACTGGTTTAGCGGAGTTAATGATCCGAATCTAACCGCTATTAAATTTATACCTAAAGAAGCTTATTATTGGGATACTAAGTCTAATAAATATATTAGCTTCTTAAAAATGGGATTTGCAAGTCTTACTGGAAATCAGCAAGATGTAGGAGAAAAAGGCAAACTGAATCTATAGAATTTAGGTTGAGGTTTTGCTCCAAATGAGGTTTAGGTACAGTTCTTGTACTTAAACCTTTTTTATTACATTTGTTTTTCACCTAAAAAAAACAATTATGAAAGCATTTATATATCCTGGGCAAGGAGCGCAATTTTCTGGAATGGGATTAGACCTCTATGAAAAATACCCTCAAGCTCAAGAGATGTTTAATGAAGCGAACAAAATATTAGATTTTTCAATTACTGATGTTATGTTTGAAGGAACCGCAGAGCAATTAAAAGAAACTAAAGTTACTCAGCCTGCTATCTTTCTTCATTCTGTAATATTACATACGATATTAGGAGATCTTGCTCAACCAGATATGGTTGCGGGTCATTCTTTAGGAGAATTTTCTGCTCTAGTAGCTAATAAGACTTTAAAATTTGAAGATGCCCTTAGATTGGTTTCTCAAAGAGCTTTAGCGATGCAAAAAGCCTGCGAACTACAGGAATCTACCATGGCTGCAGTTTTAGGTCTTGAAGATGAATTGGTAGAAGCTGTTTGTGCAGAAACTGAAGGTGTTGTCGTGGCTGCAAATTACAACTGTCCTGGACAATTAGTGATTTCGGGAGAAGTAGCTGCTATAGATAGAGCTTGCGAAGAATTAAAAAAACGCGGAGCAAAAAGAGCTCTAAAACTTCCTGTTGGTGGAGCTTTTCATTCGCCGTTAATGGAACCTGCTAGAGAAGAATTAGCAAAAGCTATAGAAAACACAAGCTTTAGTGAACCTATTTGCCCCATTTATCAAAATGTAAGCACTTTTGCTGTGAGTTCTCCTGAAGAAATTAAGAAAAATCTAATATTTCAATTGACTGCACCTGTAAAATGGACCCATAGTGTAAAAAATATGATTGCAGATGGCGCGACTTCTTTTACCGAGGTTGGTCCTGGCAAAGTTCTACAAGGTTTAGTAAAAAAAGTAGATAGGACTATGGTTACGACCAGTCCTCAATTATAACAAACACAATTTTATGCAAAAACTATTCTCTCTATTCGTTTTCTTATTTACTTGTATTATCTTCTCTCAAACTCCTATTCATTCATTTGAAAGGATTAAAGAAGCTCAAAGTAATTTTTTTCAACTCGATAGAGAGAATATTTTTCTCCATCTTAATAAAACCAAATTTGTCCCTCAAGAGGGAGTTTGGTTTACAGCCTATTCTTATAGCAGTAAAAATCTATTACCCCATTCATTAACTACCAATTTACAAGTCAAGCTATTTGATGAAAGTGGTAAAGAAGTCGCTTCTAAAGTTATTTTTATATACGAAGGCGTTGGGGAAGGTTTCCTTGATATTACCGAACTGGGTTTGACTCCTGGTATATATCAAATTAAAGCTTCAACAAATTATATGAAAAACTTTAGAGAAGATTTAGCTTTTCATGAAACCATAGAAATTCTAGGTAATAACGCTTCCGCGGAAAACTCTTCTTCCGTAAAAAAGGCTTACGATTTGCAGGTATTACCGGAAGGCGGACATTTTTTGGCCCATGTGAACAACAGCGTAGGTGTTAAACTTATTGATCAAGATGGAAAAGGAGTTGAATTTTTAGAAGCAGAACTTAAAAACAGCAAAAACGAAACAGTTGCAAATTTCAAATCAAATTCATTTGGTTTGGCTAAATTTAATTTCATTCCTACGGTGGGAGAAAAATATAAAGTAGTTGTATACCTCGCTAATAAAAATAAAATAACTTCTCCATTACCTCCTATAAATGCAAAGGGAGTATCATTATCGGTTAATAACCTTCATCCCACACAAGTTATTTTATCGATTCAAACCAATACGGAAACTTTAAAAGAAATTCAGCAAAAACCTTATACGGTTTTGGTACATCAAAATGGAAATATGAATGCGATGGAATTTCTTTTTCCCGACAACAATACCCAAGTAATCTTACCTATTAAAAAATCGTCCTTAAACCCTGGGGTTAATACCATTACTATATTTAATGAGGAGAAACAGCCTATTTTAGAGCGATTAGTTTATAAAGAAATAACAGCTAAGAGAATAGACGCGTCTGTTTCTCTAAAGAAAAATCATATAGATTCTTTAGAATATGAAGTACAACTTAAAGATAATATAAAGAAAGGAAGTTTAAGTATTTCAGTTTTGCCATCGGCTACCAAATCTTATACCTCCACCCAAAGTATAGCTTCTGCTTTCTTTCTAGAGCCTTATTTAAAAGGACAGGTAGAAAATGCATCTTATTATTTTGATAAGGAAAATCCGCGACAGCGATTTTATGATTTAGATTTACTTTTACTTACGCAAGGTTGGAGTAAATATGAGTGGAATGATGTTTTTAACCATCCTCCAAAAAGTTTATACAAGTCTGAGGTTGGATTTTCCCTTAATGGAAAGATAAACAACTACAACCCTAAAAAAATTGATCAAATTTATGTAAAATCTAATCATTCTGGATTATTTGAAGTTATAGAACTTGATAATACAGGAAAGTTCACATTAGACAGTTTATTCGTTATTAAGACTGACTCATTATACATAGGCTCAATAAAGAAAAGAAATAATAAAATTAAGAAACCACAATTATCTATTAATACCTTGCCTAATTCTACAGTAGAGAATATTTCTAGAATTAATTTGCAGAATACTATAATTGATGAAGAGAAAATTCAATTACGCTCAAACCTAGAATATTTAATTAGTAACGATATAGAAGAAGTTCTTGATTCAGTAACTCTATATGGCGATAACCTAAAAAGAATTAAATCTTTATCGCACATTAATCCTTTCGAAGACTTTACACTTATTGATAAAGATGATTATTTATCTTATCCTTTTATATTAGATTATATTAGAAAAAAGAATTTTGAGGTTCATAGAAAACCAGGTTCGATAACCATTTATTCTAGACGAATACACTCTTTCATGAAAAATAAACCCACCCTAGTTTTTTTAGATAATGCAGAAATTAGCGGTGATTTTTTAGACCTTTTAACGAGTATTAGGACTGAAGATGTAGAATCAATTACTGTAAATATGAGTGGAGCTGGTTATGGCTCTAGAGGTACAGGAGGAGTGATAAGAATTATCACAAAGAAAACTTTTAATACTATTGACTATAATAAACCTTATTACCAAAAAACTCAAACTTATTTTACCAAAAATGGATTTTCTTCTAACAAATCTTTTTACGCTCCTAAATACAGTACGTTCTCCAGTGAAACTTTTCAACATTATGGAGTAATTCATTGGGTTCCTTCATTAAAATTTGAAGATCAAACTATAAATAGCTTTAAGTTTTTAAATACACTAACTAAAGAACTTACTTTCTATATAGAAGGACTTACAGAAGACGGAAATATAATTTCAGAAAAAATTAAAGTACAACCTTAATTATAAAAATCCAATAAATAAAAAAAGAGGCTTTTTTAAAAGCCTCTTTTTTTATTTATTTGTCTATTCTAATCTCTAGTCTTTCCCTACAAAATCATTCACCATTTTGGCGATATAACGTATTTGATCTTCATCTAATTCGGTATGCATAGGTAAGGCGATTACTTCTTTCACTAATTGATTGGTTACCTTGAAGTCTTCTTCATTATAACGTTCCGCATCAGCGTAAGCTTTTTGAGCATGCAATGGGATTGGATAATAAATACCACAAGGAATATTATTCTCCTGTAAGTGTTTTACTAAAGCGTCTCGTTTTCCATTCATAATACGCAAAGTATATTGATGAAATACGTGCGTATCGCAATCGCTAACCACCTCTGGAGTGATGATGTTTTTATTACTATCAAAAGCAGTACTGTATTTAAAAGCTGCTTCTTTTCTAGCTTCATTATAAATATCTAATCTAGGTAATTTTGCTCTTAACACTGCTGCTTGCAAACTATCTAACCTAGAATTTACTCCTACCACATCGTGGTGGTATCTTTCATACATCCCGTGATTAACAATTCCTCTAATGGTGTGAGCCAACTCATCGTTGTTTGTAAAAAGAGCTCCTCCGTCTCCATAACACCCTAAATTTTTGCTAGGAAAAAATGATGTTGTTCCTACATCGCCAATCGTTCCCGTTCTTTTAATGCTTTTATCGCTAGATCTATAATTAGCTCCTATCGCTTGTGCATTATCTTCAATCACAAAAAGATTATGAGCTTTAGCAATTCTCATTACTTCATCCATATTAGCACTTTGTCCGAATAAATGAACAGGGACAATCGCTTTAGTCTTAGGAGTAATTGCTTTCTCTATGGCTTTCGGATCTATATTGTAGGTATGAGGCTCCACGTCTACCAAGACTGGTGTTAAGTTTAAAAGTGCAATAACCTCTACTGTGGCAGCAAAAGTAAAATCTACTGTAATTACTTCTTCCCCTGGTTTTAAACCAAGCCCCATCATAGCAATTTGTAAAGCATCTGTACCGTTAGCACAAGGTATAACGTGCTTCACTTCTAAATACTCTTCTAATTCTTTTTGAAATTGATGTACTTCGGGACCATTAATAAAAGAGGTGTTCTGTATAATCTCCTGCATCGACGCGTCTACCTGCTCTTTTATTTCTTCGTATTGACCTTTAAGGTCAACCATTTGAATTTTTTTCATGAACTACAATATCTTTTTGCAAAAGTACAAAATATAGCCACTACCCCCAATTTGTTTTTCTTAAGAATAACGTATTTTAGCAAAAAAATAGACTTTGAAGTTTTTATATCGTTTTTTTATTTCAATTATTCAGTTTTCTTTACCATTGCTCAAGGTGATTAGTCCTAAAATGAAATTGTTCGTAGAAGGTAGAAAAAACGTCTTTCAGCAAATTCAGCGTAAGCTATCGGCTAAAAAAGAGCATAAAAGAATCTGGATTCATACAGCATCATTAGGCGAATATGAACAAGCTGTTCCTATTATAGAAGGAATTTTAGCACATAACCCAACAAGTGAAATTATTATTAGTTTCTTTTCTCCCTCGGGCTATGAAATAAAAAAAAATAATCCCTATGCGAAACTCACTACCTATCTTCCCTTAGATACCAAAACCAATGCTAAAAAATTTATAGAAGCCATTCAGCCCGATATCGCTCTATTTATTAAATATGAAATTTGGCCTAATTACCTTGATCAATTAAAAAAAAGAGAGACACCCACTTATTTAGTTTCGGCAAATTTTAGAAAAAATCAATTTTTATTTCATCCTCTTGGAGGGTTTATGTTTGCAGCTTTAAAAAGCTTTAACCATATTTTTGTTCAGCATCAAGATTCTTTACACCTTTTAAAAGATAAAGGAATTCATCATGTTAGCGTTAGTGGTGATACTCGTTTTGATCGTGTTTATCAACAGTTACAAATGCAAAACAAGCTCGCTTTCGCTGAAGAATTTAAGCAACAGCAACTATGTATGGTTTGCGGAAGCACTTGGCCAGAAGATGAAACTCTTTTACTAGAGGTAATACATAAAAACCCCGAATTGAAGTTTATAATCGCACCCCATGAAGTAGAAAAAAAGCGAATTCATTCTTTAACGGAAAAACTAAAGACCTCGTACATCTTACATTCTCAACTTCAAAAATCGAGTTTAAGGGACAAGCAAGTACTTATTATAGACAATATTGGTTTGCTTTCTAGACTTTACGCTTACGCGGATATTGCCTATGTGGGTGGCGCTGCAGGGAATACAGGGTTACACAATATTTTAGAACCCGCCACATTTGGTGTACCTATCATAATAGGAGAAAATCATAAGAAATTTCCAGAGGCAGATCTACTCATAAAAGAAAAAGCGTTATTCAGTGTGACTGATTCTCAGGCTCTTCAGACTATAGTTAAAAAATTAGTTATGGATACTGACTTTAGAATTGACACAGGTAAGAATTCTTTCCGATTCATCGAGAAAAATAGAGGTGCAAAAAATAGAATTATGATGGAAATTAAAGAAAAAATCTTTTAAAACACACAGTATCTACCTCATAAAGAATCATTTTAATTAAAAATTTAATAAAATTTTATTAGAGTTTTCTATTTTAGTATTGTTAAAATATATAATTTAGCCCCAACATTAACCATAACAATTAGCAACAAATGAAAAAATCATTTTTAGCATTAAGCTTTTTAACTTTCGCACTTGTATTTAGTTCTTGTAGAGAAGAAAAGAAATCTGAAGAACAAGTAAAAGAAGTTGAAGTAGTAAAAGAAGTTGAGGTAGAAGCTAAAGAAGACAAAGGAATCTTAGAGCGTACTGCAGAAAAAGTAGACGACGAGGTAAATAAAGAAGTAAATCAAGAAATTGAAAAAATCGGAGACGATAATTAAATTTAATACTAATACACAAAACCAAAAATTATGAAGAAATCAGTAATAATGCTAGCTATGTTATTTGCATTTTCAACAGCATTCACTTCTTGTAGAGAAGAAAACAAAAAAGAAGAAGTTGAAATGAACATGGACGAAGCTGAAAACGAAATGGACGAAGCAGGTAACGATATGGAAGATGCTGCAAACGATGCAGGAAATGCCATTGAAGATGCTGCTGAAGACACTGGAGATGCAATTGAAAACGCTGCCAATGAAACTGGTGAAGCTGTAGACAATGCTGCTCAAGAAGTTGAAGACGAAGTTGAAGGTAACGACGACATGTAATCTTTTTCTTTAGTGAAATAGAAAATCCCTTCCCTTACAGGAGGGGATTTTTGTTTATAATTATATGAATAAAACATTCCGTGTATGTGGGACGAGGCTATTGAAGCTATAAAAGACAACAATACTGTCTGGATAAAAGAAAATCGAATAGATTTCCAGCACTATTTTCAAAGAGAAAATTGTCATCCGCAAGGAAAACTTTCTGCTTTAGCGTTAGAAAAACATTACAAAGCTAAACTCTTTAAAATGTTTTTAGGTAAAAACTATAACGGCCTTGCTTTAAGCTTAGACGAAGGTACCAAATGGATAGAAAATGCTTCCTTTCTTGACGGGAACTGGGGCTGGTTATTGGGTATTGGTGTCGGTGGAGCTTATTTCGCCGATTATTGTAATGAGAAGGTTGCAAAGGAAAATTTTTCTCCTAAAAATGCTTTAGTCGCTGGAAGCGGAAAACCTTCTAGCAAACTAATCTCTCTACCCAATGGCTATGCATTAAGTGGTAGTTGGAAATACTGTAGTGGCTCTGAGCAAGCTTCATTATTTACTGCAGTTACAATTAAAGAAAAGAAACCCATTGCTATTATTATTCCCAGCAAATCAGTTATAATTAAAAAAGATTGGAATGCCATAGGATTGCCTTTAACCTGTAGTCATTCTATAGAAACCCAAGAAGCCTTTATTCCTAAGGATCATTTATTTGATTTATCTACAAACCCTAGATATAACGAATATCCCATATCCACTTATCCTTTTATAAATTTTGCAATAGCTTGTTTCACTCCGGTTATTATAGGAATTACTAAGAATCTTTTTGAAGATATTTCTGAATTTGTATCCAGTAAAGAAGAGATCTGGAAAAATCATCAACCAGAACGTTATGAGGTTATCAGTGTCAGAATCTTAGAAATCAAAACCCACTTAGAAAACACTTCGTCTCAATTTTATCATACATTAAAGAAGAGTTGGCAAAACCATTTAGAAGAACAACCAAATTTAGAAAGCGACCTATCATCAATTGCAAAAGAACTCGCTGCCTACTGCTACGAGGAATCTTTTCAAATAATTCCTTTGCTGGGAATGGTAGCTATAGAGAATGACACATCTATTCAGAGACAATTTAAAAATCTACAAACCGCTTATCAACACATGATATTTAGAAATTTCTCTTAATTATCAATCTATTTTCTGTAATTTTTATATTAGCATAATAACAGTAAAATAATAAGCTCATCTCTTTTAACCTAAACTTACCTTATTAACTCCACTATGAAAAAACTACTACTTTTAATATTCATAATTTTTTCCTCAAATCTTATAAATGCTCAACAAACATTTTCTCATGCTATAGGTGCTACTGGCTTTTTAGGCACAAGAAATGCAAACTTACACGCTGTGGGAATAACTTATTCTCCAAGACTTAATATCTTTAAAACTGGAGAATCTTCCACTATATCTGTTGGTACTAACTTGGGAATTGGATATAATTTGAAAAATAATTTTGCTGACAAAAATCCAATTACATTTCATATACCCATAAGCATCGACTTTAATTTTGGTCTTGCCAGCACAAAAGCCTCATTTACAAAAAATAAATCTGGTGGTTTTTTTGGTTTAGGATATAGCTTTGAACAAGCCGGCTTAAGTCTTGACGAAAACAATATAGAAGAAGACACTTTCGTTAAAGAAAACATCAATGGTCCTATGGTAAATTTAGGATACCAGTTTAAAATCGCCTCTCAAGCATTTGGAATACGGGCTTCTTATTTATATGGTATAGGTGATTTTGAAGGTGGTTATTTAACTTCTCTAACCTTACAATATATTTTTGATTAAACTATATTCACTATTACATATTTCTAACATTAGACTATATAGTAAAATCTTTTCGATTCTAATTTTATATTATCTTTAGGTTTCACAAAACATTTTAATCATAAACTATACAATGAAAAAAACATTCTCATTTCTATTCTTATTTATAACTATAAGCGTTCTCTCTCAAAATAAGCCTAAAGAGCAGGTTGAGAATTTTTTCACTCAATATCAAGAACAAAGCGCAACTATTGCAATTGACAATCTCTACAAAACTAATCAATGGATGGATAGAGCTACCGATGCAATAACAGATTTAAAAAATAAAATGGAGGGTCTCAATACTGATTTTGTAGGAAAATTTTATGGCTATGAGCTGATCTTAGAAAAGAAACTTGGAGAAAGCTTTATTTTATTGAGCTATTTAGGAAAGTATGACCGCCAACCAATTAGATTTACTTTTGAATTTTATAAACCGAACGATACTTGGAAAATATTCGGACTGAAATTTGACGGAGATCTTGATAACGAAATTGAAGAAGCTGCAAAATTATATTACCATCGTCTTGACGATTAAAACAACCTAACTACAATTACAACATAAAACTACTCGATTAATTCTAAAAAACCAAAAAAGCCTTGAAAATCAAAAGATTAACAAGGCTTTGAGTACTCGGGACGGGACTTGAACCCGTACGAACTAATGTTCATTGGATTTTAAGTCCAACGTGTCTACCAATTCCACCACCCGAGCCAATATGTTTTTATAAAGTATATAAATAACTAGTAGACTCTGAGCGAAAAACGGGATTCGAACCCGCGACCTCCACCTTGGCAAGGTGGCGCTCTACCAACTGAGCTATTTTCGCGTAATCTGTAAATGAACGTGCAATCGTGATTGCGGATGCAAATTTAATCCTTTTTTTAGCTTTTCAAAGAAAAATCGAAAGAAAATTTATTTTTTTTCTGTTTTAGACTGCTGCACCCCTAGCATTCTCTTAATTTCATTTAATTTCATCAACGCCTCCACTGGCGTAAGTGTATCAATATCAATATGTAATATATCTTCTTTTATTTCTTCTAATAAAGGATCATCTAATTTAAAAAAACTTAGTTGAGGTTCTTTTTCTGTAGCTTTTTTTACTTGATTACTTAAACCTTCTTCTCCATGAGACTTTTCAAGCTTTTTCAATATCTTATTTGCTCTGTGTAATACCTGTTGAGGCATACCTGCCATCTTAGCCACATGAATTCCAAAACTATGTTCGCTGCCACCCGGAGTGAGTTTTCTTAAAAACAACACATTATCTTTTAATTCTTTTACAGAAACGTTATAATTTTTAATCCGTGTAAACGTTTGTGTCATTTCATTTAATTCGTGATAATGGGTTGCAAATAGAGTTTTTGCTTTAGAAGGGTGTTCGTGTAAATATTCGCTTATCGCCCAAGCAATCGAAATACCGTCATAAGTACTTGTTCCTCTCCCTATCTCATCGAGCAGTATTAAGCTTCTTTCCGATAAGTTATTAAGAATATTGGCGGTTTCGTTCATTTCTACCATAAAAGTAGATTCTCCCAGTGAAATATTGTCACTTGCTCCCACTCTGGTAAAAATTTTATCTACTAAACCTATTTCGGCCGCTTTTGCTGGCACAAAACTACCCATTTGAGCTAACAATACAATTAATGCTGTTTGCCTTAAGATAGCCGACTTACCACTCATATTAGGACCAGTAATCATGATAATTTGCTGCTCGGCTCTATCTAAACTTACATTATTAGAAACATACAACTCACCCGCTGGCAATTGTTTTTCAATTACAGGATGCCTCCCTTCTTCAATGTATAAATCGTGCCCCATATTTATCGTAGGTTCACAGTAGTTTTCTTCTAATGCCAATTGTGCAAAACTTTGCAAGCAGTCCAAACGCGCTACAAGAGAAGCATTTTTTTGAATCACCTCTATATAATCGGCCATCCAAAGCACCATTTTATGAAATATCTCTTGCTCTAAAGCATAAATTTTCTCTTCGGCTCCTAAAATTTTGGATTCGTATTCTTTTAGCTCTTCGGTAATGTAACGTTCGGCATTCACTAGGGTTTGTTTTCTCACCCAACTTTCGGGTACTTTGTCTTTGTGAGCGTTTCGTACTTCTATATAATACCCAAAAACATTATTACTAGCTATCTTTAAACTCGTAATTCCTGTCGCTTCCACCTCACGCGCAAGCATCTTATCTAAATAATCTTTCCCAGAAAATGCCAATTGTCGCAGCTCGTCCAGCTCTTGAGAAAATCCTGTTGCAATCGCATTTCCTTTATTAATATTTACGGGAGCTTCCTCGTGTAAAGACTCTTCTATCTTTTTACGAAGCAAATCACAACTGTGTAAATTTTCTGAAATAACCTGCAAAGCTTCTGCTTCGCTCGATGCGGAAAGTTCCTTAATAGGAAGAATCGCATCTAATGATTTTTTTAACTGAACAACTTCTCGCGGACTTATTTTTTGAGTGGCGACCTTAGAAATTAAACGCTCTAAATCTCCAATTTTATTTATATGTTCCTGTATTTCTTTTCGCTGCTGCGGATTTTTAATAAAATATTTCACCACTGCATGCCTTGCTTCAATCTTTTCTTTATTCTTTAACGGAAGTGCCAACCAACGTTTTAACAACCTTCCTCCCATAGCAGAAAGTGTTTTATCTATCACATCTAAAAGCGTCACCGCCTGTAAAGCGTTTCCTTGATAAAGTTCTAGATTGCGAATGGTAAACCTATCCATCCACACATACTCTTCTTCGGCAATTCTCGATAAGGAAGAAATGTGTTGCAATTGTTTATGCTGAGTTTCGGCTAAATAATGCAAAACTGCACCAGAGGCTATAATCCCTTCGGGTAATCGATCTACACCAAAACCTTTTAAGTTTTTCGTTTGAAAATGGTTGGTTAGCGTCTCATCTGCATAATCGGGTTGAAAAATCCAATCTTCGAGATAAAAGGTATGAAAATTCTCTCCCCATAATTCCGTAAAGTTTTTTCTATTCTTTTTCGGAATTAAAACTTCACTAGGTTGAAAATTCTGTAAAAGCTTATCAATATGTTCTGCATCACCTTGAGCAGTTAAAAACTCTCCTGTAGAAACGTCTAAGAATGAAATTCCGTAAAGTTTTTTTCCAAATTGTACTGCAGCCAAAAAGTTATTGCTTTTACTCTGTAACACCTCATCGTTCAACGAAACGCCAGGAGTTACCAATTCGGTTACCCCTCGTTTTACAATTTTTTTGGTTTGTTTAGGATCTTCTAGTTGATCGCAAATTGCTACCCGCTGCCCAGCTTTTACCAGTTTAGGCAAATAATTATTTAAAGAATGATGGGGAAAGCCAGCCAATTCGAGTTTTTCGCCACCGTTATTTCTATTGGTAAGTACAATATTCAAAATTCTCGCTGCTTTAATAGCATCTTCCCCAAAGGTTTCATAAAAATCGCCCACCCGAAACAACAACATCGCATCGGGATATTTAGCCTTAATGGCGTTATATTGTTTCATTAATGGCGTTACTTTGGGAGCTTTTTTTGCAGTCAAAATTTTTCTTTTTTAATCAAGAAGTAAAAATAAGAATTCTATGTTTCACAGAAGACGTAAAATGCTTTCCTGTTTATAAGTTTTCATTATTTTCGCAGTTATGAAAAATAGAAAATTAAAAAACAGCGAGCTTGACAGAAAATCTATTGAAGATTTTAAAGAAGCTAAAAAAACTCCATTAATCGTTATCTTAGACAATATTAGAAGCCTTAATAATATAGGATCTGTTTTTAGAACTGCCGATGCTTTTTTGATTGAAAAAATTTTTCTTTGCGGAATTACCGCCACCCCACCTCATAAAGACATTCAAAAAACCGCTTTAGGCGCCACCGATACTGTGGTGTGGGAGCATCAAGAAAACACCGAAGACGTGATCAAAGAACTCCGTGAAAAAGGAGTGAAAATTTTGAGCATCGAACAGGCTGAAGATGCTGTAATGCTAAATGATTTTTCTCCTAAAAACGATGAAACCTATGCTATTGTTTTTGGGAATGAAGTAAAAGGAGTACAGCAAAGTGTCGTTTCAGCGAGTGATTATGTTATTGAAATTCCGCAATACGGGAGTAAACATTCTTTAAACATATCGGTAAGTGCCGGTGTAGTCATTTGGGATCTATTTGCGAAAATGCATAAGTAAATTTCTAAAAATAAATCAAGAATAAGATAATAAATATAACCCCGAAAGTTATAAATGACCAAAACACTATCTCCTGTTTTTTATTTACTTTGTTAGCTTTATTTTTAATCTCAGACCTTACTTGTTCTATTTTTTCTTTAGAATATTTTTTTAAAAATGGGCTTTCGCTTTTTTGAGTTTTATATAAATGACTGCTATTCTTTTTAAATTTTTGACGATTAGAACCACGCAAAGCTCTATTTTGCTTCATGCGATTAATCATATCAAAAACGTGACCCGATCCGTAACTCATCTTTAAAATTTTACATTTAAAGTTAGTTTATTCTTGAATCTCTTCCAAAATTTTTAAATAATCCTCTCGGTGTTCTACAAAATCTAAGTGAGAAATATCAATGACTTTTACATTAAGATGTTGCTGGTTTTTTATAAAATTTAGATAGCCTTTATTAATATTTTCTAAGTAATCTGCAGGAATTTTTTGTTCGTAACTTCTACCTCGCTTTTTTATATTCTCTAATAAACGCTCTGTGTTTTGGTAGAGATACACGTATAAATCTGGCTTTGCCAAATCTTTATACATAATATCAAAAAGCTTTTTATAAAGATTAAACTCTTCTTGTTGCAAGGTTACTTTAGCAAAAATGAGGGATTTATAAATATCGTAATCGCCCACCATAAAATCACTAAACAAATCGTACTGTGAAATATCATCGAGCAATTGCTGGTAGCGATCTGCTAAAAAAGACATTTCTAAAGGAAAAGCATAACGGTGTTGATCTTTATAAAATTTAGGTAAAAAGGGATTGTCTTTAAACCGCTCGCAAATAAGTTTTGCCTGATAGTCTTCAGCAATCATAGTGGCTAAACTCGTCTTACCAGCTCCTATATTGCCTTCTATAGCTATATATTTATAATGGTTAAGATTTAGAGTTTTTACTTTCAGTTTTTCAGAAGAAATTTTAATTTGACTTGCGGACAATTCACCTTTTAATTGTTGAATGCTTTTTTGAGATTGAGGATGAATCGTTTCTGCTGCTATTTCCGTTAAGGGAAAAAGAACAAAATCTCGTTGATGCAAATGAGCGTGAGGAATTTCTAAATCTTTTTCGCTTATCAACTCATTTCCGTAAAGAAGAATATCTAAATCTAATGTCCTATTTTGATAGCCATTAATGGAACGCTGCCTCCCGTACAAATTTTCGATATCTAATAGATGTTGAAGAACCTTTTTAGCCGAAAATCTAGTTTTTACAGCTAGGCAAGCATTAAAAAAATCTTGACCTTCAAAACCAAATGCCGCAGTTTCATAAATGGAAGAAATCTGTACGACATCTCCAATTCTTTCTTGAATTGCATCTACTGCTAATTGTAAGTATTGATGTCTATCTCCTTGATTACTTCCTAAAGCAATGTATGTTAGTGTGGATTTTTTCAAAAATTTAACAGAATGGGTTCTACAATTTCACAGCAAATTAAGCAAAACAAATTTACATACTCCTAAATTTGCCGTTTAGAGATATTAACAAATTTAGTTTAATTGAAAGGGAGCAAAAAGTTATTGGCCTATAAAGTGTACTTTATTTTGGGGGCACTATTTATATCGGCTTTAGTGGTTTCTAACTTAATATTTAAAAAATTTTTCTATTGGGATTTTTTCGGTATTCATCGTTTTGAAATATCTGTAGGTATTTTGCCCTATCCTATTACGTTTCTTATCACCGATCTTATAAGTGAAATTTACGGAAAGAAAAAAGCTAACCAAGTTGTCATTGCAGGAATTTTCGCTTCTGTATTTTCATTATTTATTATTTACGTAGCCGCACAAGTACCTGCTACAGCCTGGTCACCTATAGATGACAACTTATTTAATACGGTGTTTGGTTCTACCGCAATTGCTGTAATGGCATCGATGATGGCTTATTTATTAGCTCAATTGGTAGACATACAATTGTACCATTTTTGGAAGAAATTAACCCAAGGGAAACATTTATGGTTACGTAACAATTTTTCTACGTTTTTGTCTCAATTTGTAGATACCTTTGTGGTACTACTATTGCTATGTAGTTTTAATGAAATTGAATGGGATTTGTTTGGTGTTTTACTATTAAGCGGCTTTTTATTTAAAGTATTAATAGCATTACTAGACACTCCTTTTTTGTACCTAGCAGTATATATTTTTAGAAAGAAATTTAACTTAAAATCAACTCAAGAATTAAGCATAGAGTAATTATGAAAAAATCATTAAAAATAATCGGAATTGTACTCGGGGTTTTAATCATCCTTATTTTCTTGGCTCCTATTCTTTTTAAAGGGCCAATTGAAAAAGCAATAAAAAAATCGATCAACAATAATATAAATGCTACTGTAAGCTGGGAAGAGCTAGATTTAAGCCTATATAAAAGCTTTCCCGATGCTTTAGTAACTTTAAAAAACCTTAGCGTTATTAATAAAGAACCTTTTGCAGGAGATACATTGGCTTCTGGAGAAGAAATTAAATTAAGCATGGATATTCCTCAACTGTTTAAAAGCGGTGATGAACCTTTAAGTATTAATGAGCTTATTTTAAATACGGCTTATGTAAATATAAAGGTAGATTCTTTGGGGAATGCTAATTACGATATTGCTAAAAAAACTCCCCCAACTTCTACTCAAGATACTGCTAGCACTGGCGGACTTTCTTTAGATGTTCAGCACTATGAGATTAACAACACCAGAATTAACTATTTAGACGAAAAAACCAAAACGTTTTTAAAAATTTCTGAGTTTAATCATGAAGGAACAGGAGATTTTTCTGCGGCAACAACAAAACTAGAAACTACTTCAGAAGGAATTATCTCTTTTGAGTTAGACAGCATCAATTACCTTAAAGGTCACAAGTTAAAATTAGATGCCGACTTTGAACTCGATTTAGAAAACCAAAAATATACTTTCTTAGAAAACGAAGCTTACATCAATCAATTGCCATTAACCTTTAATGGATTTGTGAAAGTTAACGAGAATAATGACGAGATAGATTTAACGTTTAAAACTCCATCATCAGACTTTAAAAATTTCTTGGCGGTAATACCAGAAACCTATGCTAAAAATCTAGACGGTGTTGAAACCACAGGAGATTTTATGCTTAACGGAAGTATTAAAGGTATTGTAGATGAAACTCATATTCCTCAATTAGATATTTCGGTAAAAAGTGATAACGCTTCTTTTAAATACGCAGAATTACCTAAACGTGTAGAGAATATAAAATTAGATGCTGTTCTTAAAAATGAAACAGGCCTTGTTGAAGACACCTACCTAAACTTAGATCAGCTTAATTTTCAAATAGATCAAGATGTATTTTCTGCTAAAGGAAATTTTAAAAACCTTACCGAAAATATGTTGGTTAACCTTGCCGTGAATGGGACTTTAAACCTTGCCAATCTTAAAAAAGCTTACCCTATCGATTTAGAGATGGATTTAAACGGTATTCTTAAAGCTAATTTCACTACTAACTTTGATATGAACTCTATTGAAAGAGAACAATATCAAAATGTAAAAAGTAACGGTAAAGCCAGTATCACCAATTTTAAATACGTCTCTCCCGAGATTCCTAATGATGTAAATATTGCTAAAGCCAGCCTTAATTTTAACACCACAAAAGTTGCTTTAGAAGAGATGCAGATAAAATCTGGACAAACCGATGCTAATATTTCGGGGTCTTTAGAAAATCTAATGGGATACTTATTTTCAGATCAAGATTTAAAAGGTAGATTTAATGTCCAGTCTAATACTTTTTCATTAAACGATTTCATGGTCGCTTCCGCGGAAGCAAAAACCGAAACAACTCAAGAAAATAAAGTTAGTTCTACCAGCAAAGAAGAGGCTATAAAAATCCCTTCTTTCTTGGATGCCCGATTAGACTTCACCGCTAACAAGGTTTTATATGACGATCTTACCTTAACTAACGTAAAAGGAGCGGTTATTATTAAAGATGAAACCGCAAAATTAGAAAATGTAACTTCTAATATTTTTGGAGGAAATATAGGAATTAGCGGGAATGTATCTACTAAAAATACTACTCCAACTTTTGATATGAATCTTGGATTGAAGAGTATAGACATTGTACAATCTTTTAACGGATTAGAAATTATACAAACTATGGCTCCTCTAGCTAAAGCCCTTCAAGGAGATTTAAATACTACGATTAACCTTAAGGGGAATTTAAATAATGACTTTACACCCATCATCGCAAGTTTAGCAGGAGATGCTTTTGCTCAAATTTTAGATGCAAAAGTAAATTCTGAAAAAACACCTTTATTAGCTAAACTCGACGGAAGGTTAGATTTCATCAATTTAGATAATTTAGATTTAAAGAACCTACAAACCAATTTATCCTTTAGTGATGGTAAAGTCAACGTAAAACCTTTTGATTTTAATATTAAAGGAATAAATATTACTGCTGGAGGTTCACACAGTTTTGAAAATGTAATGGATTATACCTTATCATTAGATGTTCCTGCTAAATATCTTGGTTCTAGTGTTGGTGGAGAAATCGCAAAATTAAGTGCATCAGACCTAGAGACTATGACCGTAGCCCTACCTATTGGCTTAAGCGGAACTTTTACTAGTCCTAACGTAAATGTAAATACTAAACAAGCTGTACAAGAGTTAACACAGCAAATTATTGCTACTCAAAAAGATAAAGCAATAGACAAAACTAAAGATAAAATAAAAGATTTATTGGGTGGTGGTAAAGAAGAGACAACAAATACGACTACTAAAGATACAACCACAACACAACCAAAAGATAAAGAGGATAAAATTAAAGAAGCCGCAGGCAATGTCCTTAAAGATCTTTTTGGAAAAGGAAAAGATAAAAAATAAAACCCTTGGTTAGCGCTTTTTTGCTAACTTACATAAAAAACAGTTTTACTATATGAGACAACTAAAAATTACCAAGCAAGTAACCAATAGAGAATCGGTTTCTTTAGACAAGTACTTGCAAGATATTGGTAAAGTAGATTTGATTACTGCTGAAGAAGAAGTAGAACTGGCTCAAAAAATTAGAGAAGGAGATCAAATAGCTTTAGACAAACTAACTACAGCAAATCTTCGTTTTGTGGTTTCAGTTGCCAAACAATATCAAAATCAAGGGCTTACCTTACCCGATTTAATTAATGAAGGTAATGTAGGTTTGGTTAAAGCTGCTAAGAGGTTTGACGAAACTAGAGGTTTTAAATTTATATCTTATGCCGTTTGGTGGATACGTCAATCTATATTACAAGCTTTAGCAGAACAAAGTAGAATTGTTCGCTTACCGCTGAATAAAATCGGTTCTATTAACAAGATCAATAAAGCTTTCTCTCATTTAGAGCAAACCAATCAAAGACCACCGACAGCTGAAGAGATTGCTAAAGAATTAGATTTGAGTATTAGTGTCGTAAGACAATCTTTAAAAAACTCTGGAAGGCATTTATCTATGGATGCTCCTTTAAGAGAAGGAGAAACCTCTAGCTTATATGATGTTGTGAATAGCGGAGATTCGCCCAACCCAGACCAATCTTTAATGCATGATTCTTTAACTATAGAAATTACCAGAGCTTTAGATACTTTATCTACACGTGAAGCAGATGTAATTAAATTATTTTATGGCTTAGGAAATCACCAAGCTATGAGTTTGGAAGAAATTGGAGAAACCTTTGGTCTTACTAGAGAACGCGTTAGACAGATACGAGAGAAAGGGATACGAAAACTAAAAGATTCATCGAAAAATAAAATCTTGAGAAATTATTTAGGATAATTTCGTAAATAATTCATTTTTACTTCATTTATAGATATTTATTTATATCTTTGCACCTCAATTTTTTTGCAAAACTATTTGTTTTCAATTATTGGACGCGATACTTGAAGTATCATTATAAAATTTAATATTAAAAAAACACTATATGCTAATTGTAAAAGTAAAAGACGGTGAAAAGATAGAGCGTGCTTTAAAACGTTTAAAAAGAAAGTATCGTGATACTAAAACGCTTCAGAAATTAAGAGATAACAAACATTTCACAAAACCATCTGTGGAGAAAAGAAGACAAATTCAAAAAGCTTCTTATATTCAGCATTTAAGAGATCAAGAAGATATATAATAGGCTTTCGCTTATTTATAATATAAAAAAGGTTCGATAAATTTTATCGAACCTTTTTCTATTTGTACTCATTAGCAAATTAGTTTATCTCTAATCTCACATAAAGCCCTTCATTGCTACGTATATTAAATACGGTATTATCTTCAAAGATTAAATATTGCCCTTTAACCCCTTTAAGCACGCCGCTATAATCTAACTTCTTTTGAAGGTTTAAACTTTTAAGCTTCGTTGGGTAAGATAAAACAGGAAAATTAATTTCTGTTTCTTTGTTATTTTTTAAGATATAAGACTCAACTTCTTCGGGTAAAAACTCTACCAATTTATTTCTAGTTTCTTCTAAGTTTACATCCTCAATTTCATTTTTAAGCATGGTTCGCCAATTGGTTTTATCGGCTATATGATCTTTAAGAGCTACTTCGGCAATTCCGGCAAGGTATCGATTAGGAACTTCTAAAATTTCTAAAGCTTCGTGAGCTCCTTGATCTATCCAACGTGTAGGAACTTGAGTCTTTCTGGTTACCCCCACTTTTACATTACTAGAATTTGCTAAATAAACAATATGTGGCTGAAGCTGAACTCTTTTTTCATATTCTAGATCTCTGTCTTCTTTATCTAAATGAGCCGTGCTGAGTTCTGGTTTCATAATCCAATCTCCTGCCTGTGGGATTTCATAAAAACAGTCATAACAAAATCCCTGTCTAAAAATTTTCTTGTCTTTACCACAATTAAGACATTGAAATTTTAAGAATGATAAACTTATTTTTTGATCTAAAATTTGATTTAGGTGAAGAAAATCGTTCTCAAATACTAAGTAGTATTGAACTTTCTCTTTTAATTCGGTAGGCATTTTTTTTAGTACTCCTTCAAATAGCATATTTTTTTTATTTTTACTAAGAAAGTGATTCTATCAACTTTTAAGTTTTATTTTTATAACTTTCAATAAAGGTTTAAATATACACGATTAATGCCAATTCCTATTGTAAATTCAATTGCTTCCTGGTTCTTAAAGAAAAGAATCCATCAAATGGAGCTATTCATAAAATATCCACATGAAGTTCAAAGTGAGATTTTGCATCAGTTAATCGAAAAATCAAAACACACACTTATTGGACAAAAACACGATTTCGCTAGCATACGCAATTACACTACATTTAAGGAAAGAGTACCTGTTCAATCTTATGAAGATATAGAACCCTTAATAGAAAGAAGTCGTCGAGGTGAAAACAACATATTTTGGCCCACTCCTATAAAGTGGTTTGCAAAATCTAGCGGAACCACCAATGCTAAAAGCAAATTTATACCTGTAAGTCCAGAGTCTTTAGAAGACTGTCATTATGCTGCGAGTAAAGATTTGCTATGCCTTTATTTAAATAACAATGAGAACTCTCAACTGTTTACAGGAAAGAGTTTACGCTTAGGCGGAAGTAAAGAATTATACAGAGAAAACGGAACGGTATTCGGAGATTTATCGGCTATTCTTATTGACAATATGCCATTTTGGGCTACATACAGCTCTACGCCCAACAACGAAATATCATTGATGAGTGATTTTGAAGCCAAAATGCAAGCCGTTGTTAAAAGTACTATTCAAGAGAATGTCACCAGTTTAGCTGGAGTTCCTTCTTGGATGTTGGTGCTTCTTAACAATGTGATGCAATACACCCAAAAAGCAAGTTTACAAGAGGTGTGGCCAGATTTGGAAGTCTATTTTCATGGCGGTGTAAGTTTTGAACCTTATCAAGAACAATATCATAATTTAATTTCTAAGCCTAATTTTAAATATTACGAGACCTACAATGCATCAGAAGGTTTTTTTGCCGTACAAGATAGGAATGATAGCAAAGAGCTTTTACTCATGTTAGACTACGGTATTTTCTATGAGTTTATCCCGATGGACAGCTATGGTTCTTTAGAAGAAAAAGTAATTCCGTTAAGCGAAGTAGAAATTGGTGTTAATTACGCGATTATCATTACTACCAATGCGGGTTTATGGCGTTATAAAATAGGAGACACAGTTAGATTTACCTCTACTTACCCTTACAGAGTAAAAGTTACGGGGAGAACCAAACACCATATTAATGTTTTTGGAGAGGAACTCATTATCGAAAATGCAGAACAAGCGCTAAAAAAAGCAACTAAATTAACCGCCTGCGAAATTGTAGATTATACGGCTGGACCTATTTTTATGGAAGGCAAAAATAAAGGCGCCCACGAATGGATTATTGAGTTTAAAACTCCGCCTGAAAATCTTCACCATTTTGAACGTTGCTTAGATGAAACTTTGCAAACCCTTAATAGCGACTACGAAGCTAAAAGAAAAAATAACGTGACTCTTAATATGCTTAAAGTACATATCGCTAAAGAACAATTGTTCTATACGTGGTCTAAGCAAAACAATAAACTTGGCGGACAGCATAAAATCCCTAGGCTTTCCAATAAGAGGGATTATCTGGAGGAGTTGTTAGAGATTAATAAGCATTTATAACATTTAACTCCATTAAAATACACCCCTGCTCTACTTGAGAGTTTTTAATTAATAGATATTTCAAGTAACCACCTCAATGACGCTCCCCATACTTCAGAAGTATGATACTGAAATTTCAAAATTTACAGAGGAACATTTTCCATGAATAAAAAACCTCCTAACTATTTTAGAATAAAAATAGTTAGGAGGTTTTTAAAAGTCTTTACGGAATTATAAACCTACCACGTAGCGGTAATTTTATCTGCCGCAGCGATAGTTTTATCAAGATCTGTGTATGATAAAGCTTCAGATATAAACCAGGTTTCAAAAGCACTTGGAGCAATGTAAATACCTTCTTCTAACATTCCGTGGAAGAATTTCTTGAAGTATTCATTATTTCCTAAAGCGGCACTTTCAAAATCTACCACAGGGGTTTCTGAAAAATGAACAGAGATCATCGACCCTATTTGATTAATCGTAAATGCAACTCCGTTTTTCGTTAGTACTTTATCTAAA
This sequence comes from Mesonia sp. K4-1, assembly GCF_008017825.1. Taxonomy (NCBI): domain Bacteria; kingdom Pseudomonadati; phylum Bacteroidota; class Flavobacteriia; order Flavobacteriales; family Flavobacteriaceae; genus Mesonia; species Mesonia sp. K4-1. The sequence goes on from NZ_VRLS01000052.1 coordinate 174,882, forward strand.
CCTTCTTTAAGGTAAACGGTTTTCTCATCGATACTTTTAAAGATTTCAGGATTGTTGTGAAGTTCGGTAAGCATTGCCAAACCTGCTGCCATCGCTAAAGGATTTCCGCTAAGGGTTCCTGCCTGATACACCGGACCGATAGGCGCTAGATAATCCATAATTTCTTTTCGGGCGGCAAAAGCTCCTACTGGAAGTCCGCCTCCTATAACTTTACCAAATGCTACAATATCTGTATTTACATTTAGTCGCTGTTGTGCTCCTCCTTCCGCTTGACGGAAACCAGTCATTACCTCATCAAAAATAAGCAAGATCTCATGCTCATCACACAATTCACGGAGTCCTTCTAAAAAGCCTTCTTGTGGAGGAATACACCCCATATTACCAGCAACTGGCTCTAAAATGATACAAGCAATCTCGTTTTTATTGGCGGCAATTAACTCTTCTACACTCAACAAGTTATTGAATTGAGCGAGTAAAGTATCTTTTGCAGTCCCTTTAGTAACTCCAGGACTATTAGGTGTACCAAAAGTAACCGCTCCGCTCCCAGCCTGAATAAGAAAAGAATCGCTGTGACCGTGGTAGCAACCTGCGAATTTGATAATTTTATCTTTCCCCGTAAAACCTCTTGCCAATCTAACTGCACTCATACAAGCTTCTGTCCCGCTATTCACCATTCTAATTTGGTCTATATTGGGAACCATTGTAGTGGCTAGCTTGGCGATTTGAGTTTCTATTTCGGTGGGAGTTCCAAAAGAAGTACCTTTTTTAGTTTTTTCAATAATAGCATCAATTACAGGTTGGTGAGCGTGACCCAAAATCATAGGTCCCCAAGAATTGATGTAGTCTATGTATTCTCGTCCGTCTTCATCATAGATGTAAGCTCCCTTTGCTTCTTTAATAAAAATAGGATCTCCTCCTACCGCACTAAAGGCTCTTACTGGTGAATTTACTCCACCCGGAATATATTTTTTTGCTTCTTGAAAAAGTTGACTGCTTCTTTGATACAACATAAAGTGTATTTCTTTTAAAGTGTTTTTACATAAAGTTTTTGGCCTATTGATAAACCATCACTTTTTAATTTATTGATAGATTTTAATTCTTCTACAGTAAGATTATAACGTTGTGAAATGCTATATAAGGTATCTCCTTTTTTTACAGTGTAACGAATACTTGTGTAATCTACTTTGGTTTCTTTAGAAGGGTTGCCTTCTCTACTACCATTTCCTAAAACTTCGTCATCAAAACGTTGCAATTGGTATCTTTCTATAATACTAATAAGTTTTGCAGGATAACGAGGATCTGTGGCATATCCAGCCTTTTTAAGGCCATACGCCCATCCTTTATAATCATCTTTTTTAAGATTAAAAAGTGAAGAGTATCTTCTTCTATCTTTTAAAAATAAAGAGTGATCTCTAAAGCTATATTTAGGATCTTTATATTTTCTAAAACATTCTTGGTAGGTATCGTCATCATGATATACCTTCTCTCCTTCCCAACCATTACATTTTATACCGAAATGATTGTTAGACTTTAAAGTAAGTTCTCCTCTTCCTGCGCTAGACTCTAGTATTCCTTGCGCAATGGTTATACTTGCCGGAATTCCGTAAAGAGACATTTCATCTTTTGCTATTTGAGCATAATTATAAATGTAACGCTCATTATTATCTTCAAAAACGGGTACTGTGTTTTCTTTAGTTTTTTCTGAAGAATCTACTGGAGTAGTATTGGAGTTGGGAGTTACAGCTTTATCATTCTCATTGTGATTATAATTCGAATTTTCATTCGTAATGATAACTTTCTCTCTCTTATCTTTATTAGATTTAACGACATTCTTTTTACTTCCACACGAACTTACGATAAGACCCGCTGATAACAATAAAATAAGAATTTTTCCTTTCATGCTTAACTAATAATTTGTGGTAAATTTTTACGTACCAATTTTTTATTTATTCCAGAAATTCCTTGTAAACCTCCTGTATGAACCGCTAAAATACGTGTATTTTTAGAAAATTCACCTTTTTCAATCATATCCAAAATACCATACATCATTTTCCCTGTGTAAATAGGGTCTAAAAGTACATTATATTCAGACTTAAACTTATTTATAAAATCTATTAAACCCTTATCTACCTTAGCATAACCACCAAAATGATAATCTATTATAATCTCCCAGTTATTTTTTTTTACGTGACTGGCTACTTCCTCTTTTAAGAAATCCCCTTTGAGTGCAGAAAAGCCTAAGATTTTTTGATGATCAGAAGAAGAGTTAATAATTCCAGCTATGGTTCCTCCCGTTCCTACTGGGCAACAGATGACATCAAAATTTTCATCTTCTTTAGTTAAAATTTCTTCGCAACCCTTAATTGCAAAGTTGTTTGTTCCACCTTCAGGAACTAAATAGAAGTCTCCAAACTTATTTTTTAAGCGCTCAATAAATAAAGTATTTTCTTTATCTCGATAAGACTCCCTATCAATAAAATGCAGTTGCATTCCCATTGCTTTGGCATTTCTTAAAGTTTCATTTTCAGAAAGTGTTTTTTCTAAGTTCTCTCCTCCCAATTCCTCTCCTCTAATAATTCCAATAGAATTTAAATCATTTAATTTCGCTGCTGCGGAAGTAGCCAAAATATGGTTAGAAAAAGCTCCTCCAAAAGTAAGTATTGTTTTCTTGCTTTGTTCTTTTGCTTGCTGAAGGTTATATTTTAGCTTTCTAAATTTATTCCCTGACACTAAAGGATGTATTAAGTCTTCTCGTTTTAAATAGAGATCAAGACCAAATCTTTCATCTTTAAAAATGAAATCATTGTCGGAAATAAAGCTTTTTTTTATCATAAAGAAATCTTAAATATGTTTTTTCAACACCCATAAAAAATCAATTAATCTAACTAAATGATTTTTAATCTGATTTTTAAAGTTTTTTTTTCATGTCGATTTACTTAATAATATCCTCGCATTTTTAAATGACAAACCCCCTAAAAAGAAATTACGTTATGTATTTGATTAAAAAAGATACTAATGTAATTTAAGCTTCAAAATTATGAATTTTAAAATTCTACCCTTACTGTTCTTTATTTTTATTTTTAGATTAAATGCACAAGTTGGTATTAATACAACAACACCAAATGGTCAACTTGACATATTCTCTACTGAATATGGGGTTTTAATACCCAGAGTAGAACTTACGGCAATAAATATTGCAAGTCCTATATTAAATCCAGAGACTCAAAATAATTCTTTATCTAATTCAACTTTAGTATATAATATTAATACTACTAACGGAAATAATGGTGTTAGCCCAGGCTTTTATTATTGGGAAACTAACCAATGGATAAGAATTAATAGCGGAAACATTGATAACATTTATACTACCGACGGCAGTTTACCCGAAAACAGAGTAATTAGTCAAGGAGTAAACACTTTAGAGTTATCTGGTATTACAGGAAGAAACGCGTTTATATTAAGACGAACAAATAATAGCGAAACCACAGGTTTAGCATTTAGAAATAGTGGTAGTTTTTACGATGCCTCAATTTACATGGGAGACCAAGCAAGTTCTGGTCTTATTTTTGCCACAGGAGGAAATGCTAGTGATGTTAATGACGTTACAACAACTATGGTTTTAAATAACGATAACTCATTAACCTTTAGTGACTATGGCAGCACTAACCATAATGATAATAATCCTGCTAAATTACTGGGGGTAGATACAAATGGAAATGTAGTACAAAGTGATGTTAGAGAGGATTGGAGTATCACTGGTAATTCAGGCATTAATGAAAATAACAACTTTTTAGGTACTACTAACTCACGAGACTTACGTATAAGAACAAATAACACGTTACGTGCGACCTTTCAATCAAATGGTCAAGTTTCGATAAATGCTAATAACAATCCCGAATCAGATGATCTATTCTTTGTTCAAGCGAGCGGGACTTTTAGTGATGCAATTACAGGTTATACTACAAATGGTATTGGTGTACATGGCGAAGATTCTGACGATGGTATAGGCGTGCTAGGAAGAAGTGAAAATGACCGTGGGGTTCTCGCTGAACATACAGGCACTGGACAAGGATATGGTATTTGGGCTCAGAGCAATGGAACAACAGGCAGAGCTATATTTGGAATAAATTATGCTACAACTGGCTTAAATTATGGCGTAAGATCATTTACAAGTTCTTGGCAAGGAGTCGGGGTCTTCGGTACCAGAAACAATAATGGGGGTGCCGATAGTGGATTCGGGGGCTTATTTCAAAACGGATTAGGTTATACTGGCCAACTGCAAAACGTTTCTGATAAAAAATTAAAAAAGGATATTTCTAAAATAACTTCTGCATTGACCAAGATTAAAAGTTTAAACCCAGTTCAATATAATTTTAAAATAGAAGAGTATAAAGGATTAGGCTTAAATGAAGATTTAGAATACGGCTTTTTAGCCCAAGAACTACAGGAAGTTTTGCCTAACTTGGTAAACGAAAAAGTTGTTCCTTACTTAACCGACACAAATTTTGAAGAAGGAAAAGATCCTGAAGAGAAGAAATTAAATTTGTTAATGGTCAATTATATTCAGATCATCCCAATTCTTACCAAGGCGATGCAAGAACAACAAGAGACCATCGAAAGCCAAGAAGAAAGAATTGCTAAACTAGAACAGCAAGTACAGCAACTCTTAAATAAGTAAAAGTTTTCAATTAATTACATCAAACCTTCCCTCTTTAGGAAGGTTTTTTTATTTCCATATTTCCAAAATTTATTGCTTATTTTTGGGAACTATATGAGTAAAAGAATACCCCTAGAAGAAGGAGATTACTATCTAACTCCAGAAGGATATAAATGTTTTACCGAGCAGTACCATTTAAAACGTGGTTATTGTTGTAAAAGTGGTTGCAGACATTGTCCTTACGGTTATGATAAAAAAACAGATAGTTTTAAAAACTAGCGAATGAAACATTTAGTACTACAATTTAAAATTGCTATTTCTACCCGTCGACATCGTGTTGACATTCGTTATCCTTAGTGAATTAATTTTCACCGAAAATTAATCATTCAACTCATCAAATCGAAAATCAAGATGTTAGATTTTAAACAAACTATATTACAAGGTATTCCTAACGAATTACCGCAAAAAAAAGAATACGATACCTCAATTAATCACGCTCCAAAGCGCAAAGACATACTTTCGGCTGAAGAAAAAAAATTAGCTCTCCAAAACGCATTACGCTATTTTGAGCCTCAACATCACGACACTTTACTCCCAGAGTTTAAAGAAGAACTTAATACTTACGGAAGAATTTATATGTATCGCTTTCTCCCAGATTATAAAATATATGCTCGTCCTATTGAAGAGTATCCTGGAAAGAGTGAACAAGCCAAAGCGATCATGCTTATGATTCAAAATAATTTGGATCACGCTGTGGCTCAACACCCTCATGAATTGATCACCTATGGAGGAAACGGAGCTGTTTTTCAAAACTGGGCACAATACACATTAGTGATGAAGTATTTAGCTGAAATGACCGATGAACAAACTTTAGTAGTTTATAGCGGTCATCCTATGGGTTTATTTCCTTCTCACAAAGATGCTCCAAGAGTTGTAGTTACGAATGGCATGATGATTCCTAACTATTCTCAGCCTGATGATTGGGAGAAATTCAACGCTTTAGGTGTGACTCAATATGGTCAAATGACTGCAGGAAGTTATATGTATATCGGTCCGCAAGGAATTGTTCACGGCACTACTATCACTGTCCTTAACGGATTTAGAAAAATAAAAAAGGAACCTAAAGGCGGACTTTTTGTTACCTCAGGTCTTGGTGGGATGAGTGGAGCTCAACCTAAAGCAGGAGATATTGCTGGTTGTGTTACGGTCTGCGCCGAAATTAATCCTAAAGCTACCCAAACTCGTCATTCACAAGGTTGGGTAAAAGAGGTTATTAGCGATTTAGATCAACTTGCTCAGCGTGTTAGAGAAGCTAAAAAAAATAAAGAAACTGTTTCTATAGGCTACGATGGAAATATCGTAGAAGTATGGGAAAAATTTGATGAAGAAAATATTCATATCGACTTAGGAAGTGACCAAACTTCTTTACACAACCCTTGGGCTGGTGGTTACTATCCCGTTGGTTTGACTTATGAAGAGTCTAATGAATTGATGGCTAACCAACCTGAAAAATTTAAGGCTGCAGTTCAAAAAAGTTTGATACGTCAAGTAGAAGCTATAAATAAACATACCGCTAAAGGCACCTACTTTTTTGATTATGGGAATGCTTTTTTGTTAGAATCTTCTAGAGCTGGAGCCGATATTTTTGCAGAAAATCGTAAAGATTTTAAATACCCAAGTTATGTACAAGACATTATGGGACCTATGTGTTTCGATTATGGTTTTGGTCCGTTTAGATGGGTTTGCGCTTCAGGAAAAGCCGAAGATTTAGCAAAAACCGATAAAATTGCTACTCAGGTTTTAGAAGAGTTAAAACAAAAAGCTCCAAAAGAAATTCAGCAGCAGATGCAGGATAATATCACCTGGATAAAAGGCGCTCAAGAAAATAAGCTCGTGGTAGGTTCTCAAGCTCGTATTCTTTACGCTGATGCGGAAGGAAGAATGAAAATAGCTGAAGCTTTTAATAATGCTATTGATAAGGGAGAAATAGGCTACGTAGTATTAGGCCGAGATCATCACGATGTTTCGGGAACAGATTCCCCTTACCGTGAAACCTCTAATATTTATGATGGAAGTCAGTTTACAGCAGATATGGCGATACAAAATGTAATAGGTGATAGCTTTAGAGGCGCTACTTGGGTAAGTATACACAATGGTGGTGGCGTTGGCTGGGGCGAAGTGATGAATGGTGGTTTTGGTATGGTACTTGATGGTAGTAGAGAAGCCGATAGACGTTTAAAATCTATGCTTTTTTGGGACGTTAATAATGGTATTTCTAGGCGTTCTTGGGCTCGTAACGACGAAGCCATTTTTGCTATTAAAAGAGCTATGGAAATTGAACCTAATTTAAAAGTTACTTTACCTCATAAAGTAGATTCGGCATTATTAGATGATTAATTTGCGTTAGGGATTGAGCGGTTTGTTGAAGCTCTTTTGGTTTTTCACCAAAAAGCGACTAGCGAAAGCCCGCCCGAACGCCCTAAAAACAAATGATTATGAAAAGATCTCAACTTTTAATTCCCATTTTAGCTTCAATAATGTTGCTTGTGACCTCATGCAGCAGTGTAAAAGTAGCTACAGATTATGATGATGCCCTAGATTTTAATCAATATCAATCTTTTGCTTTTTACAAACCAGGAATTGATAAAGCAGAAATATCTGATCTTGATAAAAAAAGAATTTTAAGAGCTATTGAAACTGAATTGACCAAACAAGGTTTTGCTAAGTCTAGCAATCCTGATATGTTGATTAGCATTTTCACTAAAACCAATACGAATGTTGATATTTACCGAAACAATTTTGGTTACGGTTACGGTTGGGGATGGACACCGTATTACTGGAGAGGAGCAGGAAGAGAAACGGTGAGCACCTCTACAGAAGGGACTTTGTATATAGATTTAATCGATGCCCAAAAGAAAGAGTTGGTTTGGCAAGGCATGGGAACTGGCGTTTTATCGCAAGACCGAGAGGCTAAAATTGAACGAATTAATGAGATTGTCATGAAAATCATGGAGAAATATCCTCCAAATAAAACTAAGTAATTAAAAAACCGACTTTCGAGTCGGTTTTTTTTATAGGTATTTGGTAAATGCCCAAAGCTTTCTTTGGTTACTTAAATAGTTTAAGTTTTTCTCATTTTGATAAGCTTCACGCTCAAAAGAAATATTTAAATAGGCTTCTCTCCTGTTTCTATAATGCAAAAGTTTTATAAGATATTCTAAACCGTACCACAGCAAAAACGGCAATAGTAAAAGTTCTTTTTGTTGTTGTAAATGTATGCGTTCGTGATTGACAAACACTTTATCTTGACGAAGTGAATCTCTCTTTATAAATATAAAAGGAAACAGTGCTAAACCTCTAAATCCTTTTGCTAGAATATATTTTCCTGAAATAAAAAGCATAAAAAAACCCGCATTAAAGCGGGTTTAAAGATAATCATTTTAGCTTAAGAAACAATTTCCCAGTTCTTTGCACTTTGTTGTGCTTGCTGAATTTTATCTCTTTGCTGAGTCAAAACATCTTTAGTCGTTGCAGGTAGATTTGACTTATTAATTACTTCATTGTATTCTTCGATAGCGCTTTGCTCCCCTCGCTGAACTTCTTCCATTACATTTTCCTCTTTGTCGCTAGAAACAGCAGATTTAAGATCCATCCAAGCTCTGTGCATACTACCTTTTACACTTCCTCCTTTGTCTACTTCTCCGTCAAAAGCTTTAATTTCAGATTTAATCTGGTGTCCAAAATCATAACGCAATTGAGCTTGTTCTTCTAAAAACTGCTTCATACGTGTATTTTGCACCTTGTCTGCAGCATCTTTATATCCTTTTTCTGCGTCGTAATTCTTTTCTAATAATTGATTAAGATTATTAGCTATTTCTTTTTTAAATTCCATAGTTATAAGTTTTTAGGTTAATTTTTATCTAATTTACTATTTGTAAAGCATCCTTAAATGACAATTAACACTGCATTATCATCAACTTAACGTAGATTAACTTTTTTAATATCTAATTATATGTTTTTTAAGAAACTAAATATCAGTAATTTGAAAGAACGGTTTAGAATATTTCTATTCATTATCATTTGTCCTAGCCTTATCCTAATAAGCCTATTCTCATGTGATACAAAACCGGCTTCTGCTCAAACTTCCGATAAGGAAAATCAAGAAAAAATTATTGACGAGTATTTAAATAATTGCGCTAAAAATTACAGCTATAGCTTTGAGATGAATAAATGGCAAGAATGCTTAGATAAAGGGCTAGAGAAAGACTCGACCATAGCTTATCTATGGCAACAAAAAGCCATGCCTTTATTTAAAGCTCGTAAATATGAAGCGGGTATGGTTTTTCTTGATAAGGCTGTAAAATATGATGAAAAAAAATGGCTCGCTTATCGCGGATTTATAAAATGTATTTTCGCAAAAACCTATAAAAGTGCTATAGCAGATTTTGAAAAAATTAAATCAATAGAAGGGAATTCTTTTGTAATGGATCATACCTACAACTTTCACATCGCGCTTTCTTACTTGCAATTAAATGAATTTGAAAAAGCTGAAAAAATCTTCACTAAAGACATAGAAGAACAAGTATCACAATGGGGCGAAGATGGCTATCACCATCTTGACTTGTTTTATTATGGAATCTCTTTGTATGAACAACAAAAATGGGAGAAAGCGATAACACAGTTTAATAAGTCTTTAGAAAAATACCCTAAGTTTACTGAACCTATGATTTATAAAGCTTTTGCTATGTCTCATATAGATAAGTATTCTCAAGAAGAAATTAAATCTCTTGTTATAGAGGCCAAAGAAAACAAGAATTTAGGAAATACAATAAACGAAGACAACGCTGTTTATGAAATGTATCCTTATCAAATTAGGGTGCATTAATTCAATAAAAAAGCACCTTCATTAGAAGGTGCTTTTTGACTTAAAGGGGGCAAATTCGTTAATCGTCGCTTATAGAATCATCAGTAAGATCGCGTTGATAAGTTTCCGGAACAAAGAAAGCATTTACTATTATAGCAATAACTACAATTGCCAAGGGATAAATTAATCCTATATAAGGCGCCATGACTGCACTTACGATAAATGAAGTTTTAATAAGTTCGGTTACAAAAGTAGTAGCTCCACCTACCAAGCCGTTACCCATATTTTGGGCAAATCCCATACTGGTATAACGAATATTGGTAGGGAATAACTCTAACATAAACGCTCCTAAAGGTCCGTAAGTTGCAGCTCCTGCTACCGATAGTAAAAAACTAATTCCCATTAATTGAAGGGTTGCACTGGCGTTAATTTCATGAATTTCAGTAAGACCATCAGGGTTTCCTATTTCCATAAATAAATAGAAGGCCGTAGGTATAAGGATTAAACTAGCGATTAATCCTCCTAGAAGCACTTTTTTCCTTCCTATTTTATCACTTAAATGTCCAAAATATTGGTAGAAATAAGCACTACAAAACGTAACGACTGTAGTAATTAATAAAACGGTGGTTTCTGGCAATAAAACTGCTCGTTGTAAAAAGAAAAGTGTTACAAATAAACTGGTTTGCATCACGGTACTTTGTGCTGCATTACCTCCAAAAATAGCTTTGAATATTAATGCAATGTTTCCTTTAGCTTTAAAAGCATCTTTTACTGGAGATTTACTTGTTTTTCCTTGTTTTTTTAACTCTTCAAAAACTGGACTTTCATGTAACTTCTTTCTTGCAAAATAACTTAAGACTACTAAAACAGAACTTAATAAAAATGGAATACGCCATCCGTAACTAATAAAGTCTTCAGCACTCATAGAGCTTTGCACTAAATACACTACTAACAAACAAATTAATAAACCTAAAGGCACAGTTGCTTGGATAAATCCTGTATAAAATCCTCTTCTATTTTTAGGTGCGTGTTCTGCCACATAGATAACCGCACCTGCATATTCTCCACTAATAGCAAGACCTTGTAAAAGTCTAAATACTAATAATAAAATTGGTGCTGCCCAACCAATGCTAGCAAAAGAGGGAATACAACCTATTAAAAAAGTAGAAGCTCCCATAATAATTAAGGAAAGTAAAAAAGAGTATTTTCTACCAATTCTATCTCCTATACTTCCAAATATTAACGATCCTATAGGTCTGATCATAAAAGAAGAAGCAACAACAGCTAAGGTTTCTAGAAAATGAGAACCATCGGCTGCAAAAAAGTTAACTGATAATGTACTTGCCATAATAATGGCTAAAAACATATCATACCATTCGATTAAAGTTCCCGCAGAAGAAGCAATAATAACGGTTAAAATATCATTTTTTTCTTCCTTTACGGAAGGAGTAATTTCATTCGTTGTTGTCATAGTTTAATAAGTTTAGTAGTTGATAAGGGTTAAAATGTAAAGAATGTGGCTAAATGAAAACGATTATTATTAACGGTAACTTCATTCCCGCTACCAGTTCCATCGATTTGAGCATCTCCCCACTCAGCAGCGGTATGCTCTATTTCGAATCTAAATTTTATAGATTTATTAAGTTTAAAGTCTATTCTAGGAACTACACGGTAAAGTTGGTTAATAGACCTTCCTCCTTCTGAAGCTGAAACCGCTCCCCACGCAGAGGTAACCCCATAAGTTGTAGCTACTGCTCCTTCTACAGGATCACTTACACCGTTGTTATTTACAAGTCCTGCATACAATCCTAAAGCAATTTTTTTATTTGTTAACTGCTGAAAATCTACCCAAGCGCTTTGGGTATTCATAGGTTTAAATACATCTACTTGGTCTGGTCTACTATAACCCACGTAACCCCCTAACATTACTAATGAAGATGCATTTTGCGCAAAAGTGTATGCGGCACTAACTTTTAAAGGTTTGGTTGTTAAGGCTGCATAAGCCATCGTAGTAAAACTTTCTACTCTTTCATTAGATTTCTGAATAGCTTCTCCCGAACTTAATTGAGGTTTTAAATTTTCATATTGTTGAGCTATTCCTGCTACAAATTTTTCAGATTTATACTGTAACTGAAGATGTAATGAAGGCATCCCACTATTTCTATAAGCCGTATTATCTGGAGTGAAATCTCGTTGTGATATGGCTGCAGCCATCACTTTAAATTTAGAATTTAATTGTTGAGTCAATCTAATTTGCGGATTTCTATTGAGTGCGAATATGGGAGATCCAGTACTATAATTTACCACATTAGGTAAACATTCTAATACTACCATAGGATGCCAATATTGACCTAAACCCAATTGAGTAGTTTCCCAGTCTAGCATAATATAAGCATGACGAAGCCTAAACTGATTAATGCCTCCTTCACTAGAGCCAAAAAACTCTCCCTCTAAAATTCCAGAGGTCTTTGCGTTCAGCACGTCTGGACCTTTTAATTTAATACCAGCTCTAGAAAGAACAGACAACATATGAAATTGTGAGGCATCGTTAATATCTTCTCCATTGATGTCTAATTGTTCATCTCTAGGATATAGAGGTACTAGGTTTTCTCCTGCTCCAATAACTTGACGTGTATCATAAAAAGCATCATGTCTTATAAAACCATAAAAATCAATATCGATTTTATCATCATCTACTAAGGGTTGATTGACTGGTTTAGCAATAGTGTCTTCTTTCTTTTCTAGATTAGATTTGGTCTGAGCTACACCCATTGAAAAGACAAAAAAGGTTACACCAAATACATAGGGTTTTAGGTTAATAAACTTCATAAAGTAATTAATTAGGTTAAAAAACTACTAACAAACGTTCGTTAGATTAACAAATGTAATATTTTAAACGAATTATTTTGTTAAAATGATTGTTTTTTAAAGAATTAATTAAATTAAAATCAGTTTAACCCACTTTAAGATGAGGATTTGATGTTTATGATATGCTCTAAAAATCACTCCAGAAGTGTCATTTCTAGAAGATTAAAGAAGATTTGAGCCAAAAAAACCTTTATAATAAAGGTTAATGTTGGATATACTAAAGTGATGAGACGTGAATTTTAAAAACTCTCTTTGGATAAACAAGAAAAGTTAGTCAACTTAAGATTGCGAATTAATTACAATGGTTAACCACTTTAACTCTGGACTTGAAGGAAATTAATAAATTAAAAAAGTCACTAATCATCTATTTTTGATAAAGAGTTTTTAGTTACTCCCTCTTGATAAATAGCACGTTTAGGAATTGGAATTTCTATCCCTTCTGCATCTAAGGCTTTTTTAACGGCTTCTAATTGTTCCCAGAAAGCAGGCCAATAATCAATAGATTCTACCCAACAGCGAACCACTACTTTCAAGTCGTAATCTCCTATTTCATCGAGCCAGACATCTGGCGCAGGAGATTCTATTACTTTGGGATGTTTTTTTAGTGTAGATATAATGATTTCTCTTATTGAGTCTATATTCACTTCATAAGAAAATTTAAGTTTTAAATCTATTCTTCGGTATTTTTCCATCGTGCGGTTATCTACATCACTGTTGGATAAATTCCCGTTAGGCATGGTAATAATTCTACCGTCAAAAGTTTTAATTCTTGTGTACAAGATATCTATCTTTTGAACAAAACCTAAATTAGCATTAGCATAAATTAAATCTCCAACTTTAAAAGGCTTAAAAACTAAAATAAGTACTCCACCTGCAAAATTAGACAAGCTACCTTGTAAGGCTAAACCAATAGCAATTCCCGCTGCTCCAAAAATAGCTAAGAAAGAAGCTGTCTCGATCCCTAAAATAGAACCAAGAATAAAGAACAAAAATCCATACAGAAGAAATACAGATAAACTTTCTACAAAACTTCGTAAAGAGAGTTCTGTATGGGATTTTTCTAAAATCCGTTTTAATACACGCATGAGTATTTTTATAGCAAATACACCTAGTACTAATATTATTATAGCAAATAGGGCTTTAGGACCAATGGCTATGAAATAGTCTATACACTTTTCTTGAAGTTCATACCAAAATTCTTTATTCATTTTAGTCTAATTTTTTTTAAGAAAAATGCTTTTGCGTGAGGGATTGAAGCGGCATCCTTTTTTGCGTTTTTACAGTACAAAATGAACGCGAAAAAGATATAGTGTAAAGCCCGACCCCGCTTTTTTTTTTGCGGGGTCACGCCCATAATTTAATAATTTAGCAATTCTTCTATTTTATTTTTTACTTTCTCTGTTGAAGGAATCATCGTTTGTTCTAATGTAGAATTAAGTGGAATCGCCGGCATATTTTCTGAACCTATAGTCATAACAGGAGCATCTAAATACTTAAAGCATTCTTCTTGAATTTTACCCGATAATGCTCTTGCAAATGTATTGTTTGAAGGTTCTTCGGTAACGACTAAGCATTTTCCGTTTTTCTTTACGGATTTCATAATCGTTTCTTCATCTAGAGGAGCGAGCGTTCTTAAATCTACAATCTCTATTTTATCTTGCATTCCTAATTCTGCAGAAGCATTCATAGCCCAATGCACTCCCATTCCATAGGTAATGATAGAAATCGTTTCTTCTTCTTCTTGTTTCCAAATTTCTTGTAAGACCCAAGCTTTCCCAAATGGCAATACATAATCTTCACTAGGCTCTACAGAGGTGGCTCCTTTTGTTCCAGGAACTTTACTCCAGTACAATCCTTTATGTTCAAAAATCACTACTGGATTAGGATCATAATATGCTGCTTTCATCAAACCTTTTAAGTCGGCTCCGTTACTTGGATATGCTATTTTAAGTCCGCGAATATTAGTAATGACACTTTCTACGGATGAAGAATGGTAAGGACCACCACTACCATACGCTCCAATTGGCACACGTAATACCATAGAAACCGGCCATTTACCATTAGATAAATAACAGCTTCTACTTACTTCTGTAAATAATTGATTGAGTCCTGGCCAGATATAATCGGCAAACTGAACTTCTACAATAGGTTTTAATCCTACGGCAGACATTCCCACAGTTGAACCTACAATAAATGCTTCTTGTATTGGGGTATTGAAAACGCGGTTATCACCGAATTTTTGTGCTAAGGTTGCTGCTTCTCTAAATACACCACCCAATCTTCCTCCTACATCTTGACCATAAAGCAAGCAATCTTTATGCTTCTTCATTAACTCTTCAATAGCAAAAAGTGCGCAATCTACCATGACTACTTTCTCTGCTCCTTCTGGAGAACGAGTTCCTTGTTCTTCGGTAATGGTAGTCGGGGCGAAATCGTGCGTAAATAAATCTTCTGGTTGAGGATCTTCTGCTTGTAAAGCCTCTTGGTAATCTTCTTTTACTTTTACTCGCGCTAATGCTTCAATTGCTTCTAATTCATCTTCCGTAAAGCCATTTTTTGCTAAATGATTTTTCATTTTAGGAAATGGATCTCTACTTCTTGCTTCCTCTAAATCGTCTCTGTAAAACTCCATCCTAACTCCAGAGGTATGGTGATTTAACAAAGGAACTTTTGCATGAATCAACATAGGGCGACGTTCTTTACGAATCGTATCAATGCAGTTTTGAACGGTGTTATAACTCTCGTCAAAGTCGGTTCCATCAATAGAAATCGCTTCTAATCCGTTAAACCCTCTTGCGTATTCTGCAGCATTTTGAGCTCTGGTTTCTGCTTCATTTGCCGAAATATCCCATCCGTTATCTTGTACTACATAAAGAATTGGTAAGCTTTTTAAAACTGCCATTTGAAAAGCTTCTGCAATTTCTCCTTCGGTTACACAAGCATCTCCTAAAGAACAAACCACCACAGGTTTATCTTCCCCAACAGGTAATCCTTCGGTTTCTTTATACCACATTCCCATTGCGGTCCCCGTTGCCGGAATGGCTTGCATTCCTGTTGCAGAACTTTGATGCGGAATTTTTGGTTTGTCTTCATCGTTTAAGCTAGGGTGAGAATAATAGGTTCTACCTCCCGAAAACGGATCGTCTTTTTTTGCTAACAATTGAAGCATTAGATCTTTAGGTTCCATCCCTATAGACAACAAAATAGAGTCATCTCTATAATAAGGAAATACATAATCGCAAGGCTTTAACTGCATCCCAACTGCAATTTGTATAATTTCGTGCCCTCTAGAAGTAGCGTGCACATATTTTGAAACTACTTTAAAATTTTCTTCATACAATTCGGTCATCGACTTCGCTGTACAAAGGTTTTTAAATGCTTTTTTATATAATTCTTTGCTTATCATTACAATTTTGAATTTTTAATTAGACTTTGTATTAATTGTTTTTACAATTGCCGTTAGCAGCCTAATCAACTCATTACAATCGTTTATATAACTTGACAAATCTATGTCTAAGTTCACTAATTCACTCTTTTTTTAATAATTGAAGCCAATAGATTGTTTCTCTAGCTTCCTTACTTGAAATTGTGAGTTTATGTACAAAATCTGCTCGGCTTACACCCGCTTCAGATTCAGCAACATTAGCTCCTATACTTGTCCCACTTCTGAGAATCTGTTTAGAAATAACATACTCTTTTTCTGACTGAAGAATTTTATACAATTCAATAATCTTTAATGCAAAATCGAAACTCTTATTCTTGACGATATTTTCTTTCATTAAAAATTAAAAATTCAACATTAATAATTAGGGCGATCAAAATCTTCAAAATAATCGGCTACGCGGCGTAAAAAGCTTCCGCCAAGAAAACCGTCTACTACCCGATGATCAAAAGAAAGCGATAAATACATCATACTTCTAATTTCAATTTTATCACCGTCTTCATATTCCATTACTTCGGCTCTTTTCTTGATGATTCCCGTAGCTAAAATGGCAACTTCTGGCTGGTTGATAATAGGTGTCCCCATTAAACTCCCAAAAGTCCCCACGTTAGAAATGGTAAACGTACTACCACTGGTTTCATCGTGCTTTAGCTTGTTATTTCTAGCCTTATCTGCAAGGTCATTTACGTTGGCTGCAATTTCTTGAAGTGATTTTTTATCTGCATTATTTACAACAGGAACAATCAAATTTCCACTTGGTAATGCGGTGGCCATCCCTATATTAATGTCTTCTTTTGCAATGATATTTTTTCCATCTACGGAAACATTTATCATTGGGAAATCTTTTACTGCTTTCGCTACTGCCTCTACAAAAAGCGGAGTAAAAGTTAAGCGTTCTCCATATTTCTCCTGAAAAGCTTTTTTATTGGCATTTCTCCAATTCACCATTTCGGTTAAATCGGCTTCTACATAAGCGGTAACGTGTGGTGAGGTATGTTTAGAATATACCATATGATCTGCAATCATTTGGCGCATTCTATCCATCTCTACGATTTTCCCTTTTCCTTTATCTAGCTTTAAATCTGGTACTTGAAAGCCTGTTTGTTCTGGCACAGGCTGTGCGAATTGGGCGGGACGACCTTCTTCTATATATTTGAAAACATCACTCTTTTTTAATCGACCCTCATGTCCTGTTGCAGGAATACGAGCTAATTCTTCAAAACTGATGTGGTAATCTTTTGCAATTTGCTGAATAAGCGGAGAAAAATAAGTATTCTGATTCTCATTAAGCGTATAGCTTTTGTTGGAAGAAGAAGAGATTTTTTGCTTTTTCAGTACTGATTTTGCAGGATTAATATTCGCTTTTTTAGGGCTTTGCTTTTCTTCTTTCTTGTCGGAAGAAGAAGTGGTTGCTACAGATTGATCACTAGAAGCTTCAATAATAGCAAGCACTTGACCTACCTTCACCACCTCATCTGGATGTACTAATATTTCTTTAATAATTCCGTTTACGGGAGCAGGAACTTCTGAATCTACTTTATCTGTGGCTACTTCTAAAACCGTTTCATCTTGTTGGACTTGATCTCCTTCTGAAACTGACCAATTAATAATAGTTGCTTCAGAAATACTTTCACCCATTTTGGGTAATACGAGTTCTATATTTGGCATAAAATATTCTTATGAACAATGATTATTGCTAACTTCACAAAAATAACATTTTATGCCTATTTTTTATAGAAATTACAAAGTAATAACTAAATAGTTTCTCTTATTTTAACAGTTAAGTCTGTACTTATTTCTCTATTCCTGAAAAAATAAATTGAAGCATTTCACTTTCAAATTGTGAGAGATCTATTTTTGATACATTATCATACAGATCTTGATTGTAAATCCATCTGAGAGAAGACAAAATATTATTCAGCATTATCTCTGTATTGGCGTTTCTAACCACATCTAATTCTTTAGCTTCTACTATCAAATCTCTAAAGGTATCTTGATAATATTTTCTGATTTCTAAAAACTCAGATTTAGAAGGTTCTTCCAAATGCTTCCAATCCTGAAGAATTAAATAGGTAGTATCTTGATTATTTACAGAGACGTTTATATGCATTTTTATAGCCTCTTTCAATCTTTCTTCTTTGCGGAATTTAGAGCTCGCTATATTTTTAATTCCTGCATCAAACTTGTAAGCAATAGAGAGTAAAAGGTCTTGTAAAATATCTTGTTTAGATTTGATATGATTGTAAAGACTCGCAGCTTCAATACCGTTTCTTACAGCTATATCTTTCATAGAAGTTGCGCTATATCCTTTTTCTACAAAAAGTTTTGCTGCTTCTTCCAAGACCAATTCTCTTTTGCTTTTTTTCATAAATTTTATGTGTTTCTTAAATCTATAATCCTTTGCATTTTACCGCCTTCACTTTTAGGTATTTTCCCGTAAGGCTTCAAGCTAAGTTTCATGCTTAAACCTACGGAATCTTTTATGTTTTTTTGAAGCTTTTTGGTTAAAAATGTTAATTTTTCATGAGAAAATGATTCATTGAGCTCATAATCACTTGGTAATCTGCACTCTTTTTGAAAAGCTTCAGAAGTTTCTACACGAACTTCCACACAATCCATTAAACCTTCTTTAGTGACCACAAGTTGATAATTAGGAGCTAACTCTTCATAATCTTTAAAAACATCTTCCACTTGAGTGTGAAATAAATTTACCCCTCTTATAATAAGCATATCATCTGCTCTACCTTTAATCTGTCCCATTTTAATATGGGTTCTGGATTTACTTTCTTTATAAGAAAGGCTGCAAATATCATTTGTCCAATATCGTAAAAACGGCATAGCTTCTTTTGTGAGCGTTGTAAATACCAATACTCCTTCCTCGCCGTATGGTAAAGGTTCGCCTGTATGTTTGTCTACAATTTCTGGGTAAAAATGATCTTCCCAAATATAACTTCCTGTCCCTTGCTCATCATATGCTTCTTGAGAAACACCTGGTCCCATCACTTCACTTAAACCATATATATTGGTAGCTTTAACTCCCAATGAGTTTTCTATATCTTGACGAATACTATCGGTCCAAGGCTCTGCTCCTAATACGGCACATTTTAAGTTAATATCTTCTTTTGTCATACCGCGTTTCTCCAATTCGTAAGCGATGGTTTGAGCGTAAGAAGGAGTACAACATATAACCTCTGACTGAAAATCTTTTAATAGATTAATCTGGCGATCTGTCATTCCTCCCGAAACAGGAATTACTCCCATTCCTAATTTTTCAGCACCATAATGTAATCCTATACCTCCTGTGAATAAACCATAACCATAACTGTTATGCATTTTCATTCCGGGTTGAGCTCCTGCAGCCGCTAAAGATCTAGCCACTACTTCCGAAAAGATATCTAAATCATTTTTAGTGTAAGCCACTACGGTAGGTTTTCCTGTGGTTCCACTAGAGCAGTGAATTCGAGCTAAATCTTTTTCTGGCAAGGTTAAAAAGCCAAAAGGATATTGATCTCTCAAATCGGTTTTCTTCGTAAAAGGTAGTTTATGAATATCATTTATAGACTGAATATCTTTTGGGGATACGCCATGTTTATCTAAACTGTTCTTATAAAAAGGAACTTTCTCATATACTTTGTTTACTAAATTCACTAAACGCTCACTTTGTAGCTTTCTTAGTTCTTTTATAGGTAAGGTTTCTATCGTTGGGTTATACATAATTACTTATTTTAAAAATACAAACTAACATTCGTTAGTAAAATTACATAATAAAATCAAATCTGCAAGATTTAACCACTTTATTTGTCGTTAAAACAACATAACAGCTATTAAAACTACAATTTAACAATAAACATAAACAATTTTAGAGAAATTGAAATAGCTGTTAAGGTGAAAGAATAAATCAGAAATAGAGATAAAAAGTAGTATTTTGCAAGCTGTTTCAATTAAATATAATACGTATGAAAATTATTAGAATTTTACTCTTTTTATTTGCCCTACCCATGTTTTCTCAACAAGGAGGAATGTGGATTCCTTCTCTATTAGAAGGCATGAACGAAGGCGAAATGCAAACCTTAGGCATGCAAATGACTGCCGAAGACATTTATAGTGTTAACCAAAGTAGTTTAAAAGATGCCGTACCGCATTTTAATGGAGGCTGTACTTCTGAAGTAATATCACCAAAAGGTTTATTACTCACTAATCACCACTGTGGTTACGGTCAAATTCAATCACATTCTTCTGTAGAAAATGATTATTTAGCTGATGGATTTTGGGCCAAAAACCTATCTGATGAATTAGCGAATCCTGGAATGACAGTGACCTTTATAGTAGAAATTAAAGATGTGACCACTCAGATTTTAAAAAATACCGAAAACGCTTCTTCAGAAGAAGAAAAGCAACAAATTATTGCACAAAATAAGCAAAGCGTTATCGCTTCTTCACCTAAAGAAGAATGGCAAACGAATCGCATAAGCACATTTTATGACGGTAATCAATTTATGCTTTTTAAAGTAGAGACTTTTAAAGACATTCGTTTAGTTGGTGCTCCTCCTTCATCTATTGGTAAGTTTGGATCTGATACCGATAACTGGATGTGGCCAAGACATACAGGAGATTTTTCTTTATTCAGAATTTATGCCGATAAAAATAATCGTCCAGCTGAATACAGCGAAAACAACGTTCCTTATACACCAAAACACTACTTACCAGTAAGTTTAGATGGTGTTGCCGAAGATGATTTCACCTTAGTTTTTGGTTTCCCTGGAACAACCGATGAGTATTTACCAGCCGTAGCTGTAGAGCAATTGGTAGAAACTATCAACCCAGCAAGAATAGGCCTTCGCGAAGTAGCCTTAAAAGAGCAAGATGCCTTTATGCGTAAAGACCAGCAAATCAAGATACAGTATGCATCTAAATATGCACGTATTGCCAATTATTACAAAAAATGGATTGGAGAAAGCCAAGGTTTAAAAAAGACTGATGCTGTTGGAATTAAAAGAAATCAAGAAAAGCAATTTACGCAACGTGTTAAAGCGAAAGGTTTAGAAAAAGAATACGGTTCCCTTTTAACAGATTTTGATAATGCTTACGCGGAATTTGAAGATTACAACCTTGCATATAATTTATTTTCAGAAGCTTTTATTCGTAACGTTGAATTATTAAAAAACGGATTTCAACTATACCAACTAGAACAAGTATTAGAGGCTAGAGGTGAACAATCGTTTAATGACCGTAAAGCAAATATATTAGAAGATTTTAAAGCTTCTTATAAAGATTACAGCGCACAGGTAGATGAAAAAGTATTTGAGAAAGTAATCGAATTCTATGCTCAAAACACACCAAAAGAATTTTTATCTCAAGAATTTATTAAAAAGGATAAGTCTCAACTCACTAAAGAAATTTATAATAATTCTGCCTTAACAACCTACAGCAAACTAGAAGAACTTTTAGAAGGTTCTAGTGAAGAAGTAGTAGAAAAATTAAATAAGGATGAAGGGTATCAATTGGTAAAAGAACTATCAAAAGAATTTTTTGAGAATGTATTGCCTAACTATCGTAGCAAAAAAATAGAAATTGATGCGCTGCAAAAGACATATATGAAAGCTTTATTAGAGCTCAGCCCTAAAGAAGCAAGACTTTTCCCTAATGCCAACGGAACGTTACGAGTTACTTACGGACAAGTAAAAGGATACAGTCCTAAAGATGCTGTAAAGTATAAGCCTGTTAGTTATCTAGAAGGAGTAAGAGAAAAGTACGTACCAGGAGATTATGAGTTTGATGTACCTCAAAAACTTCTAGATCTAATCGATAATAAAGACTATGGTCAATATGCAGAAAATGGTAAAATGCCTGTGAATTTTATAGGAACTAATCATACCACCGGAGGAAATTCTGGAAGTCCTGTTATCGATGCACAAGGAAACCTTATAGGTCTTAATTTTGACCGTGTTTGGGAAGGGACAATGAGTGATATTTATTACGACCCAAGTATTTCTAGAAACATTATGGTTGATGCGCGTTACATTTTATTTATCATAGATAAGTATGCTGGTGCAACTCATTTAATAGATGAAATGAAATTGGTTCATCCTAAACAAAAAAATAATTCCGATAAGAAAAAAAGAAAAAGAAAGTCTAAGAAACGAAAGTAAACAAGACTATTTCTAAACAAAAAGACCGATGCTTCTATAGCATCGGTCTTTTTTATACCAAGAGTCTCAAAATTACAATTCTCTTTTTTCGGCAATTTTATCTACAATAATAGCTATAGCACCATCTCCAGTAATATTAGCTGCTGTCCCAAAACTGTCCATGGCAATATAAAGCGCTATCATTAGAGCTTGCGCTTCAGCATCAAAGCCAAGCATAGATTGAAGAATTCCTATAGCCGCCATAATTGCGCCCCCAGGAACACCAGGAGCCGCCACCATCGCGATTCCTAACATCATCACAAAACCAGCAAACATTCCAAAATTAAAATCTAATCCTTGCATTAACATTAAGGCTACCGCACAAGCTACGATCTTCATCGTACTTCCTGCCAAATGTATAGTAGCTCCCAACGGAATAACAAAATTAGCCACCTTAGGTGAAACTCCATTTAACTCTACCTGTTTTAATGTAACCGGAATAGTAGCCGCAGAGGACTGTGTTCCCAAGGCAGTAAAATAAGCAGGAATCATATTAAGTAAAGCCTTTATCGGATTTTTCTTTGCTATCGCTCCAGCAATCAAATACTGAATAAGTATCAACAAAATATGCATAATAAATATCACTCCTATAATCTTTACAAAAACACCCAATACAGAAGCCACCTGTCCTTTAAAGGCTATCGCAGAAAAGATGCTTAATATGTAAATTGGCAACAATGGGATAATTACTTTTTCTATTAACATCATAATAATCTTTTGAAAATCAAAAGTCACTTTCTTTAAGGTACTTTCTCCCAAAGGAGCCAAACCTAAGCCTACAAGAAACGCCAAAACTAAAGCAGACATTACATCTAAAATTGGAGGTATATTAATTGAAAAATACGGAGATAACTCACGAGCTGCATTTTCTACACTTGCTACAGATTGCGGATCTATAAAAGAAGGAAAAATCCCCGAGGCAATAAAATAGGTAGAAAAACCAGAAAATAAAGTAGATGCATACGCAATGACAGCGGTAATAATCAATAATTTTTTAGCTCCTTTCCCTAAATCGCCAATTGCCGGCATAATTAATCCGAGGATAATTAGTGGAATTGCAAAGCCTAAAAACTCACTAAAAAAATGATTAAAAGTATTAAAAACTCGGTTTACAGATTCGGGCAAATACAGGCCAAAAACTATTCCAAGAATAATAGCTATAAATACTTTAAACAGTAGATTATTGATAATCTTTTTAAACATAATATGCAGTTAAAATTAATAAGAAAGCTCAACAAAGATATTACCTTAGCTACTTCTATACCTGTTAAAACCGCACTATTTTATGTCTTTAGAAATTATACCTGCTCAAAAAAAACATGCTTCAGCTTCTGCGGAATTAATTTTAGATGCTATGGAAGAATTAATATATTTCTATTTGGGTGAAGAAAATAAACCAGAAGCCCTCCGTTTTTTAACTGATCAATTTTTATTAGAGGACAGCCTGTATAGTTATAAGCATACTCAAATACCTATTTTAAGAGGAAAAATTGTTGGTGTTCTTATTGCTTACGACTCCAGTAAACATCAAAGACTTCAGCAAATACTGAAAAATTACCTTGAAGAAAACTATAATTTTAAAGATGATTTAACTCCAGAAACGGAAGCTGGAGAGTTCTATGTAGATACCATAAGTATAAACCCTTCTTTTCGTGGACAAAAAATTGGGAGCGAATTGCTTAAACATGCTGAAAAATTAGCATTAAAGCAAAAACACTCCCAAATAGGTTTGTTGGTAGACTTAGAGAATCCAAATGCTAAACGCTTGTATGAACGTATAGGTTATCAAGTAGTTAAACCTATAAGCTTAGGTAAACACGCTTACGAACATTTACAAAAACAGCTATATTAATGATCTTTCTTCATCTCTTGTAAAGTCTTATAAAAATCTTCTTGTACAGGTCTGTTTTTAGGAATTTCCCTTAGAGGCTCTACTTCTTTCAAGCTTTCGTGACAATCGGTTGGGAGTTGTTGATAAAGTTTAGTGCCAGCAGTTTTCCATGCAATCATATCATCAGAAACTTGTTTGATCACCTTTGCAGGATTTCCTACAACTAAACTCCTTGACGGAATTTTAGTTTCGGCTTTCACAAAAGCCATAGCACCAACGATAGATTCATCGCCAATTTCGGCATCATCCATAATCACAGTATTCATTCCGATAAGGCAATTTTCACCTAAATTAGCACCGTGAATTATGGCTCCGTGTCCTACGTGAGCACCTTTTTTTAATACGATGCTCTTCCCTGGAAACATATGTACCGTGCAATTCTCTTGTACATTTACCCCGTCTTCTAATATAATTTCGCCCCAATCGCCTCGAATTGCAGCACCCGGACCAATATAGCAGTCTTTTCCAATTATTACATTGCCTGTAACGGCCGCTAACGGATGTACAAAACTGCTTTCGTGTACTACAGGAATATGCCCTTTAAAAGAATAAATCATAAGTATAAATAATAAATTTTAAATGTAGAATGATAAAGTTTAAACCGTTTTGAATTTTAAATTTTTCGGTTTTACAGTTTATCATTTTATTTTATTTAAACTTCTTAAGTTTCTCTTTAGTGAAAGAAGACAATACTAGACGACCACTAATTTTTGCGCGTTCGTTTAAAAGTTCATCCCAATCTTCAGTGCCTCTCCAAAACATTTGCTTCATTTCTTTTACCGCCTCTGGATTGTAGCCACATAAATTCTGAGCAAATTCAGCTATAGCTTCATCTAATTCTTCGGTAGAATCGTACACTTTCGTAAATAATCCTTTTTGCATGGCCCATTCTGGAGAGTAAAATGAATTGGCATCAATTGCAATTTGTGACATTCCGCTTACACCTAATTTACGCTGAACCGCAGGACCCACCACAAACGGACCTATACCAATATTTAACTCACTTAATTTAATGGCAGCAAATTTAGTCGCCATACAATAATCCATCGCACTCGCTAAACCAACTCCGCCCCCTACAGTTTTTCCTTGTACGCGACCAATGATAAATTTAGGGCACTTACGCATCGCATTGATCACATTAGCAAATCCCATAAAGAATTTTTCGCCTTCTACTTCGTCTTTTATATTGATGAGCTCTTTAAAGCTTGCTCCTGCACAAAAAGTACGTTCTCCACCAGATTTTAAAATAATGACTAATACCTCATCATTTTTTCCTGTTTCAGTAATCGTATCGGCTAATTTAGCTAAGATATCACCTGGCAAACTGTTATGTGCTGGATGAAAAAACTCTATGGTAGCTACTTGATCTTGTATACTTTGTTTTACATAGGGTTGTGTCATAATCGTAATATTTTATAGGAAAGCTGAAAAGAGATAATCTCTTTTCAGCTTTATTGATTTTTTATTAATTAAAGTAATTCAAACTGAGAAAAATGATGATTAAGGTGCTTACGCTCTAGTAATCCCCACTCATATTTGGTTAATTCTCCAAAAACAGCATTTTTTAAAGTCGCATTAGGATTTCTTTTAAAGAACTCTATATATTCTTTACGTGACTCCTTCAATTTTTCTTTGGCCTCATTCAAACTTGAATGTTTCAATTCAAAAAGTTCCCCTTCTTTGTATAACGGAAAATTATAATTTTTTGGCATTTTTTTGTAGTTCCATAACGTAGCACGAGTATCGTCTAAGTACTTTTCTGGAGTAGCGATTTCGAAATCTTGAATTTCTCCAGAGGCAATACGGTAACTGGTTTCTAAATGCTCTACCATGTGTTGCGGACTCATTTCTCCCCAAGCCGGCTTTTGATTTTCCTCTAACTTTGCAATTGAGTTTTCAAAAACCTCATCGGTGATTTCCGTAAAGGTAGTTTGCTTCTTTTGCACCATGGTTAAAATAGTAGCGATACAAACTAAGGCTTCTTTTTCTTCGGCTTCCGTTTCTGGAATTTTCCCATCGGTTACATTGGTATCAAAAACCTCTACAAACCATTTTACAATTCCGCTAGGTAATTCTTGTCCTTTTTGCTCTCTGTCTACTTTTTCTTTACACGTTAATCTCACATGAATAGTATCATTGTGATAAAGCGGACGTAAGAATCTTATTTCTTCTAAACCATAATTTGCCGCTACTGGACCTTTGTTAGGATACACAAATAATCCCGCTGCTGCGGAAATAATAAAATATCCGTGTGCTGTTCTCTGCTCAAAAATACTTCCGTCAAGAGACGTAATATCGGTATGAGCGTAGAAATGATCCCAAGTAAGGTTTCCAAAATTTACGATATCGGTATCAGTGATGGTTCTATTGTGTGTTTTAAGTGACATTCCTGGCTGAATATCTTCCCAATGGTATGCAAACGGATGCTTCTCTGCTTCTTTATAATCTGCATTGGGTTGATAAATCCCCGTGATTTCCGTTAATGTAGTCGGTGAACCTTGAATGGCACAACGCTGTAAATAATGTTTAATACCACGCATACCGCCCATTTCTTCTCCGCCACCAGCACGACCTGGACCACCGTGAATTAAGTTAGGTAATGGTGAACCGTGACCTGTACTTTGCTTCGCACTTTCTCTATTCAGCACTAAGATTCTCCCGTGATGCGTAGCTGCATTTACCGTATATTCTTTAGCAATTTTATCATCGTTTGTGGTGATAGAACTTACTAACGATCCTTTCCCCATTCTAGATAATTCAATCGCATCTTCTAGATTTTTATAAGGCATCAATGTGCTTACAGGTCCGAATGCTTCGGTAACGTGAGCTGTTTCGTTTGCTAACGGATCGTTTTCACGTAATAAAATAGGCTTCATAAATGCTCCTTTTTCAAAATCGGCACCTACTGCTTTTCCTGTTTCGAAATCTCCATAAACGATATCGGCAGATTTTGCTATTTCATTTACACTATTTTTAACAGCTTCTAATTGTTTTCTATCAATTAAAGTTCCCATTCTTACCTCTTTTAAACGAGGATCTCCGTAGGTCACTTTATCTAAGGCTTTTCCTAATGAAATTTGAACGTCTTCTATTAAATTTTCTGGAACAATGATTCGACGAATAGCGGTACATTTTTGTCCACATTTAGTGGTCATTTCATTACGTACTTCTTTGATAAATAAATCAAATTCTGGAGTACCTGGTGTTGCATCTTCTCCTAAAATAGAAGCATTTAATGAATCTGCTTCCATCGTAAATGGTACAGATTCTTCAATTAACCTAGGATGTGTTTTTAGTTTTCTCCCCGTTGCAGCTGAACCTGTAAAAGTTACTACATCTTGAGATTCTACCGTATCTAAAATATCTCTTTTCGTTCCACTAATTAATTGTAAAGCACCTTCAGGTAAGATTCCTGAATCGATAATTACTTTTACCACTGCTTCAGTTAAATAAGCACTTTGCGGAGCTGGTAGTACAACGGCTGGCATACCCGCCATCCAATTCACCGCACATTTTTCTAACATTCCCCAAACCGGGAAATTAAACGCATTAATATGTACTGCTACTCCTTGTCTTGGCACCATAATATGATGCGCCATAAATCTTCCTCCACGAGATAAATCTATAGGATCTCCTTCTACGTGATAAGGCTGATTAGGAAATAATTTACGTAAAGACGCATTAGAAAACAAGTTTCCAAAACCACCTTCAATATCTACCCAACTATCTATTTTGGTAGCTCCAGTTTT
Organism: Mesonia sp. K4-1; assembly: GCF_008017825.1. Lineage (NCBI taxonomy): Bacteria > Pseudomonadati > Bacteroidota > Flavobacteriia > Flavobacteriales > Flavobacteriaceae > Mesonia > Mesonia sp. K4-1. Next base: position 202,541 of record NZ_VRLS01000052.1, read on the forward strand.
AAAGCTTACATCATAAAAAGAACGTTTGTGTTTTTGAAGGTGAAAGGCTAATTTTTTAAGCATTAAACCACGTTCTTGAAACGTCATTTTTCTTAATGCTCCCCCTTTTGACCTTCCGTATTGTAAAACTTCTGGAACATCTATTCCTTCGGTAGTGACATTCGTAAAATGCTCTCCAGTGACTGAATCTAAAATAGGAGTTCCTTCTCCTTTTCCATCAATCCAGCTTCCTTGTATATAGTGTTGTGTTTTCATATTTATTTTATTTTGCTGTCAACCGCTCGACTCCGTTTGAGGTGACATTCAGCATCATATTAAATTTTTAGATTTCCTACTTGGTAGAAACATTTTCAATTACAGCAGCATAACCTTGACCTACACCTACACACATCGTTACCAATGCATATTTTTTCCCAGTCATTTTTAATTCTAAAGCTGCAGAATAAGCTAATCTTGCTCCTGTAACTCCAAGCGGGTGACCAATAGCTATAGCACCCCCGTTAGGATTTAATCTAGGATCATTATCTTTTAAACCCCAAGCTCTGACACAAGCTAAAGCCTGAGCTGCAAAAGCTTCATTTAATTCGATCACATCCATATCCTCCATGGTTAATCCAGCTTTTTCTAAAGCTTTATTAGAAGCTTCAACGGGACCAATTCCCATAATTCTAGGCTCTACACCTACTACTGCCGAACTTAAAATTTTCGCCATTGGTGTTAAACCATATTCTTTCACAGCTTTTTCTGAAGCAATAATAGTGGCAGCTGCTCCGTCATTTAATCCTGAAGAATTTCCTGCAGTTACGCTTCCATCTTTACGGAAAGCAGGACGAAGTTTTCCTAAAATTTCTTTAGTAGTCGTTGGTTTTACAAACTCATCTTTACTAAACTGAATAGGATCTTTTTTTCTTTGCGGAATTTCTACCGTAACGATTTCTTTAGCTAAACGTCCATTTTCTTGGGCTTTAGTAGCTTTCATTTGGCTCCAATAAGCAAAAACATCTTGATCTTCTCTCGATATATTATATTTATCTACTAAGTTCTCTGCAGTCATTCCCATCCCATCGGTACCATACATGTCGTGCATTTTTGGATTTACAAAACGCCAACCAAAACTGGTATCATACATTTTAGCATCATTCCCATAAGCACTAGAAGGTTTTGCAATAGCGTACGGGCCGCGTGTCATATGTTCTACTCCACCGCTAATAAACACATCTCCGTCTCCTGCTTTTATCGCACGATTAGCATGAATAATAGCCGAAAGACCACTACTACATAATCTATTCACAGTTTCTCCCGGAACACTATGTGGCAAGCCTGCCAAAAGCGAACACATGCGGGCAACATTACGATTGTCTTCTCCTGCTTGATTGGCACAACCTAGAATAACATCCGCGTAAGCGTCTTGAGGAATATTCGGGTTTCTTTTAACGATTTCTTTAATCACTAAAGCTCCTAAATCGTCTGCTCTTACTGGAGAGAGCGTTCCTTTATAATTTGCTATTGGTGTTCTTACACCATCAATAATATATGCATTCATAAATAATCTATTTTTAATTAACGGAGTAAAGCTGAAAACGTATCATGTTGTTTTAATTCTCCCGACTGGTAACCTTTTAAAAACCAATCGATGCGTTGCTGAGAAGTGCCGTGCGTAAAAGAATCGGGATTTACGTGCCCTTGCATTCTTTTTTGAATCGCATCGTCTCCTACAGCATTTGCTGCACTTAACGCTTCTTCTATATCTCCTTGTTCTAAATATTCTTGGTTATAATGAGCCCATAAACCTGCATAAAAATCTGCTTGTAGCTCTAAAGCTACAGAAAGTTTATTGGCTTCGGTTTGATTCATTCCTTTTTGCGCCTGTCTTACTTTTGGGGAAGTTCCTAGTAGAGTTTGAACGTGGTGTCCTACTTCGTGAGCGGTTACGTAAGCCATAGCAAAATCTCCTTTTTTAGCTCCAAAACGTGTATAAAGTTCATTGAAAAAGGCCAAATCCATATACACATTTTTATCTGCAGGACAATAAAATGGTCCCGTTGCCGATGTTGCGCTTCCACAAGCAGTTTGTACCGCCTCTGTAAATAATATCATTTCTGGCTCTTCGTAATCTCCCAAGTTATTTTCAATAAAAACTTGATTCCATACATCTTCTGTATCCGCTAAAACGGTTGCCATAAAATCTCCTAATTCTTTTTCTTTTGCCGTAAGTTCTCTTTCTCTAACTTGTTCAGTTTGCTGACCTTTATTAAATTCATTAAGTATAGGCGCTACAGCTTGACCTGTTTCCCCTCCAAAAATTTGTAAGAGAATAACTATAATACCAATTACTCCACCGCCAGCGACTAGTTTCCCTTTAGAGCTCATCCCACGTCGATCGTCTAAATTGTCACTTTTTCTTCTTCCTTTCCATTTCATAGCAATTGGATTTAGTCAAGTAAATCTAAAATTGTTAATATTAATTTTTAAGTAATTATAAAATTATTCCCATTCAGCGCTGGTTCTATATACTACACCTTTAAAAAGAGCTACTAAATCATCTTGTTTTTTGACTTCTACATTATAAAAACCAAGTTTATTTTTTAGGCTTTTCACTTCAGATTCTGCCGTAATGATGTCTCCTGCTTCCAAAGCTTCGATATGATTGATACTACATTCTATAGAAACTGCTTTTCTTCCGTGAGTGTTCGAGGCAAATCCAAATGCTGTGTCTGCTAAAGAGAATGTAATTCCGCCGTGAGCTTTTTTCATACTATTCAGCATATCTTCTCTTATTGTCATCTGCACTTTGCAATAACCTTCTTTTACTTCTACAATCTCGATCCCTAACCATTGGCTAAAAGCATCGAGCTCAAGCATTTTTTTTGGAATATCTACTGAGTTCAAAAGTTTTTGAGTTTCTGAGTTATCTTTCATTTATTCTCTTTTTAAGATAATTTTTATAAGAAGTAATCATCTTAGATATTTCTGTAACTTTCTGTCTATTTTCTTCGTTTTCTACTTCAGAAATATAGTTTCTTCTTACCGCTTTCGTAGTACATACGATAAATTCGTGAGCACTATCCCAAGCCATTTGTAAATATCAATTAAAATTAGGATGAGTACTTGATGACCCTTCCGCGATATTTAAAGCTATTGAGTCTGCTGCACGAATAAACTGTGAAGCTAATCGATAAGTTTCTTCTTTAGGAAATTTATTGATTTGAGTATAAACAATATCACCAAAATCTAATGCCTTTTGATACATTGACAATTCTTCGAATTTGAAATGATATTTACTATTCATTGTGTTTAATTTATTCTGAATCTCAAAAACTCAATAACTAAGAAACTTGAAAAGTTTCACTTTCTTTGTTCATTTTTCTTAATAACGGACTACAACGGTAACGATCTTCATGGTACTCATTGTAGAGCGTATCTAATTTTTCAACACACCAATTAATCCCTTTTTCATTTGCCCAAGCTAAAAGTCCTTTAGGATAATTTACTCCTTTAGTCATAGCTAAATCAATATCTTTTGCAGTCGCTATGTTTAAGAAAAGTGCATCTGCCGCTTCATTAATTAGCATTACTAATACTCGGTCTAAAATTTGCTTTCCTAAATCTTCATCTTTAGTTGGAGCTGTTTTCTTAGCGTTCTCTCCATAATCGTAAAACCCTTTTCCTGTCTTTCTCCCAAGATATCCAGCTTCTGCTAATCGTTTTTGTGTAAAAGATGGCTTATAACGAGGATCATAATAAAATTCTTTAAAAACCGTTTCGGTAACCGTATAATTTACATCGTGACCTATAAAATCCATCAATTGAAATGGTCCCATTTTAAATCCGCCAAATTCTCTTAGAGCCCAATCTATCGTAGCAAAGTCTGCTTTACCTTCTTCATAAATTCTTAGAGCTTCTCCGTAAAACGGACGAGCAACGCGATTTACAATAAAACCAGGGGTATCTTTAGCAAGAACGCCCACCTTTTTCCAGTCAGCTATAATTTGAACTACCTTATCTTTAACTTCTTCTGAAGTTTGAATAGCCGGAATAATCTCTACCAAAGGCATCAATGGTGCTGGATTGAAAAAATGAACACCTATTACACGCTCAGGTTTTTCTAACGAAGCTGCGATTGACGCGATAGAAAGTGAAGATGTATTAGAAGCGATGATGGCCTCTTGCGACTGGTAACTTTCTAATTCTTGAAACACTTTACGTTTAATTTCAAGATTCTCAACAATCGCTTCTATAGTTAAATCAGCATCAGCTAAATCTTTTAAAGAATTCACATAGTTAATATTCGCTTGAATTCTATTTTTTTCGGTTTCATCAATTCTTTCTTTCTCGATTAACCTATTTAAAACTTTATCTAATTGAGCTTTACTTTTATCTAGGGCTTCTTGTTTGGTATCGTACACACTTACGGTACAACCTGCAGTTGCTGCAACTTGAGCAATTCCGCTTCCCATAGTTCCGCAACCAATAATTCCGATATTCATAAATTATAAATTTGTTTTCTGTCAAACTAAATACAGTCAGTATCTCATTGTTTTATTGTTCTTAAATAAGAACCTTAAACTAGTTTAGGCTGACAAGCATTTTCTTTATTTTACTTCCCTTTAAACTCTGGTTTTCTTTTTTCTACGAAAGCCGTGACTCCTTCTTTATAATCTTCTGTAGAAGCTGCTTCGATTTGAAATTTACTTTCTAAAGACAACTGTTCATCTAGATTATTATTCATGGACTGATTAAAGGCTTCTTTAATTAAACCTAAAGCTTTAGTAGGCATGTTGGCTAACTTTAAAGCTAATTTCTCGCTTTCTTCCGTAAAGGTTTCTACTGAAAAATACTTGTAAATCATTCCTAGCCTTTCTGCCTCTTGTGCTTCAATTTTATCTCCTAACATCGCTAAAGCGGAAGCTTTTTGAAAACCTATTAATCTTGGCAAAAAGAAAGTTCCAGCACTATCTGGTATTAATCCTATTTTACTAAAGGCTTGAATAAAGGCTGCATTTTCTGAAGCTACCACAACATCACAAGCTAAAGCAATATTAGCTCCTGCTCCAGCTGCTACACCATTTACCGCAGCAACGATAGGTTTTGGAGTTTCACGAATTAACTGTATCACTGGATTGTAATGTTCTTCTAAAATGGCTTTAAAACCCGGATTTAATTCGGGGTCTGTCACCTCTTTTAAATCTTGCCCTGCACAAAATGCTTTTCCGTTTCCTGTAAGTAATATGGCTCTTACCTCATCGTTGGTAGCTACATCTTTTAAAACATCTTGCAAAGCCAAAGCCATCTCACGGTTAAAGCTATTAAATACTTCTGGTCTATTTAAGGTGATATATGCCACCTTATTTTTTATTTCAAAACTTATTGTGTTGCTCATAAAAATTATAAATTATAAACGCTAAATATAAAAGACTGAAACTCTCTCATTGAATTATTTCCTTTTTAAATTTTCCGTTATTTTATTTTAGATTTCTTTATTTTTTGAAGTTTGTATACTAGTAGTAAAAATCGCTACAAGCTCCTTTATTTCCTTAATTATAAATTCAAATTTTTGATGATCTTTAATTAAATCAGCCTCATTTAAAATTTCTAAATTTACTTGTGTTTCTCTTAACTCTTTTAAAGAAAGTTTCATTTTATGAATAAAATCTTTTCTTGATTCTGCACTTTGAGCTTCACCATAATTTAGCGCTGCAGAAGAAGCCGACCTAATTAATTGTTTGGTTAAATGCTCTGCTGCGTAATTTTTATGAAGCGCCTGAACACTTTTTATTATTTCAGCAGAAAAAATAACTAAACGTTTTTGTAAATCGTATTTATATTTCTTCTCCATAACAATCAATTGATAATCAACTTAAATTTTTACATTTTAAATTTTGCTGTTTTTCGGTTTTTTAAATCAAACATTTAAAATAATCGAAAGGCTCTTCGCAGTTATCACATTTAAAAAGTGCTTTACAAGCCGTTGATCCAAACTGACTTACCAAGTGGGTATTCGTAGATTTACATTGCGGGCATTTGACAATTTTTTCTTCTCCTAACAAAGCTTTCTTATCTGCCGATTCTTCTAATGGAGCTGCGATTCCATAATCTTCCAAAGCTTTTCTACCACGCTCAGTGATCCAATTTGTACTCCAAGCTGGTGCCAATATTAAATCTACTTTCGCCTCATAGCCTTCTTTCGCTAAAGCGGAAACAATATCGTCGCCAATTACATCCATCGCTGGACAACCGCTATAGGTGGGAGTAATTTTAATAGTTGCTTTATTGCCTTCTAAAATTGCTTCTCTAACCACCCCTAGATCTAAAATAGAAAGCACAGGAATTTCTGGATCGGGTACTTCTCTAAGTATCGGTTCCAAAACTTCGTTAATATGTACTTTCTCTTCTGTCATTGCTAAAATTATGAATATTAAATGTAAAAGAATAAAGTAAAAAGTCTTCTCTCGATTGAGTATAGACTTTTACATTTTAAATTTTTTGGTTTTTAATTTTACTTTCTACCATTTCATCCCTGGGTAGGTGCGTTGCATGTATTGCATATCGTTAAGTAAGAACCCCATATGTTCTGAATGGATTCCTTCTTTACCTCCTTTTTGGAAATATTTTAATTCAGGCACTTCCAGAGTAGCAGTTTCTAAAATTTCGTTCACATTTTTGTAATACACTTCTTTAAGCATTTTTACATCTACGGCAATCCCCTCTTTAATCATTGCTTCATCTGCTTCTGTAGTATGAAAAAGCTCATCTGTAAAACGCCATAGATCATTCACTACTTTTTGAATTCGCTGTTTACTTTCTTCGGTTCCATCGCCTAAACGTTTAATCCAGTCTGAAGAAAAACGTTTGTGATAGCTCACCTCTTTAATGCTTTTTTTCGCAATCGCCACTAAGGTTTCATCTTTAGATTTTTGCATTTCTGTCATTAACAACATATGAAAATGATCAAACAAAAATTGTCTAGCTATGGTATATGCAAAATCAGTATTAGGTTGTTCTACCAACAAAACATTTAAGTATTCTCTTTCTGTACGTAAAAATGCCAAATCATCTTCGGTAATATCACCTTCAGAAAGTTGAGCAGCATATTGAAAATAACTACGTACTTGACCAAATAAATCTAAAGAAATATTAGTCAAAGCGATGTCTACCTCCAAACTAGGCGCATGTCCTGTTAGCTCTCCTAATCGCTGACCTAAAATCAAAGAGTTATCTGCTATTCCGTAAAGGTATTTTATGAAATTATTATTCATTTTATTAATTTTCAAACAGAAAAATTTAAAATGTAAAACGCTAAAGTTCAAAATCTTAATAGCGAAAACACTTCTAAATTTTACATTTATTATTTTTCATTTCAAATTTGTGACTTACATATGTTTTACCTCATCTGGTAAATCGTAAAATGTAGGATGTCTATATACTTTGTCTTGTGCTGGTTCAAACAACTCCCCGTTGTGATCTGGATTAGAAGCAGTGATATTACTAGATTCCACTACCCAAATACTTACCCCCTCACTTCGTCTGGTGTAAACATCTCTTGCATTTTCTAAAGCCATTTCTGCATCGGTCGCATGAAGACTTCCAAAATGACGGTGTTCTAATCCGTTTTTACTTCTTACAAAAATCTCCCACAAAGGCCATTCTTTTTTATTTTCTTCCATATCTATTATATCTTAATCTTAAGTATTTAGTAATTAGAATTGAGTAGTGAGTTATTTATTTAGTAATTTTATTAACGCGTAATTCATCTTTTGAACTTCTATAATCTCTTTAAGAATATATTCAACATCTTCCTTTGGAACGAGTTTAAGTTTATAAGATAAAATTAGTTGAGTAAAAAGCTCATAAGCTGAACCATTTGCAATACTTAGAAAATTTTTAAATTCACCATTTGTATTTCTTCCAGCCCCTTCAGCAATGTTTGATGGAACTGAAACTGCACATCTTCTAATTTGACTTGTTAAGCCATACCTTTCTTCTCTAGGAAAGTTTGCTGAAAGACGATATACTTTTTCAGTAATTTCCATCGCCTTATTCCAAACTTTTAAATCTTTTAAAACGTACAGCCTAGCGCTAATTACTAAATACTCTTTACTTAATTCTTAATTATCCTGCTTGTTTTACTTTTCTTTCTAATTGTTTTTCCGCGTAAGCTAAAGCTGCATCACGCACCCATTCTCCATTTTCCCACGCATTTACTCGTGTTTGCAAACGCTCTTTATTACAAGGCCCGTGACCTTTTACTACTTGCCAAAATTCATCCCAGTTGATTTCACCAAAATCATAATGACCTGTTTCTTCATTCCATTTTAAATCTTCATCTGGAACGGTGATTCCTAAGATATCTGCCTGCGGAACGGTTTGATCAATAAATTGCTGACGTAATTCATCATTAGTTTTACGTTTCAACTTCCACTTCATAGATTGCTCTGTGTGTGTAGAAGCATCATCTGTAGGCCCCAACATCATTAATGAAGGCCACCACCAACGGTTAAGTGCATCTTGAGCCATTTGTTTTTGCTCTTCAGTTCCATTACAAAGCGTTAGCATAATTTCGTAACCTTGACGCTGATGGAAACTTTCTTCCTTACAAACTCTCACCATAGCACGTGCATACGGCCCAAAAGAGGTACTACAAAGCGGTACTTGATTGATAATTGCTGCTCCATCTACCAACCATCCAATAGCTCCAATATCTGCCCACGTAATGGTAGGATAATTGAAAATACTAGAATATTTAGCTTTTCCAGAGTGTAGTTGTTCATACAACTCATCTCTAGAAATCCCTAAAGTTTCTGTAGCGCTATATAAATATAAACCGTGTCCAGCTTCATCTTGCACTTTTGCCAATAAAGCAACTTTTCTTCTTAAAGATGGTGCGCGAGATATCCAGTTTCCCTCAGGAAGCATACCCACAATTTCAGAATGTGCGTGCTGCGACATTTGGCGAATATGGGTTTTCCTGTATTTCTCTGGCATCCAATCTTTAGGCTCTATCTTTTCATCTCGAGCAATTTTTGCTTCGAAAATTTCTTCTAAATTTTTTACTTCTTTCTCACTCATAATTCATTTCTTTTTTTGTTGAAAGCTTAAAGCTGAAATGATTCTCTATCACTTTCAACTTGAAACTCATAAACAGATTCTAAACGTCAAAATCTACTTTTACTTTATCTGATGTTGGAACTGCCTGACAGCTCAATACTAAGTTTTGTTGTACTTCTTTTTCTTCTAAAGCGTAATTCACTTTCATTTCTACATCCCCTTCTAACACCTCACATTTACAGGTACTGCAAACACCTCCCTTACAAGCGAAAGGCAAATCTGCTCCAGCTCCTAAAGCGGCATCTAAAATATTATCATATTCTTTAGTCATCGTAAACTGAAACTCTTTCCCCCCATCTACAATAGTCACCTCCGTTCCTTCTACATTTTGCTTAGAAAGCCTTTCTGCTCTTTGGATGTCTTCTTCAGATAATCCTGTTACAAACAATTCAAAATGAACCATTTCTTTAGGTAGACCAGCTTTAATTAAATAATCCCCTACGTAGTTGACCATTTTTTCTGGTCCGCATAAAAACACTTCACTTGTATCTGGAACGTCAATAAAAGTTTGCGTGAGCACATCCATCTTTTCATCATCAAACCTACCGTTGAAAAGCTCTATATCTCTTCTTTCTTTTGTTAGGAAATAATAAATCTCCAACCTCCCAAAATACTTATTACGAAGTTGTTCCAACTCCTCTTTAAAGATAATAGATTTTGCAGTTTTGTTTACATAAAACAACTTACAAGTAGATTTAGGCTCGGCAGCTAAATGTGACTTAACCATAGAAAGAACGGGGGTTATCCCGCTTCCTGCCGCAAAAAACAAATAGTTTTTAGCCAACTCTGGATTTACTTTCACACCAAATTTTCCGCTTGGCGCCATTACTTCCAGCATATCTCCCGCTTTTAAAGTATGGTTTACATAGCTAGAGAAAATACCTTCAGGTATTTCTTTTACTGCTACTTTCCATTCTTCATCGTAAGGACTAGAACACAAAGAATAAGATCTTCTTACATCTTCTCCATTTATTTCTTTTCTCAAAGTTAAATGCTGCCCTTGACTGAATTTAAATTCTTCTCTTAAATCTTGAGGTACATTAAAAGTAATAACAGTACAATCGTGTGTTTCTTTATGTAAATCCTGAACTGTTAATTGATGAAATTTTGCCATTATATAAATTAGTTACCTAACAAAACTAACACTTGTTAGTTTAAATTGCAAATCAAAGTTGTTAAAGTTTGATTCTTAGCTCTTAACAATTCCGTAAAGCAGAGTTTTGGGCAGATCTTGCTGTAAAGTAGCCACTTGAATGCTTGTTTTTTTAGCATACCAAATATGTAAAGTCCGTAGAGTTGTTAATACAGAGAAAACCACGATTTCCAAATCGATATCTTTTAACTCCCCTTCATCTTTACCTTGCTGAAGTATTTGCCTAAACTTACTTTCATATTCATTTCGCAAATTTAAATAACGCTGTTTGTATTCATCTTCTAAATGAATCCAATCATTATTCATACACGCTAAATGGTGTGTATATTTTAAGGTAATTTCAATGTGGTTTTGAATAATAGCCTCTAGCTTTTTTATACTACTTAATTTATCTAAATAAATGGTATTGATGTGCTGTGTAAACTCCTCAGCAACTTTAAGAATTATCAATCCTAAGATCTCTTGCTTAGAAGAAATATGGTTGTACAAACTTGCTGCTTTTATTCCCATTTCTGCAGCTAAATCTCTCATAGAAATAGCATTATAGCCTCTTTCTTTAAAAAGACGGGATGCAGTAATGATTATTTCCTGTTTTCTGGTTAGACTCATAGCCAAGCAATATACTAATTATCTTTAACAGCTTTTTCTTCCATTTAAAAATTTAAAGCTTAAAAAACTCACAAATCCTTTACCTCATTCATATTTTAAAGAAAGGAATTACTAATTTGGTCGGTTTTAAGTATTTAATTCATGGAAACTAATCACATACAAGAAAACGAGCTTATAAGTAAGCTCCCTCCGCATTTAAAACAATTCATAAAGCCACAAAATTATGAGCATTACACCCCTATCAATCAAGCGGTGTGGCGATATGTTATGCGTAAAAATGTAGATTATCTTAGTAAAGTTGCTCATGAATCTTATTTAGAAGGATTAGAAAAAACAGGGATTTCTATAGATGAAATTCCTAGTATGTACGGGATGAACCGTATTTTAAAGGAAATTGGCTGGGCAGCGGTTGCCGTAGACGGATTTATTCCGCCTAATGCTTTTATGGAGTTTCAAGCGTACAAAGTATTGGTTATTGCTTCAGAAATTCGCCAATTAGAAAATATAGAATATACTCCCGCACCAGATATTATTCACGAAGGTGCAGGACATGCCCCCATTATTGCAAGTCCCGATTATGCAGAATACTTAAGACGTTTTGGCGCTATTGGTAGTAAAGCTATTGCCTCGGCTCACGATATGGACCTTTACCATGCCGTAAGAGATCTTTCCATTATAAAAGAGGCTGATCACGCTTCCGCGGAAGCGATACAAGAAGCAGAGCAACGAGTAGACACTTTACAATACAAAAAAGTTGAACCTTCTGAAATTGCTTTAATTAGAAATTTACACTGGTGGACCGTAGAATATGGTTTGGTAGGCAGTTTAGAAAATCCCAAAATTTATGGCGCTGGCTTGCTAAGTTCTATTGGTGAAAGCAAAAGTTGCTTATTGCCAGAGGTGAAGAAAATACCTTATTCTATAGATGCTGCAACGCAAGATTTTGACATTACAAAACCTCAACCTCAACTTTTTGTAACGCCAGATTTTGCTTACTTAGCAGAAGTTTTAGAAGAATTTGCCGATAAAATGGCTGTGAGAAAAGGTGGTTATAAAGGCTTACAAAAATTGATTGATTCTAATTCTTTAGGAACTATTGAATTAAGTACTGGGATTCAAATTTCTGGAAATTTCACCAAAATGATCACCAATGAAGATCATGAAGTGGTTTACTTTGAAACCAAAGGAGAAACAGCACTTGCCAACAAAGATAAAGAACTCATTGGCCACGGTATACAAACCCATGCTAACGGATTTAGATCTCCAATAGGAAAATTAAAAGGTATTAATCTCGCTATTGAAAACATGGGGCCGCGAGATTTAAAGGCTTATAATTTTTATGATAACAAGCGAATTGAATTTACTTTTGACAGCGGAATTGTAGTAGAAGGTTTAAACGTTACCGGAATTAGAAACCTAAGAGGAGAATTAATTTTAATTCAGTTTACAGACTGTACCGTAACTTATAAAAATGAAGTTTTATTTTCTCCTGAAGAAGGTGATTTTTATATGGCTGTAGGTTCGCAAATTACTTCTGCTTTTGCTGGAGCTGCAGACCCTTATTCTTTTGAAGCTTTAATTCATGAATTGTCTACATCTTTAGATAAGAAAGAAAAAAGCGACAAAGAAATTAAACTAGAACAACTTTACCAACAGGTTAGAACTTTAAGACAGAACACTATAGATAAAGGGGTTTTAGAAGAAGTTTTTATTCAGCTTAAAGCTGAACACCAACAAGATTGGCTATTGTCTTTAGAATTGTATGAGCTTGCAAAACAAAATAAAATGGAAAGTTTTACTAGCGAAATACGTCAACATTTAGAAAAACTTAAAATTTCACGTCCTAAAATTGCACATTTAATTGAAGACGGTTTAGAATTGATACATTCTTAAAGTAAAATCTCTAATTCTTTTTCAGATTGAATAGGTTGTTTGTGGTATTCTAAAGTCCACCCCAAACTATTGGTTAAAATAAAAAGTTTTTGAAGCTCTGAAACAAGTCGGTTTTCTGCATTTTGCATAACAACCGACTTTTCTATTTTCTCTTTTATTTGCTTTGTCACTCTTTTTTTAATCACATTATAATCATCGGCTTTAAATTGATTAAGGTAATCTTGTGTAACATCGTAAAAATCGAATTCAGGGTAAATATTTAATTCGGGTTTAGGTATTTTTGTGATACGAAGAATTTTATCTTCTGTTAGCACTTCATATTGCATTTGCGCCAAATCATAAGCAACAGTAGCTTTGGTGTTTACTGCTAAAATAGCTTTCTTTTTGGCTGTAATTCCTAAAAAAACATTTTCTGTATTCTTGTAAGTGAAAATTTGAGCGTAAGAACTTTCTGTGACTACTAATTTACTCACGTTTTTCACTTCTTTTTCTATAAGGGCCGAAGTTTGTGCTAGCTCAGTTTTATTGTCTTTTTTATCTACAAAATATTGATAACCAAAAAACACAATAATCGTTACCACTACTCCTAAAACAAATTTTTTCATAGACTAATTTTTCTCTAAAATACGTTATTTTGCGTTAGGGATAGCAGCGGTTACCCTGCAGCATTTTGAAAAAATGTGAAGCGTAATAGCGCATAGCCCGACCCGAGTGTGCGAGGGAAACGTCCCACAAAACTCCATTATTTTAAAAATTTATAAAAGGGAATTTTTCAATTAGTGCCTTCTTACTTACTTCTAATTTGTTTAAAAATTTTTGATGTGCTTCACTTTCTTTATTAAAGGCTTTATGCAACATTCCTTTTTGAATTTTATCGATCTCTTGCATCGTTTGCTGTGTTGATTGAGTCAAGCGGGTTTCTACAAAACGCTGCCAAATATAATCGATAGCTAAATCGCTAGGATGCAACATATCTTGCGCGTAAAAACGATAATCTCGCAACTCATCCATCATAATTTCATAAGAAGGAAAATAAGCCGTTTTCTTTACGGAAGCAATACTTTGATGCACCGCTGTAATTAAAGCCGATTTACTTTGCTGATTTTCTACAAAACCATCTTTAATATGACGCACAGGAGAAACTGTAAAAATAAATGCTGCGGAAGGATTTACTTGCTGAATAAGCTCAACGGTGCGCTGAATGCTTTCTTGAAGTTTTTCAGCTAAAATTAGTTTTTTATCAAATTCTCGTTGCGGAATTTTGTGGCAATTGGCAACAAATTTTTGAGTGTTTTTTAATTGATAAACCCAAGCCGTCCCGTATGTTATTATTATATGAGAAGCTTCTTTTAGCTTTTTATACGTTTGCTGAAGCGCTTTATTAAGTGTTTGCAGAAGTTGAACTTTATCTGGAGAACTCAACCGAGAGTGAGCATCAAAACAATGCCATTGTTCGTTATGAAATACTAAATCTTTTTCGGTATAAACAAATTGATTAACCGCCTTATTCACTAAATTCTCAATCGCAAAAGGATGAAAAAGAATTCCAAACGGATTTTGAAGTTGTCTAAATTTAAAATAAGTAAACTTCTCGCCTATATTTTCTGAAAAACAAGATCCTAGTAACACCAGTTTAGAGGTGTAATCTATTTTAGGTTCTTGCGCCTTTATAGGTATTTTGGTTTGAAACTGCATAAAAAAATGATAAATGTAAAAGTAACAAATTAGACTTTTACATTTATCATTCTATAAAGATCATTTTATTTTTAAGCAATGTAGTTTTTAGCTTCGGTTAAAGCCATTTTAATTCCCTCAGGGTTTTTACCGCCTGCAGTAGCAAAAAACGCTTGACCACCACCTCCACCTTGGATGTGTTTTCCTAATTCGCGGACCATTTGGCCTGCGTTTAACCCTTTTTCTTCGGCTAAATTTTTATCGATATAAATAGAAAGAAGAGCTTTTCCGTTTTGTTGAGATCCTAAAACCATAAATAGATTTTCTACTTCACCACCTAACTGAAAAGATAGATCTTTCATAGCTCCTGCGTCTAAATCTACTTCTTTTGCTAAAAACTGCACTCCATTTACTTCTGTTAAAGCAGCTTTTAAATCTCCCTTTACATTCCCTGCCTTTTCTTTCTTTAATTGCTCTATTTCCTTTTTAAGCTGCGTGTTTTCTTCTTGTAAATCACTTACTATTTTTAAAGGATTTTTAGTGTTTTTCACTAAACTCTTTAGCTCGTTAAAGCTTTCACTTTGCTGGGTTAAAAAGTCTTTTGCAGCATCACCAGTTATCGCTTCTATACGTCTTACTCCAGAAGCAACGGCTCCTTCAGATAAAATTTTAAAATGCCAAATATCTGTGGTATTGGGTACGTGAGTTCCTCCACAAAGCTCCATAGATTCACCAAAACGAATAGTTCTTACTGCATCTCCATATTTTTCTCCAAACAATGCAATTGCTCCTTGTTCAATCGCTTGATCGTAAGCTATATTACGTTGTTCTTGTAAAGGCAATTGCTCCCGAATACGAGCATTTACAAAATCTTCTACTTCTTTTAATTCTTCCGTAGAAACTTTACTGAAATGTGAAAAATCGAAACGTAAATATCCACTATGAACCATAGAGCCTTTTTGTTCTACGTGTGTTCCTAAGATATTTCTCAATGCTTGGTGCATTAAATGCGTCGCAGAATGGTTGGCTGCAGATCGTTTACGTTGTTTTTCATCTACAACCGCTCTAAATTTACCCGTTAAATCTACAGGTAAAGTTTTCGTAATATGAATGATAAGGTTGTTTTCTTTTTTAGTATCAATAACATAAGTAACATTTCCGTTAGCAGCTTCTAAATATCCCTTATCACCTACTTGCCCACCTCCTTCTGGATAAAAAGGTGTTAGATTAAAAACCAATTGATATAATTCTCCTTCTTTTTTACTTTCTACTTTTCTATACTTTGCAATTTTAACATTGGCTTCTAAATGATCGTATCCAATAAATTCTTCTTCCTCATCTTCAAATAAAATTTGCCAATCGTCTGCTTTCATTTGTGCAGCCGAACGAGAACGCTCTTTTTGTTTTTGTAATTCTGCTTCGAAGGTTGCTTGATCTAAGCTTAAACCTTTTTCCTCTAAAATCAATGCAGTCAAATCTATAGGAAATCCATAGGTATCATAAAGTTCAAACGCTTTTTTACCCGATACTTCTTCTCCTTTAGTGCTTTCTATAATGCTATCTAATAAAATTAACCCCTGATCTAAAGTTCTTAAAAAAGAATTCTCTTCTTCCTTAATCACATTTTCGCACAAGTTCTTTTGCTTTTTAAGTTCTGGGAAAGCTTCTCCCATTTGCTTACTTAAAGTCGCGACTAATTTGTAAATAAAAGGTTCTTTGGTGTTTAAAAACGTAAATCCGTAACGAATAGCGCGACGTAAAATACGTCTAATCACATATCCCGCTCCATTATTACTTGGCAATTGTCCATCGGCTATAGCAAAAGAGACCGCTCGTACGTGGTCGGCAATTACACGAATCGCAATATCTATTTCTTCAGACTTACCATAGGTAGAATTGGTGATGGCTTGTATTTCTCTAATAAGAGGTGTAAAAACATCGGTATCATAATTAGACTGAGTTCCTTGCATCACCATACATAAACGCTCAAAGCCCATCCCTGTATCAATATGCTTATTAGGAAGTTCTACTAATTTCCCTGTAGCCATTCTATTAAACTGAATAAAAACTAAGTTCCAAATTTCAACCACTAAAGGATGATCTTGATTAACTAAATCTTTACCTGGTATTTTAGCTTTTTCTTCTTCAGAACGAATATCGATGTGAATTTCAGAAGCTGGTCCGCAAGGTCCCTGGTCTCCCATCTCCCAAAAATTATCTTTTTTGTTTCCTAACAAAATGCGTTCTTCTGGCACAATAGCTTTCCACAGATCAAAAGCCTCTTGATCTAAGCCTAATCCATCTTCTTGATCACCTTCAAAAACGGTCACATATAAGTTTTCTGAAGTAATATTAAACTCTTTGGTTAATAACTCCCAAGCCCACTCTATAGCTTCTTTTTTAAAGTAATCACCAAAGCTCCAGTTTCCTAACATCTCAAACATGGTATGATGATAGGTATCTTTACCTACTTCTTCCAAATCATTATGTTTACCGCTAACACGCAAGCACTTTTGAGTATCTGTAGCTCTTGTACTTTTTGGAGTGGCATTGCCTAAAAAATATTCCTTAAATTGATTCATCCCTGCATTGGTAAACATAAGCGTAGGGTCATCTTTAATGACCATAGGTGCAGAAGGAACTATTTCATGTTTTTTAGATTCAAAAAAAGCTAAAAATTTAGAACGGATTTCTTGTGATTTCATATACTTACCTTAATGGGATAAACGTTATAATTATGTTACTAGTGAAACAATTTCTATCTTTGTTCGTCTTTCTAAGCATAACACTTAGTTACAAGTCGCAAAAATAGTATAATTTAGAAGAATGTCGAAGGTTAAATATTATTACGATAGCGAAACGCTTTCTTATCAAAAAATAGAAAGGAAAAAAGGACGCCGATTAGGCTTTATAGCCCTTGCTATTGCAGGAACTTTCCTTGCTGGGTTTTTATTATTATTGGTATATATTAACTTACCACAAATTGAAACCCCCAAGGAAAAAGCAATGAAAAGGGAGCTCAACCATATGGAGCTTCAATACCAAGTGCTCAACAAGAAAATGGCTCAGGCTCAAAAAGTACTCTCTGAAGTAGAAAATAGAGATAACAATATTTATCGTGTTTACTTTGAAGCCAATCCTATTCCCGAA
This sequence comes from Mesonia sp. K4-1, assembly GCF_008017825.1. Classification (NCBI taxonomy): domain Bacteria; kingdom Pseudomonadati; phylum Bacteroidota; class Flavobacteriia; order Flavobacteriales; family Flavobacteriaceae; genus Mesonia; species Mesonia sp. K4-1. Next base: position 220,125 of record NZ_VRLS01000052.1, read on the forward strand.
GAACAACGTAAAGCCGGATTTGGAGGTATTAATCGCTATAAGAATTTAGAAGGTTACGATAATTCGGATTTGATTATCGAGACCAACAAAAAGATGGATATCCTACAAAAGCAAATCGTAGTACAATCAAAATCGCTAGATGAAATTGCTCTTTTAGCAGAAAAGAAAGAAAAACTTTTAACCGCTATACCCGCAATTCAACCAGTAAAAAATGAAAATTTAACCCGAATGGCATCTGGTTACGGAATGCGTATGCACCCTATTCTAAAATATAGAAAAATGCATAATGGGATGGATTTTACAGCAAAAACAGGAACAGAGGTTTATGCAACGGGAGACGCTGTAGTAAAAAAAGCTTCTAGATCTACCGGTTTTGGTAATCTTATTGTTTTAGATCATGGTTTTGGTTATGAAACCTATTACGCTCACTTGAGCAAGTTTGATGTCCGTAAAGGTCAAAAAATTAAAAGAGGAGAAGTAATTGGAGAAGTAGGTAGTACAGGACTTTCAACAGCGCCTCACTTACATTATGAAGTACATAAAAATGGCAGAGTTATTAATCCTATTAATTTTTATCATGGTGATTTAACTGCCGAAGAATATGACATTATGCTCAACCAGTCCAATCTAGAAAATCAATCATTAGATTAATGAAAGCCAACTTACCAGACAAACTATATTACGGCATTGGCGAAGTGGCTAGAGCATTTAATGTAAACACCTCACTTATTAGATTTTGGGAAAAGGAATTTGATGTCATTCAACCTAAAAAAAATGCAAAAGGAAATAGAAAATTTACTCCGCAAGACATCAAAAATTTAGAGTTTATTTATCACTTAGTAAAAGAAAGAGGTTTTACTTTAGAAGGTGCAAAAACGCACTTAAAAGAAGAAGGTAAAAAGACCCTTCATAACTACGATATTATTCGTAAATTAGAATCTATTAAATTAGAATTAACCAAAATAAAAAATCACATTTAACACACCTTACTTATGAAAAAGTGGCTTATTCCATTAATTATTATCGTTGTTCTTGGCTTCATTGCATTTAGCTTTTTTGGCGGAGTTAACAACACTGCTGTGGAACATGAAGAGAATGCAAAAACTGCATGGGCAAATGTAGAAAGCGCCTATCAACGTAGAAATGACCTTATTGGCAACCTGGTAAATACGGTTAAAGGAGCAGCAGATTTTGAAAGAGAAACTTTAACAGCTGTTATAGAAGCTCGTTCTAAAGCTACCTCGGTAAACGTAGATGCTAACAACTTATCTCCAGAAGCTATTAATAAATTTCAAAACGCTCAAGGCGGATTAACATCTGCGCTTTCTCGTTTATTAGTGAGTGTAGAACGTTACCCAGAGTTGAAAGCCAATCAAAACTTTTTGAATCTACAATCTCAATTAGAAGGCACAGAAAATCGCATCAATGTAGAAAGAAACCGTTATAACGAAGCGGTGAAAGAATACAATACGTACATTAGAAAATTCCCTAATAATATGGTGGTTGGGATGTTTGGATTTGAAAAAATGTCTCCTTTCTCTGCCGATGCTGGAGCTGAAAAAGCATATAAAGTAGAATTTTAAATTAAGACCTATGTCAATTAACCTCATTACTTCAGAAGATGAAAAAGAAATCGTTTCGGCCATACAAGAAGCCGAAAAAAACACCTCTGGAGAGATAAGGGTGCATATAGAAAAAGAATGTAAAGAAGACGTTTTTAGCCGAGCTAAAAACGTCTTTGAATTTTTAAAAATGCACGAAACCGAACTTAAAAATGGAGTACTTTTTTACGTCTCTACCCAAGATCATCATTTTTACATTCTTGGCGATAAAGGAATCAATGATGTCGTAGAAAAAGATTTTTGGGAAAGCACCAAAGAAATCGTGATTTCAAATTTTAAAAATGGGAATTACAAAGAAGGTTTGGTTGAAGGTATTTTAAAAGCAGGAGAACAACTAAAGAAGTTTTTCCCTTATCAAAAAGATGACATCAACGAATTGTCTGACGAAATTTCACGTGGTTAATGATACAGCTTAAAAAACAATCCTCTCTACTTTACCTTACACTTCTTTATATAGGTTTTTTTCTTAGTTATGCTTCCGCGGAAGCGCAATTAAATATTCCTAAAAAACCAAAAGAACAAACCAGTGTTTATGATGCTGCCAATGTACTTAATGAAAGTCAAGAAAGCAGATTAGAACAAAAATTAATCCGCTACGCCGATACTACTTCTACACAAATTGTTATCGCAACGATTAAAAGCCTTAACGGAGAATATATTGGCACCTATGCAGCGGAATGGGCTCACGCTTGGGGTATAGGACAAAGCGATAAAGACAATGGCTTATTAATACTACTTTCTGAAGGAGACCGAAAAATTTGGATGACCACCGGCTACGGACTAGAACAGTATTTAACCGATTTTAGAAGTAAAGAAATCATAGATCAAATTATTACCCCAGAGTTTAAACGAGGTGATTACTATTCTGGTTTAGATAAAGGCACAACAGCGGTATTTCAAGTCCTTAACGGTACTTTTAAAGGAGCTCCCAAACGTAAATCCTCTACTGGAGGAAAATCATTTCCGTTTTTCTTTATAGCTTTTATAGTTTTTGTCATCATCATTTCATTTATAAAAAATAAAAGAGGTGGCGGTAAAAATGGCGGAAAACGTAGCGGTGCAGATACTCTTTTAGACGTACTTATTTTAAGTAGTCTAGGTCGTGGCTTTGGAGGCGGCTCATCTGGAGGAGGCTTTGGAAGCGGTGGCGGTTTTGGAGGAGGCGGCTTTGGAGGTGGCTTCGGCGGCGGCGGTTTTGGAGGCGGTGGTGCTGGTGGTAGCTGGTAAAACTTTAATACATAGTTTATGACAAACTATGGACATATAAATGTCGTTAAAAAGTCGATTCTTGTCGTTATCTTTTTCGAGTCTAATGTTTATTTTTATAACAGATTTAAATTAGATATGCATCATGAATTCACTCGCAACAAAACTTAAAGAAGCTCGAAAAAGTAAGGGGTTAACCCAAGAAGAACTCGCAGAACAATCTCAAGTTAACCTAAGAACTATTCAAAGAATTGAAAATAGTGAAAGTGAACCAAGAGGAAAAACCCTCAACTTAATTTGTAATACCCTACAAATAGATTTAGAACAGTTACTTTCTGTAGAAAATTCAGAAAAAAAGAAAAACATAGGTCCTAAAATCGCACAAGGATTTTTCTTACTAGCATTAAACTTTATCCTAATCGGTATTATTGGTTATTTAACTTTTGACTCAAATGCTAATACAAATAGTCTTTTCGGAGGGGTTTTAATTAGTTTTCTTTTACCTCTTTTTATCGTTCTTTATACAAGAGAAATGGGTGCTGTAGAAAGATTATTAAAATTTGGTTTAGGATATGTAAGTTATTTTCTATTAGTATTAACTAGCCACGGCTTCTCAACTGGATTTAAAACAGGGCTATTTCCTTGTTTATTATTGAGTTTAACCCTATTATATTTTGGCTCAGTTTTGATACGTAGAAAAGTAATCGCTTAAACATAAAAATCCCCAATTATAAAATATAATTGGGGATTTTTATGTTGATCAATATCGGTTAACGTCTTCTACCTCTTCTTTTATTTGGGTCTTTACCTCCAAACTTACTAAGTTTATAAGTAAAGCTAAACATCACATATTGCTCTAATACCAATTGTTGTGTATCCTGTACAAAGTCATCTCCTGTAGTTCTACTGGTAGAAATATTTTGATCTAAGACATCAAATACCTTTACTTTAAAAATCCCATCATCTCCCATAATTTTATATCCTAAGCTCATATTCCATAACACAAAATCATTTTTAAAACCTGGTGCTATATTTCCTAAATGCTGATAAGATATATCGTTTCCAAAAACAAAGTTTTTAGGCCAGTAAGAAGTAAGCTCTAATCCCACATTATGGTTTACATAATTTTGGTCTCTCGTATTATTTAAACTGTATTTAGCATTTATAAAACTAATATCATAAGAAGGCTCGATGGTTAAAATATCTACTATATCATATTGTACTCCTAAATTAGGACTCACACTGTAACGATTAGAATCGAATTTAACTCCGTTAGAAAAACCTAAATCTTTGCTCATATTACCATAAATTCCTGCATCAATTTTAATCGTGTTCTTACTTTCTAAGGTTATGGTTTTATCTAAGCTTGCTCCTGCAAATAAACTATAAGCACCATCTACATTTGTATATGAAGTTGTTCTGACCAAATCTTGGTTGGTCGTGGTGATAGAGACTACTTGATCATTCGTTAGATCTCCTCCCAAATATGCATAAAACCCAGAGCGAGATTTAAAGTCATAGTTATTAAAATTCATATAAATATTGTGTTGTAAAGAAGGATCTAAATTAGGATTACCCGTAACAATATTTAATGGATTTGTAGTATTCGTTACAGGCTGCAATTGAGTAATAGAAGGTACGTTTCTTGAGTTTCGATAATTAAAATAAATCGATTTAGTTTTGTTTAATTTATATCTAAAATATGCTCTCGAATAAAAATTATTGTACGTATTATCAAAAGAAGTTTCAGTAAATAAATCTTCATTTTTTAATCTTACATTTTCCAAACCTCCCGATATACTTGCTCTTAATTTATCATCTCTATAGACTAAACCAATATTAGGTCTATGGTTAAATGTTTCTGAATTAAAATCATTACTTAACGTATCTACGAGCACATCATATTCTCCCGTAAGGTCATTTTTCTCATAAATTAAACGCTCGCTTTCATCATTAGATTTGGTATAACTATAAGAAACATCTAAGGATAATTTTTCACTTAACGGAAGTCTTGTGTTTGCGCTTATACTATATTCATCCTTTCTAGTATTTTGATTGATGAATTGATCCTGAATATCAGTATCGGTTAAATTACCAGCATCATCATAAATCTCTCTTGATGAGAAATAAACATTCTCTTCCTCTGATTTATTATTAGTATTATCAAAACCAAGACTTACAAAACCGCCTTTAGTTCCAAACTTTCGAGAAACATTTAAATTGTTAGAGAAGTTAGTACTCAACAGCTCGGTATATTGTTCGGTTTCTGCGGTGTTAATAGGAGTTCCATCCTCCTCAAAAGAGCTGGTATTAGAATTACTTTTTACAAAACCGTCATTTACCGTGATATTGGGACGAAAAGAAATCCGCGTAAGCGTATCGGGCTCAAATTCGAATCCAAAACGAGCTCTGTGGTTGTCATTTTTCCTGTCGGAAGAAGAAGTAGAATTATTAAAATAAGTTCTATCTGGAAGAATGTTTTCTCTTTCAACCTCTGTTCTAGTTTTGGTATCACCACGGTTAAAAAAGTAATTAGCAGAAAGCTCTGTCTCATCACTCCATTCGTTCACAAAACTCACTCCGCCATTGTCCGATTTGGTGATTCCTCCTCCTCCAGAACCAAAGCTATTACCGTTAATGCTAAAGTTACCGTTACTATTTCTCGTAATAGCATACGCATTTCTTCCCATAGCATCAAAGACCTCATCGAACGTAAAACCCGAAGAGTTGATATTGTTAGAACTTGCTAATACACTTACTCTTAAATCGTCTTTAAAATAATTGCCAATTCCGCTAAGTTCATAACGTTCATCAGTTCCACCACCAGCTGTAAGACGAGCAAAATAACCTTTGTTTTTATCTTCATCTATGGTAATATTAATCGTTTTATTTTCTGAATCTCCCTCTTTTCCAGTAAATTCTTCTGATTTAGTTTTAGTATCTACCACCTGAATTTTGTTGATAATTTCTTTAGGTAAATTCTTGGTAGCAATTTTAGGATCATCACCAAAAAACTCTTTTCCGTTTACTAAAATTCTAGATACTGGTTTACCGTTAACGGTAATCGCACCATCTTTATCTACCGCCACACCAGGTAATTTCTTAAGTACTTCTTCTAAGTTAGCATCTGCTTTGGTTTTAAAAGAAGCTGCATTAAATTCTAAGGTATCGGTTTTTATAGAAACTGGAGCTTTTGTTCCTTGCACGACCACTTCACCTAATGTATTGTCGGCCAATTGTAAGGTAATGGTTCCTGTATTTATGGTTCTATTTTGTGAAAGTTGATAGCGTTTTTTATAGGTCTGAAATCCTGTAAAAGATATAAAAAGGTTCACTTCATCTACATCTGTTGAGCCTTCAACTATAAAATTTCCATCAACATCAGAAATGGTGTAGTCTACCAAAGAGCTATCTTTTACTGCTTCTACATAAATAGTAGCCGACTCTAACGCGACGTTTTCACTATCAATAATTTTTCCTTGAATCTTGTAATCTTGCGCTTCCGCGGAAGCGAAAATGAATAAAAAACCCAGCAAGAAAAACTGAGCGAGAACATTTTTAAATAGCATAGATTGATTTTTAACCGTTAGTCTTCTTGTAATAGACTTAAAAAAAACTTAAAAGTTTGATTGGCTAGTTGAATTTTTCTTAAAAATTAATTTTTACTATAATAAAAAAGGAGATAAGTAGTGTTACTTATCTCCTTTGTATAAATTTAATTAAATATATTCTTACTTCTTTCTCATATAAACAGAAATAGGAACCCCATTAAAGTCAAATTTTTCTCTTAATTTATTTTCTAAAAATCGCTTATAAGGATCTCTAACGTATTGAGGTAAATTACAGAAAAATGCAAATTGAGGTTGCGGTGTTGGCAACTGAGTAATGAATTTAATCTTTACATATTTACCTTTATAAGCTGGCGGCGGATAATTTTCTATTAACGGCAGTAAAGTATCATTAAGCACGCTAGTCTTGATTTTCTTACTTCTATTCTTGTACACCTCAACGGCTGTTTCTATCGCTTTAAAAATACGTTGTTTGTTAAGTACAGAGATGAAAACAATAGGCACATCTGTAAAAGGTTCTATTTCTCTTCTAATTTTAGCTTCAAACTCTTTCATGGTATTGGTTTCTTTTTCTAACAAATCCCATTTATTCACTAAAATCACAACTCCTTTTCGGTTACGTTGCGCTAACCAAAAAATGTTTTGTACCTGTCCGTCAAAACCACGTGTAGCATCTACGACAAGCAAACAAACATCGGCATGTTCTATTGCTCGAACGCTTCGCATTACCGAGTAAAACTCAATATCTTCTTTTACTTTAGTTTTTCGACGAATTCCTGCAGTATCTACCAAGTTAAACTCAAACCCGAATCGGTTATATTTGGTATCTATTGAGTCTCTAGTCGTTCCTGCAATATCGGTAACGATGTAACGTTCTTCCCCGATTAATGCATTGATAAAAGAAGATTTCCCTGCGTTTGGTCTACCTACAACGGCAAATCTTGGTAATTCATCTTCTTCTACTTCTTCTTTTTCTGGTAAAGCTTCAACTACGGCATCTAATAAATCTCCCGTACCGCTACCATTTATTCCAGCAATGGTATAATACTCTCCCAAACCAAGAGAATAAAACTCCATAGCTTGCTCTGTACGTGCACCATTATCTACCTTATTTACTGCTAAAAATACAGGCTTTTTTACTTTTCTCAATAGTTGAGCAACGTCTTCATCCATAGGACTAATTCCGCTTTCTACATCAACCATAAAAATAATAACATCGGCTTCATCTATAGCCAACACTACTTGTTTATCTATTTCTGCTTCAAATGCATCATCACTACCAATAGCATAACCCCCAGTATCAATTACTGAAAACTCTCTACCATTCCAGTCAGATTTCCCATAATGACGGTCTCTAGTTACACCACTTACAGCATCAACTATAGCTTCTCTTCTTTGAATTAATCTATTAAAAAAAGTAGATTTTCCTACATTTGGTCTTCCTACAATGGCTACTATATTTCCCATAATCTTTCTTTTAGGCTGCAAAAGTACATGTTAAATCCTATAAAGTATACCTTTGACTTTTAATTATTAACGCGAAGTGTTTTTAAGTTCTGCAGAGAGAACATCTTTTGTGATTTTAACGAGTTTAAATCTTAGGTAATATAATTTAGACATCTTCGATTCTTTTATATCTTCTTGAGAATTATCTAAAGTTAAATTTTCTAATTCTTCTCTCGTAATTTCACTGTTTTGATTACTCAAAACTTTTTTAAATTCTAATAAAGGCTCTTGAAGTTGAACTAATTCAGCTTTCATTTCTTCTTGAGATTGAAGAACGCTAATGGTTTCTAACGACTTTTCAACCTGCGTGTTTATATTTTTAAATGCTGAAAATAACTGATTAGCTTTTTTTACTACAGAGTCATTTTGAGTTTTTTCGATTTCTTGTTGTAATGAATCTACCAATACTATTTCTCTATTAGCACTTTCATTAAATTTTCTACTCATATCTACAAATGCGTGTTCTACTTGATGATCTACATAAGTAGGGTCCAAGATTTGTTTTGATTTATTTTCTTCTTCTTTACAAGAATATATACCAACAACTAAGCAGAAAAGAAATAAAACTCGACACATATTGAAAAACTTATTTGTTATTGTATCCAAAACGTTTTAATTGTTTTTGGTCGCTTCTCCAGTTTTTATTCACTTTCACATATAATTCTACATGAACTTGTTTCCCGAAAAACTTCTCTAAATCTTTTCTAGCCTCTACCCCTACTCTTTTAAGCGCGCTTCCTTTATGACCAATAATAATTCCTTTTTGAGTTTCTCGCTCTACCATGATCACACTTCGCATGCGAATGATATTTTCTTCTTCAAAAAACTCTTCAGTATCGATCTCTACGCTATACGGAATCTCTTTTTTATAATGTAATAAAATTTTCTCTCTGATAATTTCATTAACAAAAAATCGCTCTGGCTTATCTGTTAAAGCTTCTTTATCATAGAATGGAGGAGAATCTGGAAGTAGTTCTAAAATACGATTAAAAACTTCTGGTACCCCAAAATTTTCTAAAGCTGAAATAGCAAATATCTCTGCATTGGGAACTCGAGCTTTCCATAAGTCTACTTGTTCTTCTACGAGTTGTTGATTTCCTTTATCTACTTTATTCAGCAATAATAAAACTGGTATTTTAGCTGAAGTAATTTTTTCAAAAAAAGATTCATCTTTTAAATCTTTCTCACCTAATTCTACTAAATAGATAAGTACATCGGCATCCTCAAAAGCAGATTTAACAAAATCCATCATCGAAGCCTGAAGCTCATATGCCGGTTTGATAATTCCTGGAGTATCACTTAAAACCACTTGAAAATCTTCTCCATTAACAATCCCCAAAATACGGTGTCTTGTCGTTTGAGCTTTACTCGTTATAATAGATAAGCGCTCTCCTACAAACGCATTCATTAGGGTAGATTTCCCTACGTTAGGGTTTCCTACAATATTTACAAAGCCTGCCTTGTGTGCCATAATTTTTATTTGAATTGCAAAGGTAAGTTAATTTAGGAGATCCCAATTTTAAACATAAAAAAAGACCGCTAAAAAAGCGGTCTTTTTAAATGATAAACTAATCCCTAATTATCTTATTACCAATTTATGTGTCTTAGACTGGCTTGAAGTTGATACTTTTAAAAGATATACTCCAGAAGACATTGCCGATAAATCTAATTGACTTGCTCCTGCTGTAATTGTATCTTGATATACTAATCTTCCTGAAATATTATATACGTTTACCTGAATATCATTTGTGATACTTGGATCTATTTCGATGTTTACATTTCCTTGAGATGGGTTTGGGTAAATAGAACTAATATCTATTTGTCTTGTTTCATCTACAGTTAAAACCCCTCCAAATTCAAACGCTCCAATGTCTCTTGTTCCATCAATAACATAGTTACGTTGATCGTTAAACATATCTGCTGAATCACCTGCATCAACTGCTGGACTTCCACTCATTAATGCAATAGTCATGGTTTCACCACCATTATCTTGTAGCGTAGATAACATTGAAGAAACATCTATTAAATCATTAGCTTGGTCTACAAATATAGATTCATCATCATTACCTATTAGGTTATAATCTTGAGATGTAAACGTACCTGTAACATCATTACCCATTGCTGAAGTATTATCTGAAACAATTGTATTTTTTATCTCTACTGCTGTCAATGCAGAAATACCTCCACCATTGTTGGTTGCTGTATTAAACGCTATCGTAGAAGCATTAATTGACATCACATCATTGTTTGAAATTCCACCCCCATCTGTACTTGCAGAGTTAAAGGCAAATGTACTTGTCATAATATTTGCAGTTCCCATATCATTAGATAATCCTCCTCCAACACCGTTGGTAGCTGAATTATTAGAAATTGTTGAAGTTTCGATATTCGTTATACCTCCGTTGTTGTAGATTCCTCCACCGTCACCATCAGACAAGTTATCATCTATAGTTGTTCTAGAAATATTCATAGTTGCCCCTATTTGATTCCAAAGACCACCACCTTCATTTGCAGCAGAATTACCTGAAACTAAAGACATATCTATACTAAATTGAGTAACCGCTGAAATATGTACTGCTCCTCCATTTCCTGGATTTGCTGTTCCTGCTAAACCATTTACATCGTTATTCGTTAATTCTGAATCTAAAATCATCACTGTTCCATCAATAACTTCTATAGCTCCACCTGCTCTGTTTGCAGAATTACTATCTAAAATAGACTCATCTATAGTGATGGTCCCAGCAAGAGATAAAACACCTCCTCCAGAACCAGAAGTTCCTGTAGCCGAGTTATTAGTAATTTCTGAATCATCCATAATATTTACAATTCCTCCTTGATTGTAGACTCCACCACCACCAGTTGTAGCAGCATCTCCTTCAGCCGTATTGGTATCAACAATTACTCCGTCAAGATTCATTGTTCCTGTACCATTCCATAATCCACCACCTTGAAAAGCAGCCATATTATTAGTTATTGTACCTCCATCGATATTTACATCTCCAGCGCCTGAAACATGTATTGCTCCACCGCTCCCTGGATTCTCAACAGCACCTGGAGCAACTCCAGCGTTGTTTCCATCTAAAGTAACGTTCGTTAATGAAACTCCTACACCTGTACCAGAATTATCTTCGATTCCGCCTCCTGCTCTGTTAGCTACGTTATCTGAAATTTCTGAACTCGTAATATTTACCATCGCTCCAGCATCATTTAAAATTCCTCCACCAGAACCAGATGTCCCATCTGCTACATTATTAGTAATCATAGTATTGTTAGTAATGGTAAGGGTTCCGCTAAGGTTATAGACTCCTCCACCTCCATGGTCTGAATCATTTCCACTTGCAGTATTGCCATCGATAGTTACTCCGTCAACACTCATCATTCCTGATCCGTTCCAAAGTCCTCCACCTTCACTAGCTGCCATGTTGTTGTTTACTGTTCCACCAACAATGTCAATACTTCCTGATCCGCTTACGTGTAAACCACCACCATTTCCTGGTGCTGCTGTTGCATCTAGACCAACTCCTGCATTGTTTCCGTTAAGGGTAACATTATCGAGCTCAATCAAACCACTACCAGAGTTATCTTCTATTCCTCCTCCTGCTCTATTGGCTATATTATCTGAAATTTCTGAATTTAAAATAGAAATATTTCCTCCATTACCATTATCATCATTATCATTTAAAATTCCTCCACCAGAACCAGATGTCCCATCGGCTATATTGTTAGAAATTACAGTATTATTTAAAATGGTAAGGGTTCCGCTAAGGTTATAAATACCTCCTCCACCATGGTCAGAGTTATTACCGCTAGCAGTATTTCCATCAATCGTTACTCCGTCAATTGTCATTGTCCCGCTTCCGTTCCAAAGACCACCACCTTCTCTTGCAGCTATGTTGTTATTTACAGAACCATCGGTAATATTTACATCACCTGCGCCTGTAACGTGTAAAGCTCCCCCATTTCCTGGAGCAGCAGTTGCACTTGGGGCAACACCAGCATTGTTACCATTAAACGTAACATTGGTAAGCGTTAGATTTAATCCTGCACCAGAATTATCTTCAATCGCTCCTCCTGCTCTATTCGCTATATTATCTGTAAAATCTGAATCATTTACAGTTAATGTTGCTCCTGCATCTAGAAAAATAGCTCCTCCAGAACCTGAAGTGCCATTAGCTTGATTATCTGTAAAGTTACAATCATCTAATGTTAATGTGGTTGTAGCTCCTGAAACATAGATTGCTCCCCCGTCGACTTCTTCTCCATTAACAAAATCTATATTGTTAATATCTACCGTGCCCGCAGTAACATTAAAAATTCTGCCCATATTATCGGCGTCAATTTCAACGTTGACTAGAGTACCCCCGTCAATAGTTAAGGTTTTATCGATAGTTATTTCACTGTCTAGGTCAATTGTTCCTACTGAAAGGCCAAAGGTGATCACATCACCTGGCTGAGCATCTATAATTTCTTGACGTAAACTACCAGCTCCACTATCGTTACCGTTAGATACTTGTGCCAAAACTTCTTGGTTTGAAAACATAGCTGTTATCGCAATAAAAGCTAATAATGTAATTTTTTTCATAGTTAATTTTATTTGGTTAAACTTGCTGGTATATACGTTCTGAAAAACTCAAAGGTTTTTCAAAATCAGTGATTTAACTCTTAATTAACTTTTCGAAAGAGAATGATTGTTTTTTCTTAAAATATTAACACCTTATACAAAAAATGCCCAAATTTTCATTTGGGCATTTCATTCTTTATTTATCTATTGATCTTATTCTTTAGACCACATATCATTTTGTCCGTTAACATCAGCCAGCTTTTTTTCTGGATCAAATTCTACAGATTTAATTTCTTTAGTGGTTTCTATAAAATGTTCCCAAGTGTCTCCACGCTGCCATATTTCCACCGGAAGGTTTATTTTTTCTGAAGATCCATCATTCATTTTCACCAGTAATGTTACTGGCACAGGAATTTCTTCTACTTTTTCTATTTTAATGAGGTAACCTTTCTCATTTTTCTCTACTCCATTTACGGCAATATCAATATTCTCTGTTCCGTAAAACCATCCTTTCCAAAACCAAGAAAGATTTTCTCCTGTGGCATTTTCCATATGATTGAAGAAATCTGAAGGTTGTGGATGCTTAAATGCCCAAGTTTTAATGTATGATTTAAAAGCATAATCAAAACGTTCTGGTCCTATAATATATTCACGCAACATCAACAAACCTGCAGCTGGCTTATAGTATGCCGTGTAACCTAAGTTTCTTAAATTAGTTACATCTGGATAATTATCTATTCCTTCTCTATTTTCGCTAGTTAAATAACTTTTTAGCATTCTAACATTTCCTAAAGAAGCAGGATACTCTCCATTATTAAATGCCAAGGTACTGTAATGATTAATAAATGTATTAAAACCTTCATCCATCCAAGCATATCTTCTTTCATTACTTCCTACGATCATTGGAAACCAGTTATGACCAAATTCGTGATCTGTTACTCCCCAAAGAGAAGCTCCTTTGCTCTTCCAGCTACAAAAGTTTAAGCCAGGATATTCCATTCCTCCAATATCGGCAGCTACATTTACAGCACTAGTATAAGGATATTCAAAATAATTTTTAGAGTAAAACTCTACAGATTCTTTAGAATACTCGGTAGATCTAGACCAAGCTTCTTCGCCATCACTTTCTTTAGGATAGGCAGATTGAGCCAATCCTGTTTTTCCTTCCGATAAGTTTATTTTTGCGGCATCCCAAATAAATGCTGGAGAAGAGGCAAAAGCAACATCTCTTGTATTTTCCATTTTAAAGTGCCAAGTCAACATTCCGTTATTCTTAACGTTAGAAGACCTCTCACCTACTTCATTAGGTTTTACAATATAAACGGTTTCATTACTTTCTTTAGCTTTTTCCCATCTTTCTAATTGTTTTTTAGTTAAAACATCTTTTGGGTTTTGAAGCTCACCAGAACCTACAACGGTATGATTATACGGTGCGGTAACTTTATAATCGTAATTTCCGTAATCTACGTAAAACTCCCCTGCTCCCAAATACGGTTCGGTATTCCAACCTACTACATCATCAAAAACAGCTACTTTAGGGAACCATTGTGCCAAAGCGTAAATAGTACCTTGTTCTACATCTAGTCTTCCCATACGATCCATTCCTTCTACAGGAATTTTATAAGAGAAATTCATTTTCACAGTTGCTTTCCCTCCGTTAGCTTTAATAGGCTTATCAAAGAAAACTTGCATTCTAGTATCGTTAATAAGGTATTTGTTAGAAGTTTGTCCAGCCGATTTTGCAGAAAAATTTGAAACTGTATAACCTCCTTCTACATCTCCATTGTATCGATTTCCTCTCATAGGTGTTGTTAAAGTACCTCTTGAAGAATCTGTAAATCTATTTTGTTCTAAGTAAAGCCACATAAAGTCTAAAGTCTCTGGACTGTTATTGGTGTACTCTATCTCAATATTTCCGGTAATTTTATGGGTTTTGTCATCTAGGGTTACTTCTATTTGATAGTCGGCACTATTTTGCCAATACTCTGCTCCCGGTTTACCCGAAGCCGTTCTAAAAGCAGAACCTTGACGGTACATTAACTCATCAAAATTTTGTTGATTGTTTTCTTTTGCTTCTGGCACTTGCGCCCAAGTCATAAAAGAACACAATACAGTTACAATGAAAAAATAGGATTTTAAGTTTCTCATACTTCTATTAGGTTAGTTAAAATATTGATTAATTTGAGGGTAATTTATTTCCGTAAAGTGGGTAATAATTTTATCTGCTTGAGAATAGTCTTGATTTTTTGAATGCGGACTTTTAAATGCTACACAAAAAATGTTAGCTGCTTTTGCTGCTTTTATGCCACTTGTAGAATCCTCTATCACCATGCAATTCTCTACCGGAAAACCTGAAGATTGAGCAGCTTTTTGGAAAATCTCTGGATGAGGTTTGGAAGCTTTTAAATCGGCTCCGCTAAGTTTATCAACAAAATATTGATTTAATTCAAAACGATCAAATACGCTATTAATAGTTCCCATAGAAGCAGAAGACGCCAATACAAGTGTAAGTCCGGCTTCATAGTAATTTTCAATAAGCGCCCTTACCCCATGAATTAAATCTAGATCTGGATCTGATTTGAAGAGTTCTTTAAAAATAGATCTTTTTTTATCTACTAATTCTTGTGGATCAATAGGTAATTTAAAATACTCACACAACTGTCTACAAACATTAATGGTAGATTGTCCAGTAAAGGTTTGGTAATGTTTTTCTGAAACATCTATTTGATAATGTTCAAACATTCCAAAATAGGCTTTATGATGAAGCGGTTCTGTATCTACAATTACCCCGTCCATATCAAATAACACAGCTTTTAGCACGATAAATCAATTTTACGCCGAATATACGAGCAATGTGTTACTTTAAAAAATAAAACTTCTACATATTAAGGAGCTTTTGGATGTCATTTTCTATGCTTTGAGGCTTGGTAGTTGGAGCGTATCTTTTATAAGGATTACCCTTAGCGTCTATTAAGAATTTAGTGAAATTCCATTTAATTTTACTTCCTAAAAAACCTCCTAGGTTGTTTTTAAGGTATTTAAAAATAGGATGAGTATTTTTTCCATTTACATCTATTTTTTCCGTTAACGGAAAAGTAACTCCGAAGTTAATTTCACAAGCCGATTGCATATCATTATTATTCACTGGTTCTTGACCCATAAATTGATTACAAGGAAAACCGATAATTACCAATCCGCTGTCTTTATATTTTTGATGAAGATCTTCTAAGTCTTTAAATTGAGATGCCAAACCGCATTCTGTAGCCGTATTTACAATTAAAACCACTTTATTTTTAAAAGATTTAAAATCGATGGTTTTACCGTTTGAACTTTTTATTTGATGGGAATAGAACTTATTCATTTGTTTTTATTACAAAACTCTTTATTTATTTACTACCAAGCTGTGTAACAAATGTTAAAATAAAAAGTCTGTCTTTTAGAGTAAAAAGACAGACTTTAAAGTTTATTTAAACTGGAAGACTTAGCTAGTTTTCACTACCATTTTACCTTTATTTTTTCCATCAAAAAGATCTATGAATGCTTGCGGAGTATTCTCAAACCCCTCTACTATAGTTTCTTCAAACTTTAATTTATCTTCCTGAAGCCAAGTAGCCAATTGCTTAATACCATCTTGAAATTGGTCTTGATAATTTCTAACAATAAAACCTTGCATCTTAGCGCTGTTCTTTACCAAAATTGGCTCTACTCTTGGTCCTGTTGGCATTTCAGTTTCATTATAAAGAGAAATTGCACCACAATTTATTATACGAGCAAAGTGATTGATATTAGCCAAAACACCATCTGAAACTTCACCTCCTACATTATCAAAATATACATCGACTCCATTTGGCGCTGCCTCTTTAATTGCTTTAGCCATATCTTGAGTAGTTTTATAATTTACTGCCTCATCATAGCCAAACTTATCTTTGAGCATTTGCACTTTTTCATCGCTACCTGCTATTCCTATAGTTTTTAAGCCTTTTATTTTTGCGATTTGACCAACTACACTTCCTACTGCTCCAGCGGCTCCACTTACAACTATAGTTTCTCCTTCCTTCGGCTCTCCAATATCGGTTAGGCCAAAATAAGCGGTCAATCCTGTCATTCCCAAAATACCTAAATAAGCAGATAATGGCGCTTGATTAGCGTCTACTTTTCTTAAGTTTTCTCCATTAGAAGTCTGAATCTTTTTCCAAGGTAAATTACCCATTAAAAAATCTCCCTCGTTAAATGAGTCATTTTTAGATTGAGTTACTTTTACAACAAGCGCAGAACTCATTGGTTCTTCTAGCTTAAAAGGTTCGATGTAAGATTTTTGATCTTTCATTCTTCCTCTTAAATATGGGTCTACAGATATATACTGAGTTTCTAATAAGATTTCCCCATCATTAAGTTGTGGCTCATCAATTTCACGAATCTCAAAATCTGATGTTGATGGCTTACCGTCTGGTCTTTTCTTTAATAAAATTTCCTTATTCATGTTTTTATTTCAAATTTAAAACGTTTGAAAGCTATACTGTGTTAAGTTAATTCTAAACTTAAATTTAAAATGTTAATGATTGCTTACTAAAAGTTTAACTTTTTTAAGATATTAATTTTCAGTATCTTGTATACCTCTCACCCCCTTAAAAATCACTATTATGAAAACAAAAACTTATACTTTTATTTTAGTCATCTTTATCTTCATTTTAAGCATGACTGTTTCTGCTCAAGAAGATTTTAAATCGTATCGAGGTTTTGTCATCAATGAGCTTACTGAAGAACCCATTACTTCTGCTAAAGTTGAAGTAGAAAACCACGACTTCTCTACGGTAACAAATAACGAGGGAGAATTTACGCTTAAAATTCCGCGAAAGCTTATCAATGCAGTTATTACTATTTCATATTTAGGTTATGAAAATAAATCGCTTCACTTAAGAAATTTTAATGAAGAAAGAACTCGCATAGAACTTTTAGAATCTTCTGAGAAACTTAGTGAAGTTAATCTTTATCAAATTAAAGATGCACTTTCGTTAGTTAAAAATTGCTTTTCAAAACGAGGTGAAAACTATATGGACAACTCTATGGTAATGACTGGTTTTTACAGAGAAACTATTCAAAGAGGGAGAAGAAATGTGTCTTTATCTGAAGCTGTAGTTAAAATTCATAAAGAGCCTTACACTTCTAATAAAAGAGATCGAATTTCAATTTTTAAAGCTCGAAAAAACACCGATTATTCAAGATTAGATACGCTTACATTAAAATTGAGAGGTGGTCCCTATAGTTCTTTGTATTTAGATGTAATGGAGTATCCCGAATTTCTATTTGAAGATGAACAACTTTTTAATTATTCTTTTTCATTAGATGAACCCACAAGCATTAATAATCGTTATGTTCATCAAATAAATTTTGAAGAAAATGAAAAAAATAATTCTTGGTACAGTGGTACATTATATATTGATGCTGCCACCTCAACATTATTGAAAGCTAATTACAAATTAAATATTGAAAACCGAAAACTTGCTGCAAAAATGTTTGTGCATAGAAAGCCTGGAAGCGTAAAAGTTTATCCCGAACAAATTGAATACAAAGTAGATTATTTCGAAAAAAACGGGAAATGGTATTACGGTCACAGCAGTGCTATGTTAGAGTTTGTAGTAAATTGGAAAAAGAAATTATTCAATTCTAGGTTCACCTTAAACAATGAAATGATAGTTACCAATAGAGAAGAAACAGCCAAAAGCAATTTAAAAAAATCTAATTATATAAAACCATCTATTGTAATGGCCGATGACGTTTCTGGTTTTAGGGATAGTAATTTTTGGGGATCTAGCAATATTATTGAACCTGAAAAATCTATTCAAAATGCTATTGAGAAGATAAAGGAAAAATTAGATTAATAGACTACAGTGCCTTTTGTATTTCTATCATACATAACTATGCTGCCAGCTACTGAAACATTTAAGCTCAATGCAGAAGAAAATTTGATGAGTTTGTGAGATTTTTCAATGGCTTGATTGGATAAACCATGGTCTTCTGCCCCCAATAAATAAACACCTCTTCGGGGGTGTTTAAATGTTTCTAATGGTTCTGCATCTTCAGTTAATTCCACACCAATTAATAAAGCGCTTTTAGGAAGATGCGCATAAAAATCATCAAAAGTATCGTAATGAAAATAAGGCATAGCTCCTACAGCTTTATGGGTATCACAGGCCTGTTTTGAATATCTATTACCAATAGTAAAAATAAAGCTTGCTCCTAGATTTTGTGCAGAACGCCATAAAACCCCTAAGTTTTCTGGTGTTTTTCCATTTTGTATTCCTATCGCGAAAAAGCCTTGTTCTAAATTATCAACTACCATTAAAAAAAATTTATACAAATATGCATGAAGATTATGAATAATTAATATCTAAAACCTGAATCGTTTTAGTTTCTGAACCTAATTGAAAGGTAATTTCATCTCCTTGCTTTGCTCCCATTAAAGCTTTGGCTATAGGTGCTGTAAAACTTATTTTCTTTTCTTTTACGTTCGCCTCATCAACGCCTACAATTTGAAAACTCTGTAACTTACCGTTTAATTGAAATTCTACATTACTACCAAACCTTACCTCGTCTTGAGGCTGATTGGATAAATTAATAACTCTAGCAGAATTTATTCTCTCGTTTAGCAAAGCTAGTTTCCCATCAATTACTGCTTGTTCTCTTCGTTTTGCTTGGTCATCTTTAAGATCGATAGCGGCTCTTTTTTGTTCTAATTCGCTCTTTTCTTCTAATAATTTTTCTTTACCATATTGAGTTACGTAATTTGTTACACCCAATGGTAGCGCTGCTCTTGGCGGAATTAAAGGTGCCTCCTCTTGATCTTCTTCTCTTACAAACCCTCTACTCATAGATATTTTTAAAGAAAATTAACTATTTTGCTACAAAGTCTATCTTAAGATCTTGTTATAATCTTAGACAGATTACTATCTTATCTAACCATATATACAAACCATGAGCAACTATTGGGAAAACCGTTACCAAAACCAACAAACGGGTTGGGATATAGGAGAAATATCGAGTCCGCTTAAAGCATACATTGATCAATTAGAAGATAAATCTATTAAAATTTTAATTCCTGGTGCAGGTAATGCTTACGAAGCAGAGTACCTTTTTCTTAACGGATTTAAAAACGTATTTGTAGCAGATATTGCAGCAACTCCTTTACAGAATATTAAAAAGAGGCTTCCTAGTTTTCCTGAAAAGCAACTATTACATATTGATTTTTTTGAGCTCGAAATGCAATTTGATCTTATCTTAGAGCAAACCTTTTTTTGTGCATTACCCAAATCTTTCCGTAAAGCTTACGCTGAAAAAATGCAAAAACTACTTAAAAAAGAGGGCAAGCTTGTAGGATTACTTTTCGATGATGAACTTCCCAACGGAAATCCGCCTTATGGAGGAAGTAAAAAAGAATACCTTACTTATTTTGAACCTTTATTTGATATCCATACATTTAAAACAGCTTATAATTCAATTCCGCAAAGGCAAGATCGAGAATTATTTATGATTTTGCAGCCTAAAATTAAGTCATAGGAATTTCCATAAGAAGAACTTTTGTATGAGCTTCGGCTTTTACTTCGATACTATCCGTTTCCCAGATTCCTAGGGCATCTCTACGCCTTAAATCTTCAGTTTCTACTTTTAAATTTCCTTCTAAAACAAAAATGTACACCCCATTCTTAGCGTCTTTTAAATCGTAAGTTAAAGAAGTGGGCTGTGTAAAATCTCCCATAGAAAAATAGGCCTGTTGATGTATCCAAACACCTTGATCTTCTTTATGCGGAGATAATATTTGATACCATTCATTTTCTTTTTTTAAATCTAAAGTAGAGATTTGATCATACCTCGGCTCTACATTCTCTTGATTGGGTATAACCCAAATTTGCAAGAATTTTACCGCCTGATCTTTATTTTTATTGTATTCGCTATGCATTACGCCAGTGCCAGCACTCATTACTTGTATATCACCTTCTTTAATCACCGTAGTATTCCCCATACTATCTTGATGTTCTAAATCTCCCGAAAGTGGAATAGAAATAATCTCCATATTTTTATGCGGATGTTTACCAAAACCTTTTCCGCCGCTTACCTCATCGTCATTTAATACGCGTAGCATTCCAAAATTCATACGGTCTTGGTTAAAATAATTAGCAAAACTAAAACTATGGTGACTTTTTAGCCAACCGTGATTAGCTTCTCCTCTGGTATCTGCGGTATGTTTTATCGTTTTCATCTTATCTTATTTCATTATTCATTTAGGGTTCCAAATTTCCCATCGCTAAACTCTTGAATGGCTTGTGTAATTTCTTGAGAAGTATTCATCACAAACGGACCTTGTGCTACGATAGGTTCATTTATTGGTTCTCCGCTTAATATTAATACAACAGCTTCACCTATGGCGGTTATAACAAAATCTTCTCCGCTGTTTTCAAAAAGCACGAAATGATCTGTAGCTACTTCTTCATGGTTAACTTTTACGTTTCCTTCTATCACCAACAATGCAGTATTGTAATTAGCGGGAAAGGAAAATTCCGCGGAAGCGTTAACATTTAATTTTGCGTTCATAAGGTGAAGAGGCGTAAAAGTACTAGCGGCTCCTGGAGTGTCTTTATATTTTCCTGCAATTACCTCTATCTCTCCTGCATTATCTTTTAGCAGATGTTTGGATAAATCTTTTCTTGCAAAACCTTGGTATTTTGGGGAAGATTTTTTGTCTTTTGCAGGCAAATTAACCCACAACTGTACCATTTGAAAGTCACCTCCTTGCTTAGTAAATTCTTCTTCGTGATATTCTTTATGTAATATTCCTGAGGCTGCCGTCATCCATTGCACACCACCTTCTTGTATAACGCCTCCACCACCGCTGCTATCGTGGTGCGCAATTTTACCATGGTAGGCAATGGTCACAGTTTCAAAACCTTTATGAGGATGTACACCTACTCCGCGTGGAGATTCACTTGGCGGAAAATAAAATTTAGAATTATAGTCCATGAGTATAAACGGATTCATTCGCTGCATGTCTAACCGATAAGCACTAGGAATAAAATTATGAACTCTAAATCCGTTTCCTACAAAATGTGGTGGCCTTGGCGGCACTATAATTTCGATATTTTTTTGATTTTTCATAATTAATATTTTTTAATCTTATCAAAATTATGTGAATTATAAGAAGTTTTCATTGATCTATGGTAAGAAGCGTTTTTTAGTTTTTACTCATTTTTTTTCTTACCCTACTTAAACTCTCTGGGGTTATTCCTAAATATGAAGCAATCATCCATTGAGGGACTCTTTGCATTACTTCTGGATACAATTTTAAAAAATTTAGATACCTCTCTTCTGCATTTTCCCCTAACAATGAGTGTAGTCGTTGGTGTAAATGCCGAATATGATTTTGGAGTAGAAGTTCGTTATTAGTTGCGAATTTCACATTTACTTCCGCTAAGGTTTTTAAAAAACGTTCATCTAACATAACCACTGTAGTATCTTTTACCGCGTCTATGTAAAAGCTAGAAGGTTCTCCAAAAAAGACACTACTTCTATCGCTTACCATCCAATTTTCGGGAGCAAACTGTAAGATGTGTTCTTTTCCGTTAACGGAAATAGAATAAAAACGTAACAATCCTTTTTCTACAAAAAATGAATGCTGACAAATACTGCCTGCTGTGAGTAGAAACTCCCCTTTTTGAAATCTTTGATATTTTACTAAAGCTTGTAATTTTTGCCAATGTTCTTCTTGCAATTCAAACTGTTGAAAAAGGTAATTTTTAAAATTTGACTCTTTTATCATAAATGGAAAGATAGAAAGAATAAATTTGTGTTTATTTTCTAAGTTTAAGATTTAGATAAAAATATGAAGTTTAAGAGCAGAAAAGATATATCGTTTAAGCTATTTACAATTATTAGCATTTCGGCATTGATAGCTTTGGAAACTTATACCTTTTTAACTGATAAATATTCTTTTGGAATAACAGACATTGTAATTCTATTGATTATTCCCATATTATTATGGATTTATTTTGGAACCTATTACAAACTTACTGCTTCAAATTTGGAGTATACAAGTGGGCCTATGAAAGGATCTATCCCAGTTACAAAGATTAAGGAGATTATGGTAGGAAAAACTATGTGGTCTGGTTTAAAACCTGCAACAGCTAAAAAAGGTTTAATTATAAAGTATGATATTTATAATGAAATCTATATAACACCAAAAGCCAAAGATTCTTTTATAAAGCGAATTTTAGAAATTAATCCCGATATTAAAATTACACCTTATGACTTTTGAAGATAAAATCTTTACAGATGTAAATTTCAATCGACAATCCCTTAATATTGGAGATTATGAATATTGCACTTTTAAAAATTGTGATTTTTCTAATGTAAAATTATCGGGTTTTAACTTTTTAGAGTGTGAGTTTGTCAATTGCAATTTGAGTTCTGCTAACCTACAAAAAGTCTCTTTTCATAATATTGCTTTTATCGAATGTAAAATGCTGGGGCTTCGTTTTGAAAGCTGTGAAACTTTTGGGTTTTCTGTAAGGTTTAAGGAATGTAATTTAAGTCATTGCTCTTTTTATGCTGTGAAGCTTAAAAAAACTGTTTTTGAGGCTTGCGTATTAGAAAGTGTAGATTTTACTGAGAGTAACTTAGAACAAGCTTCTTTTAAGAGTAGTGATTTGAAAGAAAGCATATTCTTTCGATCTAATCTAGAAAAAACAGATTTTAAAACCGCTAAGAATTACAGTTTTGATCCTGAAAAAAATCAATTAAAAGGTGCTCTTTTTTCTACCCCAGAAGTTTTATCTCTCCTAGATAAATATAAAATTAAGATTGATTAAAAGTATTTAAGATTATAGAGCGTCTATTTCTAGTTGAGATATTTCAGCAGCTAAAACTCCTTCTAGTTTTAAGATCGCTACAAGATAATTTTCTTTAAAATATAAATTAAGAACTCTAAGTTGATCAACTTTCCCAAACAATAGAACCCCAGATTTTACTTCAACAATATTTTTTAGTTTTTCATTTATTTTTAGGAGGAGCTCATCAATTTTTGGAAGAAATAGAATTTTGGACTTTCCAAGAATTTTTTTTCTAAAAATAGAATTCAGCATAACATTTAAAAGCTGGTTGGTAAACCAAGTTTTATGTTCTCCTTCTGCTTTATAGTCGCTCACCACCAATTCTTGTTCGTGAGCATTGTAATTTAGCTTTAGCTGAAAATTGAATTTCACTTTTTTATTACTGAATAAAAGCGTTTTCATTAAAATTTCTTGCTGAATATTTAAATCATAGCCATCTGTACCCGGACTTAAAAAAACGGAAAGAATTTCTCCTATTTGTTTAGCGTCATCATCTTCTTCTTTTTGAATTTTGTAGCCCACCATTTTTTGCTGAAAAACCTTCTCTATAGCTTCCAATTCAATCTTTACAGGCATTTGAATATAAATTCCCTCATCCCGATAATTTTCTTTTTCTGTATATGAATTCATAAGAATGCTTCTTTAACCTTAAAGTAGAGAAAAAGCAGAAAGTTTAATCAAAAAGAATACTAATTGATTCTTAAAAAATGGAAAGAATACGATAAAACGGTATAAAACAAAAAAACCTTTGCGTTTGCAAAGGTTTTAATTCTAGTAGCGGGAACTGGACTCGAACCAGTGACCTTCGGGTTATGAGCCCGACGAGCTACCTACTGCTCTATCCCGCGATTTGTGATGCAAATATATAACGTTTTATTCATTCTGCAAAACTAGAAACGATAAATATTAATAATTTTATTATTTTTGTCTCTAACGTAATCAGTCACTGCTTTCTATGAAAAAAATAAATGTTCAATCTCTTCCGATAAAGGAGGTTTTAAAAGATTTAGCTGAACAATTAGATACCAAAATTGAAGCTAAATGCCACGAACATATCTTAAATATCCCAAAAATTCACGGTGAAGGTTACATAAGAGGTATGAATTTTAAAAGTGGGATTGGTGTAATTGAATATTGTTGTCAGTTTAAAAAAGACACTCAGATTCATTTTTCCCTATCAGAAGTGCACCCTCTTAAGTTTTTAATTTGCGGAGAGGGATTTATTAATCATCAATTAGAAACTTCTCAGGAGAAAACACAGATTCTGAAATTCCAAAACGTAATTGTTAGTAGTAACGAAACTCACGGACATGTTTTGGAATTCAAAAAGAATGAAAACGTACATTTAAATAGCATTGAAGTTAATCGAGACGTTTTTTTTAAAAAATATGCTTGTGAAGTCGAATCTTGGGAACATCCATTAAAGGAGATCTTTAATGATATTGATGCGAATAAAGTTTTCTTTTATCATGGTAACTACAGTGTTTCTATAGCAAATACCATTCAAGAAATGAATATGGAAAGTAATTCTAATTTTATGAGAGAACTAAAATTAGAATCTTATGCCTTGCAATTGTTAATTCAACAAGCTGAACAACTAGAGGACGACCTAAAAGCAGATAATGATAAAACTGTTTTAAGAAAACAAGAGATTGAAAATATATCTAATCTCATATCGAAGATCGAACAAGAAATTCACTTTCCGCATACCGTAAAAAGTCTTTCTCAACACGTGGGCTTAAATGAAAACAAATTACAAAACGGCTTTAAACATTTATACAATGAAACGGTAAATAACTACATTCAAAAACTTAGAATGCAAAAAGCTGTAGAGTTAATTTTAAACACCGATTTAAGCATGCAAGAGATCACTGAAAAAATAGGACTCTCTAATGCTAGCTACTTTTCAAAGGTCTTTAAAAAAGAATATTACATCACCCCTAACGATTTTAGAAAAGCTAACCTTAAACACAAAGAATAGATTATCAGTTTATTAACTATTCCTTAAGAAGTCATTTGTTTTTTTGTTAAACTCCACATAAATATCTTCAGAGATGCTTTCACTTAGAGAATTCTATTTTAAATTTAAAACAAAAACAAGTGAAAGCAAGAGAATTCTACTATCGAAACAAGTCAAATTTAAATGAAATTATTACTGCTCCTAAAAAGAAAGTAGCGCATTCATTTTATTGTTATTTATTAAAGAAGCACTACAAAGCCACTTTAGTAAATATAGATTACACTAAAAAAATTGCGTATTTACATTATGATTACGACAATAAAAATGTAATAGATAGTAGGCTATTTTCTGCAAATACTCGTGTAGTAGAAATTCATTTTAATTCTATTGGAGATTTAATGATCACTTGTTTAAAAAATAATTCTAATAGAAAAGCTATTTACCAACAAGTAAAAATTTAAATACTAACCTAAAAACCAAACATTATGATACGCTGGATTGTTATTTTTTTAATTATCGCATTAGTTGCTGCAATATTTGGATTCGGAGGAATTGCTGATGGCGCTACAGATATTGCACAAATAATCTTTTATATCTTTATTGTCTTACTAGTACTTTCCTTACTTTCAAGACTTTTTAGAAGATAATTGATATTATATAAAGTATAAAAGCTGCAAATTCAAAATTTGCAGCTTTTTTTATTGTCCTAATATTTCAGTTCTAAACTCTATCAGGTTTTTCGCTTCAAACTTTACCGTAATTTCTATGGGATTGCAGCAAACTTCGCAATCTTCTATATAAGTTTGACTCACTGAAGAATCTAACAACATAGAAATTTCTTCCCAGCAATGTGGACATTGAAAATAATGCTCTATCATTAATAAAGTAATTTTAAAATTGAACGTTTAGCAGTTGACCTGACAATTGTAAGACCTGCAGTTCTGCTAATTTTGCATCATATTTAGCCAAATTCTTACTCGTCTTCGCATTGATTAAATTAATTTGCGCTTGACGGAATTCAATAGAGGTGATCTGCCCTATTTTAAATCGCTCCTCAGAACGTTCAAAATTTGCTTCACTTGTCACTACATTTTGCTCTTGTAACTCATAAATATAGAGCCTGTTTTGATAATTATCTAGTGCATTTTTTAGATCACGATCAACTTCATTCTCTATTTGTTTCTTTTGAATTTGCTGATTTTCATACAGAATCTTAGCATTTCTCACACGTACAGAAGTAGATCCTCCATCAAAAATATCCCAAGAAAGACTAACTCTAGCAGAGAGCCCAGATGTAGTTTGCAAAGAACCTGGAAAAAACGGACTGTCGGCACTTCTATTACGGTTCCAACCATAAGAACCTGTTAAGCCTACGCTAGGTAAATATCCAGATTTATTTACTTTAATATCGTACTCACTAATCACTAAATTCTTTTCTATTTGCAATAGAGAAACATTATTTATTTTGGCTTCTTTTACATAATTTTCAATTTTCAATTGTGGCGTAAACCCTACTATAGTATCTACTTCAAAATTAACTGAAGGCTTTTTCCCAATAATATAACTTAAATCTCTTTTAGTGTTTCTTAATTGTTGGCGTGTACCAATGAGATTAATACTATCGTTAGTAACATCTACCTTAGCATTTAAAACTTCAAGTTTGTTGCTTTGTCCATACTCAAATAGATATTCAGCGCGGGTAACTCGCTCTTTAGAGATCGCTAAAGTCTGTTCTAATACTTCTACATTTTCAGATAGACGAGCAATCTCAAAGTACACAGAGAAAAGCTCTAACAAGGTATTTTCAATTGTTTCTCTAGCCTCTAGTTCCGATAAGTTATATTCTTCTTTTAATTGACGGTAATTATACAGTCTACCTAATCCATCAAATATGGTATAATTCAAATCGAGAGAACCTCCATAACTCGTATTTTCTAGATCATTTTGATCTCGAGGCTCTTCTCCATCAATTTCCGTTAAACGGTCATCTAAACTATAGTCTGCAAAAGCACTACCTACTAAAGTTGGCAAATAACCCGAATTTAAAATCCCTGCGTTGTTTTCGGCAATTTCAACATTATTATCGGCAATTTTAATTCCGTAATTTTTTTCTAAAGTTTGCTTTATCGCTTCTTTTTTAGACAAAAAAGGTGTTTCTTCCTGCGCAACTAATGTAAAATTGAACAAACAAGATATCGATATAAGCAATAGTTTAACTCTACTCATCTTCTTTTATTTTTTGTTCTTTAATCGCTCGCTCCACTTCCTCTTTAGAAACCTCTTTTCCTGTTTTTAACCATTTAATTTTTGTCTTTAATTCGTTGGTTGCCGATAGCAATAAGGGTAAAAATAATAGAGTTAAAAAAGTCGCAATCCCAATACCATAGGCGATAGAAATTGCCATAGGTTTTAAAAATTGTGCCTGTCTACTTTTTTCTAACAATAATGGCGCTAAACCAGCAATGGTTGTAACTGATGTTAAAAATATGGCCCTAAACCTAGCTCTTCCTGCTTCATACAAAGCTTCGTCAAACTTCATCCCTTCTTTTAAAAATGAATTAAATTTACCAATAAGTACCAAGCCATCATTAACCATAATTCCGATTAAAGCAATAATTCCTAATGCCGACAATACGTTTATAGGAAAACCGTGGAATAAATGACCCCAGCCTATTGCAATAACACTTAACGGAATCATAAGCATTAATAATAAAGGCTGACTGTAACTTCTAAAGGTAAAAGCGATAGTCGCGTATATCAAGAATAAAATGACCGGGAAAATTTTGTTGGCAGAATCTGTTAATTTGCCAGCTTCTCTGTTTTGACCTTCATAAGACGCCTTTACCGTTGGATATTTAGAAGTGATCTCTGGCATAACATTATTTTGAATATCTAACAAAATATCGGTAGAACTTCCGTTAGGATCTTCCATATCTGCATTTACTTGAATCTCACGAACCCCATCTAAATGCCTAATCGATTCGTCTCCTCTTGCAATTTCATAATTGGCAATCTCTTGAAAAGGTACTCGATCTCCTGCAGGAGTTACAATTCGCATTTCATCTAAATCACTTAAAGAGTTTCTGTTTTCTAAACCGTAGCGAACCCATACTCTTATTTCATCCTGTCCGCGTTGAAAACGTTGTGCCTGTGCTCCAAAGAAACCACCTCGTATTTGACGCATTACCGAGTTGAGTGTTAATCCTAAAGCATAAGCATTGTCCTTTAAAGTAACATTTAATTCTTTTGCTCCTTCAGGATCGGTATCGGTAATATCTTTAAGCAGAGAATTGTTCTCTAGAACTTCTCGCAATTCTTCGGTGGCGGCTTTCAGTTCTTCTGTATTATTTCCTAATAAAGATACAGAAATAGGACTTCCGCCAAAATTTCCACCAGAACCAAACGTTAACTGCTCTACTCCATACACCTCACCCACTTCATCTCGAATGGCATTGGTAATTTCCGGGGAACCGAAATCACGTTCCTCTCCGGGTAGTAAATTAACTCTCAAAGAGGCTTTGTTATTTCCTGGTCCTACACGTTTTATAATATTTTCAACTACGGGTTTATTTCCTGTTTGGTTTTGAGTAAATTCTTTATTCACACGCCACGCGGCATCTTCTACCATAGAAATTACAGAATCGGTTATTTTGGGATTTGTCCCTTCGGCCATTAATAAATTAATACTCACCGTATCACTGGCAATACTAGGAAACAAGGTTATTTTAATAATCCCTCCTCCTATTGCACCAATCGTAATTACAAAAGCTGCGATAACTATTGCAAATGAAATGAAGCGTTGACGTAGCACAAATCTTAATGCAGGACTGTAAATACGGTCTCTACAATAGCGCATAAATTGATCTCCTTTTTTATTGTACCAGCGCAGTTTATAAAAGAATTTATCAATTCCCTTTTTATTTTTTTGTTCTTCTTCGGTTTCCCGGACTAACGCTTTGGAGTGACCAATGTGTGCAGGTAAAATAATAAGAGCTTCGACTAATGAAACAATCAAGGTTAAAATAACAACGGTAGAAACTTCTGAAAAGAACTCTCCTATTCTACTGTCTAAAAACTGAAACGTAGCAAAAGCCAAAACTGTAGTGATAATCGCCGAAACAATTGGAGGAATAACTTCCATTGTTCCATCAATCGCTGCTTTTACAGGACTTTTACCCATTTCGTAATGCTGGTAGATATTCTCTGATATTACAATACCGTCATCTACTAAAATCCCGATCACGATTATCATCCCAAAAAGAGATAATACATTGATAGTAACTCCAAAAGAACCTGCAAAAATAAACATACCTAAAAAGGCTACAGGAAGACCAAAGGCTACCCAAAATGCCAATCTTGTATTTAAGAAAAACGAAAGAAAAAGAAGAACCAATAGGATTCCCATAATTCCGTTTTCTAAAAGTAATTGCGTACGTTGATTTAGTCGTATGGATGAATCTTGTGTGATATCTAATTGAACCACATCGTGACTTTGATTGTACTCTTCTACATAGGCATTAATTTGTTCTGCAGTAGAAAGTAAATCTTCATTATTGGTATTACTAATATTTACATTGACAGCAATATTACCGCTAAAATAAGATGCATTAGGCGTTTCTGAAAATTGATCTCGTACTGTAGCCACATCTTCCAATTGAACTAACGTCCCGTTATTATTGGCTCGCACCACGATATTGTTGAGCTCATCAGCATAATAAGAACGATTGCTTGCGCGAATTAGAAAATCTTCTGCACTGGTCTTAATATCACCTCCCGAGGTTAAAATATTGGTTTCTGCAACCGCATTGGCAACTTCTTGAAAAGTTAAATTGTAGGCTAGTAAATCATTTTCTCTAACGGCAATTTGAATTTCTTCTTCTGGAAACCCATAAATTTCAATTTGAGAAATACCATCCATTCTGCGAATATCATTTTCTATAGATCGCCCAATTTGCTTTAAAGTTGCTAAGGGAATATCTTTCCCATTAATGGCAAAAGAAATGGTTTCTCTTATATTTTCTTCTTTTGCGATAATAAGAGGCTCCATATCGGCAGGAAAGGTGGGAACACGATCTACCGCATTTTTTACCTCTGTTACCATAATATCGATATCCTCGTCTTTATCGATTTCTACGGTAATACTACCTCCGCCTTGTCTAGAGGTCGAAGTTACACGATCAATGCCCGCTAAACCTTTTAAGTTATCCTCAATTTTTAAAACAATTCCTTCTTCAATTTCCTTTGGAGTTGCTCCAGGGTAATTTAAATCGATATTAATGATTTGTGATTCGACTAAAGGAAAAAATGAAGATTTCATTCGGCTTAAACCGATGATACCAAAAGCTATAAATGCAATAATTACAACATTTACGGCAACCTCATAGCGAATAAAATAACTAATGACTTTTCGCATCTAGTTCTGGCTTTTAGCTGATTCTTTTTCCTGAAATATTTTAACTGGCATACCGGCGTATGCTCCAGAAACAGGCTTATTGATCATTTTTATTCCATCATCTAATCCCTTTACGACCGCTTTCTCTTCAGAAGTATAAACAGGTTCTATTTTTACTAGATCGAGGATGCTATCTCTCACAATGTACAATTGGTTTTGATTGACCAGTAATTTTCTATCTACAGAGATGGCATTTTCTATTTTTTTAGCTTCAAGTTGAGCTTCTAAATACATTCCCTCTTTTAAAGAATCTCCTTCTACCTGAATATATACTCTTATAGATTGAGTAGCTTGATCTATATTTGCGTTAATACGAGAAACTTTACCTGTATAAGTTTCGCTACCTTCTAAATCTTGTAAAATTACTTTTTCTCCTTTTTGAAGTAAATCGCTATACTCTTTTGAAATAGAAACTTCTAACTCATATACAGAAGGATCTATAAACTCTCCTAACTTTTGACCTTGTCTTACCAAAGCACCTTTAGTCACCAAAGCTTCGGTTAAAATACCGTCAAATGGCGCTATAATAGAGTATTTCACTAGACGTTCTTCTAAATTTTTTACATTATAATAAGTGGAAAGAATTCCTCTTCCTGTAATAAAATAACGCTCTTTATTATTTGAAATCTCTGGAAGCTTAGGGGTAGTTTTATCTAGATTATAGTTATTTAAATAATTTTCCCATTTTGAAAAAGCATCTGGATAGTCTAGACGTAAATCGGGCATAATAGCCGCAATTTGATTGTACAATTCACTTTTAGCAGATTGTACCGAAGCAAAGTATTCTTGAGAGTTTAGTTTTAATAAAACCTGACCTCTAGAGTAATTTTCTCCTGGTCTAAAATCTTTAGCACTATATTGAAAAACACCTTGTACTTCAGAGAATAACTCTATACGGTTTTTAGCTATTAAAGTCCCGTTTGCCGGAAGTTCTATAGGAACGGTTGAATTTTTTACCGTATCTACAAATACGGTTTTCACTACTTTCTTAACTGGAGCTTTTTCTTTTTTATTACTATCTATGAGGTAGTAAGCTAATGCCCCTGCCCCAATTAGAATAAGCAAACCTAGTATAGCACTAACCAACTTCCTCATTAAAACTTATTTATTAAATTTATATTTTAATCTCATAAAATGAGACTATTAACACTGCAAAGTCAATAAAGGTAAAGTTTGGTAATTTTAAACTTAACTGAATTGATCTAAACGTTCTTGAACCTCTTCCCACTCTTTCATAAGTGAAGTAAGTTCTTTCTTTTTATCTTCGTATTGAGTAAAAAAACTAGAGTCGGCTGCAGTTTTCTCATAATTTGCAGCTAGCTCAGCATCATCTTCTTTTATCGTTTTTTCTAACTTCCCGATTTTTGCCTCAATATTGCTCAATTTATTTTGAAGCGATTTTAGCTTCTTTTGATCTTTATAAGACTGCTTTGAAGACTTTTGGTTTAATGGCTCTTCAGCTTTTTTTACTTCAGTACGCTTTTCTACCTCTCTTAAACTTTCTACATTTCTCTCAGCCAAATAATCATCTATATCACCTAAATACTCTTTTATTTGATGATTTTTAAATTCATATACATTGTTGGTAAGTCCCTGTAAGAAATCTCTGTCGTGAGAAACTAAAATTAAAGTTCCTTCAAACTTCCGTAAAGCTTCTTTAAGTACATTTTTAGATTGAATATCTAAGTGGTTGGTAGGTTCATCCATCACCAAGACATTAAACGGCTGCAACAACATTTTTGCTAAAGCCAAGCGGTTTCTCTCTCCTCCAGATAGAACCTTTACATATTTCTCTACTTCATCTCCCCTAAATAGAAAAGCCCCTAGAATGTCTCTTACTTTACTTCTATTGGTTTCATTAGCTTCATCGATCATGGTATCAAGTACGGTTTTATTTCCGTCAAGGTATTCTGCTTGATTTTGAGCGAAGTATGCAATCTTCACATTATGACCTAACTTTAAACCACCTTCATATTCTATTTCACCAACTATAATTTTTGCGAGCGTAGATTTACCTTGTCCGTTTTGCCCTACAAAAGCTGTTTTAGTGTTTCTTTCTATGAGCAAATCTATATTTTGCAACACGCTCTTGTCGCCGTAGTTTTTAGAGATCTTATCAGCTTCAACCACAACTTTTCCAGGAGTTACAGAAACTGGAAAATTTAGCGTCATAACGCTGTTATCATCCTCATCAACCTCTACGCGATCTATCTTATCTAATTTTTTAATTAAAGATTGAGCCATCGATGCTTTTGAAGCTTTTGCTCTAAATTTTTCAATAAGCTTCTCTGTATTCTCTATTTCTTTTTGCTGATTTTTTTGAGTAGCTAATTGTTGTTCTCTGCGTTCTTTCCTCAATACCAAATATTTAGTATAAGGTTTATTATAATCATAAATACTTCCTAAAGAAATTTCAATAGTTCTATTGGTAACATTATCTAAGAACATTTTATCGTGAGAAACTATAACCACACAACCAGAGTAGCCTTTTAAGAAATCTTCTAACCATATAATACTTTCTATATCTAAGTGGTTAGTTGGCTCATCTAAAAGTAGAATATCATTATTTTGAAGCAAGAGTTTTGCTAACTCTATACGCATTCGCCATCCTCCCGAAAAAGTATCAGTTTGTTTATTGAAATCTTCTCTTTTAAAACCTAATCCTTGTAAAATTCTTTCGGTATCTCCTTGATAGTTATAACCTCCCAAAATTTCATATTGATGCTGAACATCATTCACATCAATCATAAGTTGATGATAAGCTTCACTCTCGTAATCGGTTCTTTCCGCTAAAGCGTGATTAATTTTATCGAGCTGAACTTCTAAAGTTTTAATTTCTTTAAATGCTTGGTAAGCTTCTTCAAGCACCGTTTTACCTTCTTCAAAATCTATATCTTGACGCAAAAAGCCAATTTTAATATCTTTCTCGTAAGCGATTTGTCCAGTATCTGGTTCAAAATCTCTAGCCAATACTTTTAGTAAAGTAGATTTACCCGCTCCGTTTTTTCCTACTAGTCCCACGCGGTCTCCAGCACCTAAACGAAAGGTAATTTCTTGAAAAAGGTATTCTCCTTGAAAGGAAATAGATAAATTATGAATGTTTAGCATTTATGTAACTTAAGTGACGTTATTATCCTGCAAATATCCTTATTTTTGTAACGTAATACCAACGCTTATGGAATTATTTAAAGGAACTAGAATTTACAGTATTCTTACTGGTTATTGTCCTGTTTGCCACGAAGAAAGTATGTATAAAGAAAGTAACCCGTATAAGTTAGGGTCTATTTTTAAAATGCAAGAGCGTTGCTCTCATTGCCAAACAAAATATAAAATTGAACCGTCATTTTTTTATGGAGCAATGTATGTAAGTTATGCAGTTGGAGTGGCATTTTCTACTGCTGTTTTTATTATTGCGCACTATTTTCTTGGCGCTGGTTTATTGGTATCATTTTTTGCCATTATAGGAGCTTTGATTATTTTAATGCCTATAATTACCCGACTTTCTAGAAACATATGGATCAACTTCTTTTTTAGCTATAAAAAAGGAGCTTCATCAAAATCTTTATAAAATCGTGAAATATTTATTTCTTTAGGGATTTCCTTACCGGAATAAATAGCCTCTACTAGTTGCTTAGAAACTGTTGGAGCGAATAATATACCTCTACTCCCAAAACCATTAGAAATGTAAACATTGGCGTATTTAGGATGTGGACCAATGATAGGTTTTCTATCTGTTACCGTAGGTCTAATCCCTGCTTCTTGATCTATTACCTCAAAATCGCAATTAATCATTTGTCTAACCTTTTCAATAAGTTGATTTTTTGCTGAATTTGTAGGATCAACACCTTCAAAATCTCGGCTATAAGTTGCTCCTACTTTATAGGTATCATTTCCCTTCGGAATCATAAAAAAGCTTCCTTTTACAATATCATCTAACTTTAATTTTGAAGCTTTTATAGTAATGTATTCTCCTTTATTACCTTGTATAGGTAAGAAGTTAAAATAAGGATTTTGATTCACGTAAGCTCCCTCGCAGAAGATAATATTATCGGCTGAATAATTTTTATACCTCACACCCTCACTTCCAATATTTAAATCAGTAAAAACAAAGTCTTCTTCTAAGAAACTATCCATTTTAATTAGATAATCCTTATAGGAATTTAATAAGTTACCAACATACAGTAATCCAGTATGCTTAGTAGATCCTATTTTATGAGGAACATTTAATGAGATGTTTTTATTTACCATTAAATTTTCCATAAGAAAATTATCTAAAATTGGTTTTCCTAAAGCTGAAAACCAATCGTTTTGCTCTTTTATGGAATTAAAAATTTTTAAAATTGGCTTTTCAATGTAAAAGTTGTCCTGAAATTGCTGTTGGAACCCTTTATAAAAAGGTACGGCATTTTTATAAAGCTCTTCTGAATTCCAAGCCAGATTAAATTTTTTCAGAACCACTGGATTGCAAATTCCACCAGCTACTTGGGAAGCAATAGGAAATTGACCAGAAATCACCAAAACCTTTTTATTTTGCTCCTCTAATCTTTTTGTAACAGCTAAACCCGAAAGTCCAAAACCTACAACAATAACATCAAAATGATTTTTATCCATATATCTTGTAATAAAAAAAAGCACCCAAAAGGGTGCTTTCTAATTTTGTATGAAAAATATTAATAATTCCACATATCAGACTCAAAGTTTCTGATAACATCTTTAATTCTGTTAGATTCTAATAATTGCATTAAAGAATTTTCAACCATATATTGGTCAATTTCTCTATCTCCATATACGTTATCTTCTTTATAAATCATAGCATCAAATCTTCTAGAATTTAATAAGTGATCAAAAGTGATAGGTTGTGAAGTATTTTTTGCATTAAAAACTTTTGCTTTATGTAAAGCAGGTCTCAACTCTGGATAAAATACCCAAAATAACTCAACCGGTTCAGATAAAGCCTGACGTTGTTCATCAGTCATTTGAGTTCCACTAAGTGAAGCAACTTGTAGTTCCGCTTTAAGCGATGCAGATAAGGCCATAGGAGCAATTCCTATAAGTCTATATCTTAATTCACCTTGTCTCTTATCAAAATACCAATATCCTTTAATACGGTATCCTTTAACATCTTCAGGCTTAAGCTCAGATTCTACAATCTCTCCCATCCCTAATTGTAAAGAGTCTTCGTGCACCCCTTCATTGATTCTTTGCTGACCAATATCAGTAATTCTCTTCATTTTAAAGTTATCTTGTATTTCTACAGTGGTTAACTTATTCATAAAGTAAGAATCTCTATATATGTTAACACTATCCTTTTCTATAGCATCTTTGATCACATTAAATAAAGGTCTTCTTGTTGGTGTTTCCCTTAACGGAAATAACAAAGGAAAATTTATTCTTTGATTCAAGTCAATATACTCCCAAGTCGTTTTTGACCAAAGTATATCTCTATCATCAATGTACCCATATTCTAGAGGTTCATCATTATCACTTTTAATTTGAGCTTTAGTTTTTACACCTATACTATCAACAGTCTTGGCATTTAAAAGATTTGATTGAGCATTTACACTTACGCCTATAAAGCACAAGCTAAAAAACACCACCAAAGAATAAATTTTTCTATTTTTCATAAATTATATTTTAATCTGTAAGTTCAATAAAGACTGGTGAAATATTAGGAAGCGTGTAAGAAGAATTTCCTACAATCTTAGCTTTAATATTAAACAAAGTCACTACTGCACCTCTTGGCGCACCATTTAATGCCGCTTTTGCAGCACCATTTAATTTATTTCCAGTCACTGTAACTGGAGGTTTACCTTGTACTTGGAATTGGAAACTAACTACGTTAAGATTTAAATCAAAAACGAAATCTGGTAATTTAGCACTTACTTGAGCAACAGAAGCCGTGTTTCTTGGCATTCTAATAGCTCCACCTGAAGCATCTCTACCTGCAACATTACCAATAGGTCTTGGAATTTCCTTAATACGGAAAACCTTACTATCACTAACAGATGTACCATCAGGTAATTTACCAGATACATTAATTTTTACTTCTTTAGCTTTAATACTAGTTACATCCATTACATACTTAGAGTTTCCTCCTGCACTAGATAAACCAGGACCGTTTGCACTCACTGAAGGTACTCCAGGGATAGAAATAGTCATTGGGTTTTTAACTCCACGGTAAACCACATTCATCTTATCGGCAGATATTACAGCTGAATTTGGCTTAGGAATTACTGCATAAGAACTTGTGAATGGTAAATCAACGATAGAATCTCCTTCCTTAAATTGAAGTAAACCTTTAATCTCTTGTTGACCAACATTACCTGCTGCAAAATCAAGATTTACAGTTCCTGTACCAGGATTCTCCATTTCATTATCATTAATAATAACCTTATCAAAACTTAAAGAGTTATCAAAACGACCTAAAACTACTTTACCTTTAAAATTTTCACCACTAAAAAATGCAGTTTTTTCTGGGATAACAATAGCTTCATAGTTACTCATAGAAAGGCTAGATGCTTGTTGTCCTTGTAACATAGCTGATAATACTTGGCTTTCGGTAGTTTTAACGTCTGCCTGTATTTTAGTCATTTTTGTTAATGATGCTACTAATGGAAAACCTTCATAGTGATAGCTTAACCAATCCTTCTTTACGTTTTCTCCATCAACAACTTTATTGTCTTCATCTCCAGTAGAGAATTTACTCATAACATCTTTTTTGATGTCAGCATATCCATCTCCTAAAGTCGAAACAACTGTAGTTTTATAAGAATTCATTTTAGAGATAAACTCCTCACCTTTTGGCTGTAACTTTCCACCTTTATAAAATACTTCATTAAAGTAGTCTGCTTTATCCATAGCCTCGTAATCCTTAGGATCATCAAGTTTTTTCGTTGCTCCAGCTTTTAATTCTGCTAAAAAATTATATAGATCACTTGAAGCGGCACTAATAGTAGCTGCCTTTTCTTGTAATGGCTTATATTGCTTTGGTTGTTCTGCAGCTTTCTCTGCTAAACCAGCATTAAACGCGTTATTACGCACTGTAGCTGCTTCGTTAGCTTCTGTAAAGCTTTCATTCATTGATCCAAATGCAGAAAGTACTTCTTTAGACATATTTAGTGCCATCATCGCGATGAATACTAAATACATTAAGTTAATCATCTTCTGCCTTGGGGTTTGTTTTCCTCCTGCCATATCTTAATTTATTTATATGATTAATTATGGATTAGGCTCCTGGACGCATTGCAGTTAACATACCTCCATAAACTCCATTTAATGAAGATAAGTTAGATGTTAAGCTTTCCATTTCTGTTCTTAATTTAACAGCGTTATCAGCTACAGCTTGGTTTACTTCTGCTTGTTTTGAAGCTGATTCTACTTGAACTTTGTATAAGTTATTTAAAGATTCCATTTGAGCCGCAGCTAAAGTCATCTCTTCACTATATTTCTTTTGAGATGCCATAGAGTCTACTGTTGGACCCATATTTTTTGCTGCACCTTCAAAGTTTTTAATGCTCTCTCCTAAACTGCTCATTAAAGCTCCATCAATTTTAGCTTCTTTAAGCATTGAGTCTAATTTTTTAGAAAGTGAATCTTCTACTTCTTTCACATCGTTCTTCTTTGCTACTCTTGAAGTTGAACCTCCAGCTAATTCAGGGTATACTAAAGACCAATCTAAATCATCATCTACTGGTTCAAATGCAGAAATGGTAAATACTAATGCTTCTGTAACAAGACCTGCGATAAGCATCGGGTTCGCATAAGGCCAGTGCATAATTTTAAATAATGCTCCTATAATTACTACTGCTGCACCTAGACCGTACACCATGTTCATAATTTTTGCTCCTTTTTTTGACTTTGCCATAATTTAAGTTTTAGTTGTTTAAGTTAAGTTTAATAGTTAAAATATTTAATTTGAGATTAAATTTTATTGTGGGGGTTGGTTTAAATCTAAATCATTTGAAGAATAATCTTGTACCGTTCTGAATCCGATATAACTTCTAGAAGAATCAGCATACTCATAATCACGAGAGCTTACTTGTAAGAAATACGCTACATCTTTCCAAGATCCACCACGAACTACTTTACGTTCATTTTCTGGATCATTAACATTTGGATTCATTGAAGAATAATACTCATAAGATGCTGCATCATAAGATGAATTCACCCATTCTGCAACGTTACCAGACATATTATATAAGTTATAATCATTCGGCTCATAAGACTCTGCCTCAACAGTATATAAAGCTTGATCTGCTGCGTAATCACCTCTTAAAGGTTTAAAGTTTGCTAAGAAACACCCTCTATCATTTTTAGAATAAGGACCTCCCCAAGGATAAGTAGCTGATTCTAAACCACCTCTTGCAGCGTACTCCCATTCTGCTTCAGATGGTAATCTATATTGTCTAACTCTCTGCTGACCTTTTTCTACCTTATACCCATTGTGAAGTAACGTTCTCCAATCACAAAATGCCTTAGCTTGCTCCCAAGAAACTCCAACTACAGGATAATCTTCGTATGCTGCGTGCCAAAAGTAATCGTTATGCATTGGCTCATTATAAGAATAATTAAAATCTTTTACCCATACCGTTGTATCTGGATAAACTTCTACTTCCTCACTTTTAATAAATTTGGATCGATCTCCATTTGATCTTGCAGCACCTTCAATATCCATATACTTATAGCTGTATTTGAACTGAGTAACATCCATAAGACGCTGACCGTTATATGACTGCTCCATAGGAAGATACATTTCATCCATCACATAAACGTAAGATTCATCCGGATACTCTTCTGTCTTCCAAAGTAAATCAACTTCCCAGTTTAAACGCTGGTTATTAGGATCGTAATGCTTTGAATACTGCTGATAAGGAGTTTCATTACTTGCAGCTCCATTAGCTCCACCCCCATTATTATTATTGTTAGCTGAACCTTTAAAGGCATAATCTTGAATAGAAGCACCATTGTTACCTCCACCACCTTGAGCTCCACTTCCACCACCAGCTATTTCAGCCTCTTCAGCTAAACGCTGTCTGATTACAGAGTCACGAGTCCAAACTACAAATTGCCTATACTCTGCATTTGTAATTTCGGTTTCGTCCATATAAAAAGAACGAACGGTTACGGTTTTTGTAGGTGCATTATTTAACCCAGCTATATCGTCATCAGATTTACCCATGATAAACGACCCACCAGGAACGGTAGTCATACCGTAAGGCTTCTCCGAATGCCACTTTTTACCTTTAACACCGACTAACTGACCCTGGGTACCTCCTCCACAACTTGCTAAAAAAGATACAAGGGCAACAATTGAAAAAACTTTCTTCATAACTATATTAGGTTAAGATGATCTAAATTTAAGGGCGTAAACCTATCTAATAATTTCCAAAAAAACAATTTTTTATTTAAAAAATTGTTAAATTTCAGTATAAATTACTAATACTTTACAACTCATTTTTCCTTCTCGCTTTCCACCAGCGTTCAGGAATGGTTTGATTACAAGCTTCCTCGTAATCTTGATATGTACAAGGCAATAACGTATGTTTCTCTAATTTATTGTTAAAACTTGTAGAATATGGGATTTCAATCCACCATCTTCCAGAAAGATTACTCTTATAGAAAACTAAAATATCGTCTTGAACGGGCACTTGGTATTTTATGAAATTATTTTTGGCTGCTAAATTATTTTCGTTTTTCCTATAAATAACTCCCTCGATAAAATACCATAAAATTTGGGACACCAACATAGTACTATTTTTTGATTTCTCCAAATAATCTAAGTGATACAAGCCAAAACTACTTAACTCATCACTTATTCCAGCGTACCTTGCAAGAGCACATATTTCCCTACCATTAAAACCATTAGGAGGTAAGTTTCTATTTCCCAACACAGCGCCTTCAACACATGAAATATCTATTGTAGCCATATTAGCATTGCGAAAAACAGGTTCTACAATAGAGATGTTGTTAGCCACCTCACCTAAACGATAAGCATCAAAATATAATTTTTCAAGTAAACCTATTTCTTCTTGAGAATTAAAATAAGTTTGATACCCTAGATTAGAATAATTAAACAGGTTGTAAGGTTCATTTACTACCATTTTCCCTACATAAGAAGCAGAAGTAATCGGTGCATCTGTATTCCCCAAATCAAATTTAGCATCAACATTTACATAATTGACCATAGAGCCATAATCGTCATACGCTCTATATTGGGCATAGGCTAGATCTTGACTTCCGCCAAGTATAACGGGAATTATATTACGTTTTAACAACTCAAAAGTTACAGATTTTACAGCGAAATAGGTATCGTCTACGCTATCACCTGCAATAATATCTCCAAGATCAGCTATATTTATATCCCAATTTCCTGAATGAAGCTGGTAAAATTCTTTACGTATGGCTGTGAAATCAAAATATTCCTTGTCAGCTTTAGAGTCTCGTCTATTTTCAACAACTCCGAATATAGCTACCTTTACTTGCTCTAAATTTGGGAAATCTTCGCCCTTTACATAAGTACTAATTTGATTCCCCAATAGGGATGGAGATTTTTCTAAAGATTCTAAAAACTCTTCAAAATCTATCGGTTTAAAAAAATCAATATTCATATTTATTTTTTAGCTTTTTTTGTGGTCGTTTTTTTGGCAGCTGTTTTTTTCTTTGCAGGTGCTTTCTTTTTTGTTGCTTTCTTCTTAGGTGCTTTTTTTTCAATCATCGCTTTTACCTCAGCTAAGGTTAAAGCTTCTGCATCTGTAGTTTTTGGCAACTCTATTTTAGTTTTACCTTTTATCACTTTAAAACGACCCCAACGCGCTTTCTCCACACGAATTCCTTCTTCTTCCCAATTATGTATTACTTTTTCTCGCTCCTTGCGCTTTTTATCCTCTATAAGCTCTACAATATCATCTTCTGATAGATTATCAAAATCGTATTTTTTATTAACGTTGATAAATATGCTATTCCATTTTAAGTAAGGCCCAAAACGACCTACACCTTTTTGTACTCCCATTCCCTCATACTCATAAATAGGTGCGTCTGCTTTTTCCTTAGCTTTTATCAACTCCATTGCTCTATCAAAAGTAACATCTAACGGATCTTCTCCTTTATCTAAAGAAACGTATTTCTTACCGTATTTAACGTAAGGTCCAAAACGACCATTATTCACCTCAACAGCTTCCCCTTCATATTCCCCTATTTCTTTTGGAAGTTTAAATAAGTCCATTGCTTGTTCATAGGTAATATTTGAAAGCGTTTGATCTGGCCCTAAACTCGCAAAGAGAGGTTTTTCTTCATCTTCTACACTTCCTATTTGAACCATAGGCCCAAACTTTCCTAAACGTGCACTTACTGGTTTTCCAGATTTAGGATCTTTCCCTAAAACACGTTCTCCAACTTCCCTTTCTGCATTTTCGGCAACATCTTTTACGGTAGGATGAAACTCGTCATAAAACTCATTCATCATCTCCGTCCATTTTTCGTTTCCTTCGGCAATATCATCAAAATCCTGCTCTACTTTTGCTGTAAAGTTGTAATCTAAGATATTGCTAAAATGCTGCACCAAGAAATCATTAACCACCATTCCTACATCGGTTGGGATTAATTTTCCTTTATCACTCCCTACCATTTCCGATAAGGTTTTTTCTACAATTTTATCTGCTTTAAGCTTAAATTTTACATATTCTCGCTCTTTTCCATCAATAGAACCCTTTTCAATGTACTTTCTATTCTGAATAGTAGAAATGGTTGGCGCATAAGTAGAAGGTCTTCCTATTCCTAATTCTTCTAATTTCTTTACTAAAGAGGCTTCGGTATAACGAGATGGAGGTCTTGTAAATCGTTCTGTAGCTGTAATATACTCACTATTTAATGTGTCGTCATTTTTCATTGCTGGCAACAAACCTGCCTGCTCTTCCTCTTCGTCATCTTTTCCTTCTAAGTATACTTTTAAGAATCCATCAAACTTTAGCATTTCACCATTTGCTGTGAACTGCTTTTCGTGAGTATCAGCTTCTATTTTTACATTGGTTCTTTCTAACTGCGCATCACTCATTTGTGAAGCAATAGCTCTTTTCCAGATCAATTCGTATAAACGTTGCTGATCTCTTTCTGCGGGAACGCTATGGTTATCAAAATGCGTAGGTCGAATCGCTTCGTGTGCTTCTTGAGCGCCTTTAGATTTCCCCTTGTAGTTTCTAGCGTTTAAATATTTTTCTCCGTAAGCGGAATTAATCTCGTGTGCGGCGCCTTTTTTTGCTTCATCAGAAAGGTTGACACTATCGGTTCTCATATAAGTAATATGACCCGCTTCATATAAACGTTGCGCCATATTCATCGTT
Organism: Mesonia sp. K4-1; assembly: GCF_008017825.1. NCBI lineage: Bacteria > Pseudomonadati > Bacteroidota > Flavobacteriia > Flavobacteriales > Flavobacteriaceae > Mesonia > Mesonia sp. K4-1. Next base: position 263,213 of record NZ_VRLS01000052.1, read on the forward strand.
TTACTTACCGAAAAATATAATTTTCGTGCAGCTTCTTGCTGAAGCGTTGATGTGGTAAATGGCGGCGCCGGACTTTTCTTTGCTGGCTTTTTAGTAAGATCTGCTACCTTAAAATTGGCTCCTATATTTTCCTTTAAAAAGGCTTCCGCTTTAGCTTTACTAGAAAAGTTTTTTGGGATTTTTGCTTTAAAACTTTTTCCATCTGAAGTTGAAAACTCTGCATCTATTCTAAACGAAGCTTCGGTTTTAAAATCAAGTACTTCTCTTTCTCGCTCTACAATTAATCGTACAGAAACAGATTGCACTCGCCCTGCAGAAAGACCACCTTTTACTTTTCTCCACAACACAGGAGAAAGCTCATACCCCACCAAACGATCTAATACACGTCTGGCTTGTTGAGCATTCACCAAATTGTAATCTATTTCTCGAGGATTATCGATAGCTTTTAAAATAGCGTTTTTAGTGATCTCATGAAAAACGATACGCCTAGTCTTCTCTTTAGCGAGTTTTAACTCTTCTGCTAAGTGCCAAGCAATTGCTTCTCCTTCTCGGTCTTCATCACTTGCTAACCAAACCATTTCTGAACTGTCTGCTAATTTTTTTAATTTTCTAACGACGTCCTTTTTATCTTTACTAACTACATATTTAGGCTTAAAATCTTTTTCTACATCTACCCCTAGTTCTTTGGTAGGAAGATCTGCAATATGCCCAAAACTAGACTCTACTTTATAATCTTTACCTAAAAACTTTTCAATGGTTTTCGCCTTTGCAGGGGACTCCACAATCACTAAATTCTTCGCCATAATAGTTATTTTTCGAAATGCAAAAGTATATGAATTTTTTAAAATGAAGCTTTTAAGTGTAAAAATGATGTTTGAAAACGTATTGTTTTACAATTCATTTAGCAAAAATAAAGTCTTTATATGAACTCATTCTCAGTTAAATTTTCAAATAAGAAAAACCTTTTTACCAGTATTCGTGTACTAAAACCGTTGCTTCATTCAAAATTCAAGGCTGTCAGTTTGTCAGAATTTTGTTTTAACTGTATCTTTGCTTTCTCAATTTTAGGATTACAATAGATTATGGAGAAGGTTATTGAAGAAAGTAAACAAGGGAACTCCCTTGTATTAGAAGGAAAAGCGACCAATACTAAAAAATTATTTATAGAAAGTTATGGTTGCCAAATGAACTTTAGCGATAGCGAAGTAGTGGCTTCTATTCTTACACAAGAAGGTTTTAACACTACCCAAAAATTAGAAGAAGCAGATTTGGTTTTGGTCAACACTTGTTCTATTAGAGATAAGGCCGAACAAACCGTAAGAAAACGTTTAGAAAAATACAATGCCGTAAAAAAAATCAACCCGAAAATGAAAGTTGGTGTATTGGGTTGTATGGCAGAACGCTTAAAGGAAAAGTTTTTAGACGAAGAAAAAATTGTAGATCTCGTTGTAGGTCCCGATGCTTATAAAGATCTCCCTAACTTAATTCAAGAAGTGGAAGAAGGTAGAAATGCCGTAAATGTTATTTTATCTAAAGAAGAAACTTACGGAGATATTTCTCCTGTTAGACTTCAATCTAATGGCGTTTCGGCGTATGTTTCAATTACACGTGGTTGTGATAATATGTGTACTTTTTGTGTAGTTCCTTTTACACGCGGTAGAGAACGTAGTAGAGATCCGCAAAGTATATTAGAGGAGGTACAAGACTTAGCCAATAAAGGATATAAAGAAATTACTTTATTAGGACAAAATGTAGATAGTTACCTATGGTATGGAGGTGGTTTGAAGAAAGATTTTGAAAAAGCTACCGAAATGCAAAAAGCAACTTCGGTTAACTTTTGCAATTTGTTAGAAATGGTAGCCAAAGCACATCCTAAAATGCGAATTCGTTTTTCTACTTCTAATCCGCAAGACATGACAGTAGAAGTTATTGAAACGATGGCCAAGCATGACAATATTTGCAAATCGATTCATTTACCTGTTCAAAGCGGAAGCAATCGTATTTTAAAGAAAATGAACCGCTTACATACGAGAGAAGAATATTTTGAATTGATAGATAATATTGAGCGAATTCTTCCTGAGTGTTCTATCTCTCAAGATATGATTGCTGGTTTCCCAACCGAAACTGAAGAAGATCATCAAGACACGCTTTCCTTAATGCGAAAAGTAAAATATGCATTCGGATTTATGTATGCTTATTCTGAAAGACCAGGAACCATGGCTGGAAGAAAATTAGAAGATGATGTTCCTAAAGAAACTAAACAGCGGAGACTTGCCGAAATAATTGCTTTACAAAGAGAACATGCAGCTTATAGAACACAATCGCATTTAGGCAAAGTAGAGGAAATCCTTATTGAAAAAGAATCGAAGAAGTCTAATTTACACTGGAGTGGAAGAAATACGCAAAACACCACGGTAGTTTTTCCTAAAGAAAATTATAAAGTTGGTGATTTTGTAATGGTACACATAGATGATTGTACTAGCGCAACTTTAATAGGAACTCCCGTAGGATATTCAGATAACAATTAAATTCCGCTTGACGGAAAACAAATATGGAATCAGTACAAGCAACAAAACAACGATTTGGAATTATAGGAAACGATGCCGCTCTTAATCGCTCGGTAGAAAAAGCCATACAAGTGGCTCCTACCGACATATCGGTATTGGTAACTGGAGAAAGTGGTGTAGGTAAAGAAAGTATTCCTAAGATTATTCATTCTTTATCACATAGAAAACACGGCAAGTATATTGCTGTAAACTGCGGAGCTATTCCTGAAGGAACCATAGATAGTGAACTTTTTGGACATGAAAAAGGTGCTTTTACCGGAGCTACACAAACTCGAAGCGGTTATTTTGAAGTTGCCGATGGCGGAACCATTTTTTTAGATGAAGTAGGAGAATTACCTCTTACCACTCAAGTTCGCTTATTAAGAGTATTAGAAAATGGCGAGTTTATAAAAGTCGGTTCTTCTAAAGTGCAAAAAACCAACGTAAGAATTGTGGCTGCCACAAACGTAGAAATGTTTGAAGCTATAAAAAAGGAGAAGTTTAGAGAAGATTTATACTACCGTTTAAGTACCGTAGAAATTAACCTTCCCCCATTGCGCGAGCGTAAAGATGATATTCATTTATTGTTTAGAAAATTCGCTTCAGATTTTGCATTGAAATATAAAATGCCAGCGATTAAATTAGACGATGCTGCTACGCAAATGCTGCTTAAATATCGTTGGGCGGGTAATATTAGACAATTAAGAAACGTTGCAGAACAAATATCGGTTTTAGAACAAAAGCGAGAAATTACTTCAGAAACCTTGCACGGATATTTACCTAACCAAGGCTCTAATCTTCCTGCAGTCATTAACGAAAAGAAAAAGGAAAGTGATTTTAGCAATGAACGCGAAATTCTCTACAAAGTTCTTTTTGATATGAAGAGTGACCTTAACGACTTAAAAAAACTGACGCTAGAATTAATGCGTAACGGTAATAATGACGAGGTTAAGAATGACAATGAAAGTCTGATTCAAAAAATATATGGCGATTCTGAAGAGCAAGAACAATATGAAGAAGAGCTAGAAGAACAAATGGAAGTACTTCAAATTCCAGAGAAAAACAATGCTTCTCTACAGCAAGATAAATACGCTTTCGCGGAAGAAATTGAAGAAGAAGAAACACTTTCTTTACAAGATAAAGAATTAGAACTCATCAAGAAGTCGCTAGAACGCCATAGCGGAAAACGAAAAGCTGCAGCCGATGAGTTAGGAATAAGTGAACGCACCCTATATAGAAAGATAAAACAATACGACTTATAGAATCTCCTTTTACTATGATAAAAAATTTAAAAATTAGTTTTTTAGCCAGTATAGCTTTACTTCTTTCTAGCTGCGGTATTTACTCTCTCTCTGGAGCCGATATTGGAGATGCAGAAACCTTCCAAGTCAATTTTTTTCAAAACAACGCCAGTTTAATTGAGCCGGGGATTGATAGAATTTTCACCAATCAATTGCAAGATTTTATTAACGGGCAAACCAGTTTAAATTTAACCAATGAAGGAGGAGATCTAATTTACGAAGGGGAAATTACGCAATACTATATTGCGCCTATGACCTCTACTAGTCAAAATACAGCAGCTCAAAACCGATTAACCATAGCGGTAAATGTTAGATTTTTCAATAACAAACAACCTGAAAAGGATTTTGAACGAAGTTTTTCTTTCTATTATGACTATCCTGCAGATGAGCAATTAGTCGGCTCTACCTTAGATACCGCATTAGAAGAAATTTACTTAAGAATTAACCAAGATATTTTTAATGCTTCTTTAACCGATTGGTAATTTATTTATGACAAAAGAAGAGTACATCTCGCACTTAGAAAACAATCCGTCGTTGCCAGAAAGCAGTTTGAGGGATTATCAACTTTTGTTGGAACAATTTCCTTATTTTCAATCTGCCAGAGCCATTCAACTAAAAGCTTTAAAACAGCATCACAGCTTTAATTATAACCTTGAACTAAAAAAGACTGCAGCTTACACCACTAACCGGGAAGTTTTATTTGATTACGTTATTTCTGAAAGTTTTAATCAACAAGAGGTTTCAGAAAAAATAAAATATAGAACTCATCTAGAGAATGAGAAAGATGAAAATTTAGAAATGAACTTAACGGAAGCCAATCAGGTATTAGATCCGTATTTATTTCAAGAAGTTTCTTCTAAAGAGGAAGAAATTGAACAGGAAAAGGTAGAAGAAGATGCTTTAGAACAAGGTAAACCTTTAGAATTCACCTCTAGAGAAAAGCATTCTTTTACTGAATGGCTCCAACTTACCTCTTCGAAACCTATTAAGCCAATTGACAAAAAAGAGGATATTTCCCAGAGATCTAACGATAATTTTAAGTTAATTGATGAATTTATTGAGAAAAAACCTAAAATTATTCCTTCAAAAGAACATCAAGCTAAACCGATTAAAATTAGTTCAGAGCCTACCAATACAAGCTTAATGACTGAAACTTTGGCTAGAGTTTACTTAGAACAGAAAAATTATTCTAAAGCAATTCAAGCATTTAAAATATTAATTTTGAAAAATCCCGAAAAAAGTGGTTTATTTGCAGACCAAATTCGAGCGATCGAAAAATTACAAGAAAACAAATAACAATGAATACATTTACAATATTTTTAGTCTTAATCGTTATCGTAGCATTTTTGCTTGTAGTCGTTATCATGGTGCAAAATCCTAAAGGAGGAGGGTTATCTTCATCTTTTGGAGGAGGAGGTACCCAAGTAGGAGGTGCTCAAAACACCACCAACTTTTTAGATAAAAGTACCTGGACTCTAGCTACAGTACTGTTAGTGCTAATATTATTATCTAATTTAGCAATAATGGATGGTAATGGAGTTGCAGAATCTAGAATTATGGGTGACGACACTCAAACTACTGTTCCTGCAGAAACTCCAGCTTCTAACGACGAAGGAGGGATTAGAGAATAAAACTTATTACCTTATATAAAAATGCCATCTGTCTTGTGACAAGATGGCATTTTTTTTTGCCCTTGACAGATGAAAATCACTTGGCATAATTTTCGTCTGTTATGTTTCAACTATGAAAATAATTTTTAACTAAAATATTAAAACAATGGGATTAAAATTTAAACCTCTAGCTGATAGAGTTGTCGTAGAGCCTGCTGCTGCAGAAACTAAAACGGCATCTGGTCTTTATATTCCAGATTCTGCCAAAGAAAAACCACAACAAGGTAAAGTCGTAGCTGTTGGTAAAGGTACCAAAGATCATGATATGACAGTAAAAACAGGAGATGCTGTTCTTTACGGAAAGTTTTCTGGTACAGAGCTTAAGTTAGATGGGAAAGATTATTTAATTATGAGAGAAGATGAAATCTTAGGAATTCTATAATTCTCATCTCTAAAATTTAATTCTAATTATTCGAAACATACGTTTCAACAAAAAAAATAAAAATGGCAAAAGATATAAAATTTGATATTGAAGCACGCGACGGGATTAAGCGCGGAGTAGATGCTTTAGCAAACGCAGTAAAAGTAACTTTAGGACCAAAAGGTCGTAATGTAATTATTAGCAAATCATTTGGAGCACCAGTAGTTACCAAAGATGGAGTTTCTGTAGCAAAAGAAATTGAGCTAGAAGATCCTTTAGAAAATATGGGAGCTCAAATGGTAAAAGAAGTAGCTTCAAAAACCAACGATTTAGCAGGAGATGGTACTACTACCGCTACTGTATTAGCACAAGCTATCGTAAAAGAAGGTCTTAAGAATGTAGCAGCAGGAGCTAACCCAATGGATCTAAAAAGAGGGATAGACAAAGCTGTTGAAGCTATTACTAAGGACTTAGCAAAGCAAACTAAAGAAGTAGGAAGCTCTTCAGATCAAATTAAGCAAGTAGCTTCAATTTCTGCTAACAATGACGAGTTAATTGGTGAGTTGATCGCTGAGGCTTTTGCTAAAGTTGGAAAAGAAGGAGTGATTACTGTAGAAGAAGCAAAAGGTACTGAAACTTATGTAGATGTTGTAGAGGGAATGCAGTTTGACAGAGGATACCTTTCTCCATATTTCGTTACTAATAGCGAAAAAATGACTACAGATTTAGAGAATCCTTACATCTTGATTTTTGATAAGAAAATCTCTACGATGAAAGATTTAATGCCAATTTTAGAGCCCGTAGCACAAAGTGGTAAGCCTTTATTAATTATTGCTGAAGATGTTGACGGAGAAGCTTTAGCTACTTTGGTAGTGAATAAATTAAGAGGTTCTTTAAAAATTGCTGCTGTAAAAGCACCAGGATTTGGAGATCGTAGAAAGGCAATGTTAGAAGATATTGCTATCATTACTGGTGGCACAGTAATCTCTGAAGAAAGAGGTTTCACTTTAGAAAATGCAACTCTAGAACAACTTGGAACTGCAGAAAAAGTAAGTATCGACAAAGACAATACAACTATCGTAAATGGATCTGGTGATAATGATACTATCAAGAATCGTGTGAACCAAATTAAAGCACAGATAGAAAGTACTACTTCAGATTATGACAAGGAAAAACTTCAAGAACGATTAGCTAAACTTGCTGGTGGTGTTGCTGTACTATATGTAGGTGCTGCTTCAGAAGTTGAAATGAAAGAGAAGAAAGACCGTGTTGATGATGCTTTGCACGCAACGAGAGCTGCTGTAGAAGAAGGTATAGTTGCTGGTGGAGGTGTTGCTTTAGTTAGAGCTAAAGCTGTACTAGATAAGCTAAAAGCTGATAATACTGATGAAGGTACGGGAATTCAAATTGTAGCTCGCGCTATCGAATCTCCATTAAGAACTATTGTTGAAAATGCTGGTGGAGAAGGTTCTGTAGTGATCAATAAAGTTTTAGAAGGTAAGAAAGACTTTGGTTACGATGCTAAAACTGAAACTTATGTAGATATGTTGAAAGCAGGAATTATAGATCCTAAAAAAGTAACACGTGTAGCTTTAGAAAATGCAGCTTCTGTAAGCGGTATGATCTTAACTACAGAGTGTGCATTAATTGATATTCCTGAAGAAGGAGCTGGTGGTGGTATGCCACAAGGAATGGGTGGCGGTATGCCAGGAATGATGTAATCATTTTCATTCAACAACCTATACAAAGAAACCCACTTCAATGAAGTGGGTTTCTTTTTTATGATTATTTAGCTTACGCTGAATTAAATAAAAAAAGGCTACCCTTCGAGGTAGCCTTTATAACTTTAAAGAAAGTTCTGCTAAGAAACTGCCTTTAACTTTTTAATCGTGCTTTTGTCTAACGCTTTTTCCGCGTAAGCTTTAGTCACTTTTAATTCTTTCTCTTTACCTTCTGGCATTTCGAACATAGCATCGGTTAAGATAGCTTCGCATAAAGAACGTAATCCTCTAGCTCCCAACTTATACTCAATAGCTTTTGTAACGATATAATCTAACGCACCATCGGTAACACTAAACTCTATATCGTCCATCTCAAACAACTTTGTATATTGTTTAATCAAAGAATTCTTAGGTTCAGTTAAAATAGCCCTAAGCGTTTCTTCATCAAGCGGATTCATATAGGTTAAAACAGGAAGTCGCCCAATAATTTCAGGAATCAATCCGAAGTCTTTTAAATCTTTTGGAATAATATATTTAAGGATATTATCCTGTTCAATAGTATCTTCAGATTTAGAAGCACTATACCCTACGGCTTGTAAATTAAGTCGTTTAGTAATATTTTTTTCAATTCCGTCAAAAGCCCCTCCAGCAATAAATAAGATATTCTCTGTATTTACTTCAATAAATTTTTGATCAGGATGCTTTCTTCCTCCTTTAGGCGGCACATTTACTGTTGTACCTTCTAAAAGTTTTAGTAAAGCTTGCTGAACTCCTTCCCCACTCACATCTCTAGTAATAGAAGGGTTATCGCTCTTTCGTGCAATCTTATCTATCTCATCAATAAAAACAATACCTTGCTGAGCTTTTTCCAGGTTATAATCTGCAGCTTGCAATAATCTTGTTAAAATACTTTCTACATCTTCTCCTACATAACCTGCTTCTGTTAAAACCGTAGCATCAACAATTGCTAAAGGCACATTAAGCATTTTTGCAATGGTTTTTGCCATTAAGGTTTTACCAGTACCTGTTTGCCCCACCATAATGATGTTACTCTTCTGGATCTCGATATCATCATCACTTTTAGGTTGTAGTAAACGCTTGTAGTGATTGTAAACCGCTACAGAAAGTACTTTCTTGGTATACTCCTGCCCAATGACATAATCATCTACAAAACTTTTAATGGATTTTGGTTTGCGTAATTTAAACTCCGTAGAAAGTTCTAGTGCTCCTTCTTGTTTCGATTCTTCCACCACGATGCCGTGAGCTTGCTCAATACAGCGATCACATATATGTGCATCCAAGCCTGCAATTAACAAACTGGTATCTGGTTTCTTTCTTCCGCAAAACGAACATTCTAATTCTTCTTTCGCCATATCTATCCTTTATGCTTTGATTTCTCCTCTTGTTAAAATTTCATCAATCATACCGTATTCTTTAGCTTTATCTGCTTTCATCCAGTAGTCACGGTCACTGTCTTCGTGCACTTTATCATAATCTTGCCCACTGTGCTTAGCTATAATATTGTATAACTCTTGCTTTAAGGTAAGAATTTCTCTTGCGGTAATTTCAATATCACTTGCTTGACCTTGAACACCTCCTAATGGCTGGTGAATCATAACTCTAGAATGTGGTAATCCGCTACGTTTTCCTGCAGCTCCGGCGCATAATAATACTGCTCCCATTGATGCCGCCATACCTGTACAAATAGTTGCTATATCTGGCTTTATAAACTGCATCGTATCATAAATTCCTAATCCTGCATATACACTTCCTCCTGGAGAGTTAATGTAGATTTGAATATCTTTATTAGCATCTGTACTCTCTAAAAAAAGCATTTGAGCCTGTACAATATTTGCTATTTGATCGTTAATCCCTGTTCCTAAAAAGATAATTCTATCCATCATCAATCTAGAAAAGACATCCATAGCTACCGCATTCATTTGTCTTTCTTCAATAATATTAGGTGTCATCCCAGTAGGTGTCATACTACTTACTATTTTGGAATAATAGTTTGGATTAATCCCTTGATCTTTGGTCGCAAATTTTTCAAATTCTTTTCCGAAATCCATATTTTTTTTTGTTTGTGGCTTTAAAAAGCCCTGTGTTTATTGACTAAAAAAGGCGTTATCCCATATTGGTTTAACGCCTTAAATATAAGTATTAATTCTATAAAAGACTACCTGTAAACTTCCTTAACAAAATTTTCGTAAGTCATCTCCTTTTTATCCAAGTTGATGTTTTCTTTGTAGAATTCTAATAACTTTTGGTTCATCACTTGCTCAGATAATTTCTTTACCTCATCTTGGTTAGAAAGTACTCTTGCAGTAATATCATCTAAATCTTTTTCTGAAGGATCCATCTGACCGAATTGCGCCATTTGCATTTTAATACGGTCTCTAGTAATCTCTTTAATTTCATCAAATTGAACTTGAAGATCGTTATCTTGAACTAATTTCCCTTCAATTAACTGAAAACGTAAACCTTTTTCACTTTTTTCGTACTCTTCTTTAGCTTCTTCTGCTGTAAGTTGCTTTTCCCCACTTACTTGAATCCATTTTTGTAAGAATTCCGCCGGAAGGCTAAAGTTTGTATTTTCAATTAAACGCTCTGTTACATCGTTTAACAACTGCTGATCGCTTTGTTGTTTAAACTGATTTTCTGCGTCTTCTTTTATTTTTTCTTTAAGTTCAGTTACCGTTTTCACGTTCCCTTCACCAAAAAGCTTATCAAATAATTCTTGATCCAATTCTGCAAGCTCTTGTTGATTAACTTCTGTAATTTCAAAAGTAACCTCCACATCTAAATCGTGTGCTTTATCGTGTTCTACCTTTAAGAATTCGATAAGATCGTGATCATCTTCAAAAAGACTTTTTGTTTTTAAACTGATTGTGTCACCTACTTTCGATCCCACAAATTTATTTAAATTTCTTTTACCTTTTAGCTTTTCTAATGGAAGAGTGGTCGTATTTTCAATTCCCTCTTCTTCATTTTTAAAAGTACCAGCAACAACATCTCCTTCTTCAACTTCTTCTTTAGAAACTAATTTCCCGTACTGCTTTTGGATGGTTTTGATTTGATTATCAATCATCTCCTCATCTGCAACAATTTGGTATTGTGTGATAGCCTCTTTAGTTTTTAAGTCTACATCAAATTTTGGAGAAAGACCTAATTCAAACTCAAAAGAATAATCATCTTGTTGCCAATCGAAGCTTTCTTGCTCTTTTGGTAATGGATTTCCAAGGATCTCTAATTTCTCTTCAGTAATGTAGTTATTAAGAGATTCCTGTAAAATTTTGTTTACCTCATCAACTAATACAGCTTGACCGTATTGTTTTTTCACCATTCCCATAGGTACATGACCTTTTCTAAAACCAGGAATGTTAGCCGTCTTACGGTAATCTTTTAAAATCTTCTCTACTTTTGGGTTGTAATCATCTTTTTTGATATCAACCTTTATTACAGCATTTAGCTCGTCTATATTCTCTCTTGTAATTTCCATGCTTAAAACTTCTAAATTTTGGAGTGCAAAATTACAATTTATTTACCTGCCAACCAAGTTTTTAATTAACTTGATGACGTGATTTTTATTTTACGGAAGCTAATCGGTTATCGAATCAAGAATAGATTGTAAGATTGAAAGACAAACACTAAAAATAAGCGCCCACCAAAATCCGTCTACCTCAAAACCACCAATTAAACCATCTGCTACCAATATGATAAAAGCATTGATAACCAGTAGAAATAAACCTAATGTAACAATCGTAACAGGAAGTGTTAATAACACTAAAATAGGCCTAACGATTAAATTAAGTAAGCCTAAAATAACCGCTACGATAATAGCCGTAACATAACTAGAAGTGGTGACTCCTGGTAAAATTTCAGCCAAAATAACTACTAATATAGCTGTAACAAGAATTTTAAGAATGAGTTTCATATATCTATCTAAGTTTATTCTAAAAATAAGAAAGGCATTCTAGATATAGAATGCCTTTTTAAAAAAATTAACTTTCAACTAGTCTCCTAAAGAAGGATCACCGCTATAATCTCCAATGTTTACACTTGGTATAGTAGCATTGTAAGTTGTATTAATAGATTTTATAATTTCATTAGCTATAAAAGCATACCCTCTAGGGGTTAAGTGAATTCCATCTAAAGAAAAAGCTCCTCCAGTAGCAAATTCTCCCGTTATAGAACCACCATCAAAAGAAATACCAGAAGTAGCCACTCTTTCCAATATCGCATTAGCGTCTACAAAAGCTAAACCTTTATCTGCAGCGATAGATTCTATAATTTGATTAAACGCCGCTGTCGCAGTCGCCACCTCTTCTTGTTCTGATGGAATTAACACAAATTGATCTTGCATAGGATAAGTTACTCCGTTTACTGCTAACTGACCAGCAATTTCTTGTGGCACACCTACACCAACTAATTCTGCCAAACGATCCTCATTTAAAGTACCAATTACAGAAGAACTTGGCAATACTAACAAATCATTTTCATTTGCTTGTCTTGCTTGTCCATATTGCGCTCCATAAATAGCTGCTGTTTGTGGGTCTAAACCACCTGCAACAAGTACTTGAGTCAATTGAGCAGAAATATTTGCCAAAGATTCATCTTGAACAACAATACCACTTGCCCCCGTAGTAGAAAACTGAATTGATCTTTCAGGCACACCTAAGAATGCGAAAGCTTGATTTAACTGAGCGTATGTAGCATTTAAAGTTGGAATTTGATCACCTAAAGTAGCAGGCGATAAAGGATTAAATGGCACCGTATTAAAGTAAGGAGTTGAAGTTACATTTGGAATATTCAAAACGACCCCAGCACTTGCTGATCCTAAAAGCGCATCCACTTCTTGACTGTATACAGATGCAAAAACATTAGTATCTGTAATATCATTGCTTCCATACGTAGCAGGATCTAAATTTCCTTGCTGACTAACTCCTGCCCCACCAGCGGAAGCATAACCTAACACATCGTTATTTCCTATCCATAAACTAAAGAACGTTGGGTTTTGCGCCACGGCGTCCCCCAATACTGTTGCCTCTGCAGAAGAACGAAAACGTACGAAATAAGGATTTGATTGACCTGTAGACACACCTGCTACATTTCCATAACCTGGAGCCATTAGGTGATAACTTTTCGCCCCAGGAACTCCCATATTATTAAAAGATCCCGTAAGTGTATTTGAAATTTCTGTAGTTGGAGTTCCCGAAATTGGTGTTGGTGCTGGCGCACCATTTACAACAGATAACGTCAAACGGTTATTTGCTATTTGATCACCTTGAAGTAAAAGTCCGCCAAGGTTATCATTCATTAAAGGCTGAGTAAAATCTCCTCCACCTACACGCTCAAACTGTTGTGCTAAAATATTAGGATAAGAATTTTTTTGCCCACTAACATACAACGCATTATCTGCATAACCTGCTGTTAAAGAATTTCCTACCGCAACATAATTGCTAAAATCTGCACTTCCTTGGTCATATACCTTATCATCTTCAACAGATTCATCAAACTCTGGTTCACAAGCCACCAATCCTAAAGCTAGAACTGCAGCATATTTTATATAATTTCTCATTGTTATCATTTCTATTATAAATTAAATGTTACACCCAAACCTGCTAAAAAAGCGTTACTCTTATAGGTTCCTTCAAATGGTACACTTTGCCCATTTTCTGTATAAAAATCATAAGAGGCATCAATTTCATTAAATCTTAGGTAAGTTACAGAGGCATCTAAAGCAAATCTCTTACTTAATTGGTAAGAAAAACCACCGGTAAATCCGTGGGAATCATTTCTTGGTGTTTCTGGAGCAAAATAACCTGATTGTACTGGAGACTCATCTAAGTAATATCCTGCTCTTAAGGTTAATTGATCTAGAGCTTCATACTGTAAACCAAATCTATAAGTAGAAGCATTTTTGTAGTTTCTAGGGTTAGAAGAATCTGGAACACCTTCTGGTTCAAAATCAATCAACAAATCATTATAAACACTCCAATAAGCTCTGTTATAATCAAATGCGAACAACCACTTATCTAGGAAGCTGTAAGATAAACCTACAGTCATTTCGGCAGGCATTGGTAAAGAAGCATCAAAATTCACCGTTCCATTTTGTACTGGTGACAATGGAGAGTTAGGCACATTAGAGAAAGTAGCGTCACCGTTTTCTGCTTCTAAGATAACTTCAGAACGGTAATTAAATCCTATTCTAAAATTTTCTGTTGGAGTAAACATCCAAGAAGCAGACCAGCCCCAATTGGTAACGTTAGAAGCATCAATTTCTACATTAGATCGATCTCCTTGTTCATCTGTAAGAGTTCTATTCACGTTTCTATTAAAGTTTACACCTCCTGTTACATAAATTGGACCACCACCAATACTAAAATATTCAGATAATCTTAATGAAACTAACGGCTGAATATAAATAGCCTGTAAATCAATATTATTAACTAAATGTGATCCCGCCCAATCTGTTGGATATTCTACTGTACTTCCATAAGGAGAATAAGCACTTAACCCTACTGAGAGAAAATCGGTTACTTTATATGAAGCGTAAAAATAAAAGGGTGTCCCTATTGGGTTATCTGTTTCTGCAAACTGGCCAGATTCTACATTTTGCCATTTTACATTAGACATAACACCTGTTACACCAGCTGATATATTTAATTTGTTTTCTAAATAAACTAATCCTGCGGGGTTAAAGAAAGCCAATTCTGCACTGTTAACGACTGCCACTCCCGTGTGCCCCATTGCCAAAGCTCTTTGACCCTGAGCGCTCACTCGATAACCACCTGCATACGTAACACTCGCAGCAAGCAAAAATGCTGCAAAAAATAGTAGTTTTTTCATAATCATAGAAGATATATTAAGTTATTTCATTATTTCAAATTTAGCATAAAATAGAATATAGGCAAGCATTTTTGAGAAATATTATGCAGGCATAGTAAATTTATGAGAATTTATCAATAAAAGCCATAATTATTTGAAAAAAATCATCTGACTTTTCTGCGTGAACCCAATGCCCCGCATCTTTAATTGTTACTAAGTTACTTTTAGGAAAGTGAGATTTTATTAACTCTCTGTCGTCTTTACGGATGTAATTAGAGTTCCCCCCACTTACAAATAAAGTATCCTTTTCAAATGTATCGTTCTCCTCTAAAGCTTTTCCTACACTCTCCACTTTTTCTTTTAAGATGTCTAGATTCATTCTTAAAGCCAACTTCCCTTTCTCCTTCCAGTACAGGTTTTTTAAAAGAAATTGTCTTACTCCCCATTCTGAAATATACTCTTCTAATTTTTCATCGGCTAAGCCTCTAGAGTCTAACTCTGCATTTTGTAGCATAGTTAAGCCTTCTAAAATGGTTTGGTGATGAGGCTCATAATATTTTGGAGCGATATCTACTACGATTAGGTTGTCTATTAAATTTGGATATTTCGTCGCCACCTTCATCGCAGTTTTCCCTCCCATAGAATGACCTAGCAAAATAATATTTTTTAGATTTTTTTCTTCACAATATTCCTTAATGTCCTCTGCCATTAGTTCATAACTAAACTCATCTGTATGCGGACTACGACCGTGATTTCTTTGATCAACCAAATGAACTTGAAACCCCTTTTCTGAGAATTCTTTTCCTAAAGTTTTCCAGTTATCACCCATTCCTAAAAAACCGTGCAGAATGACAAATGGCTTCCCTTCTCCTATTACTTTTGAATATAATTTCATTACTGAAGTAGTTTTAGGTATTTATGAATAACTGTTTCTAAACCTTCATAAAGCGACTCTGCAATTAACGCATGACCTATAGAAACTTCCAATAAACCAGGAATATTTTTTTTAAAAAACTCAATGTTCTGCAATGATAAATCATGACCTGCATTTATCCCTAAACCTAAATCATTGGCAATTTCCGCGCAAGCGATATAAGGTTTAATAGCATCATGATTTCCTTTTTCATATTCGCTAGCAAAATCTTCTGTGTATAACTCTATTCTATCTGCTCCCGTATGTATTGCATTTTTAATCATTTCGGGATTAGGGTCTACAAAAATAGATGTACGAATACCTTTACTCTTAAACTCAGAAATTACTTCGGTTAAAAACTCCTTATTTTTAACTGTATCCCAACCTGCATTAGAAGTAATAGCATCTACCGCATCTGGAACCAAGGTAACTTGCGTGGGTTGATTTTGGATAACTAGATCTATAAATTTTGTAACAGGATTACCTTCTATATTAAATTCTGTCTTTACCACAGGCTGCAAATCCCTTACATCTTGGTAAGTTATATGTCGCTCATCTGGTCTTGGATGCACTGTTATTCCCTGTGCTCCAAATTCTTCAATATCCTTTGCAGCTTTTACTACATTGGGGATATTACCACCACGTGCATTTCTTAAGGTGGCTATTTTATTGATATTAACACTTAATTTTGTCATAGGTTTGTCTTTAGCTTTACAAAAATACAAAGTTGCCATTCTTTCATGTGGTATAATTTAATTAATTTGCAGTTAAAACGCACAGAGTATGCTATTGTCTAATTACATTATTAAGGATATTGAAATCCAATCTGTAAATCAGCCTATAAAGAATTTGAAAAAGCTTTTTAACGAACTTACCTATACACATATTCCAGTCGAAAAGGATGGAGTTTTTATAGGTTCTATTAGCGAAAATGATTTAAGATGCTTTGATAATGAAAAAACTTTAGAGGATTATCAATATGCTCTGGAGCGATTTTTTGTTCGTGACACCGAAAATTGGCTAGAAGTTTTAAAAAACTTTAGCGTTAACAATGCCAACCTTATGCCGGTATTAGAAGATAAATCTAATAAATACCTTGGTTACCTTGAATTAGGAGATATTATGTCTTTCTTTAATGAAACTCCATTTTTAAATGAAAGCGGTGCCATTTTAGTGGTTGAAAAAAACTTTACGGAATATTCTTTTAGTGAAATTAGTCAGATTATAGAATCATCAAACAATAAATTATTAGGTGCTTTTGTAAGTAAAATTGAAAATGATGTAGCAGAAATCACTATAAAAACCAATATTTCTGGAGTTAATGATGTAATCCAAACCTTAAGACGATACGGCTACAATATTCTAAGCTCACACGAAGAAGACACTTACACCAAAAACTTACAAGAAAGATCTGACTACCTAGATAAATACCTGAATATATGAAAGTAGCAATTTACGGACAGTTTTATCATAAAAACTCCGGTCAGTATATTCAAGAGCTTTTAGACGCCCTAGAATTACAAGATATACAAGTAGAGATTGAAGCTAATTTTCTTAAAATTATTAATGAAAATAGTAGCATAGAGAAGCAATACACCAATTTTTCTACCTTTACAAAACTTGATAGTTCCTATCAATTATTTTTTAGTATTGGTGGAGACGGTACGATTTTAAAAAGCATCAATTTTGTAAGAGACTTAGACATTCCTATCGTTGGTATTAACACAGGAAGATTAGGTTTTTTAGCAACTATACAAAAAGAGAACATCAAAAAAATGATGTTAGCTATAAAGGAAAAAAAATACTCTATATCAAAAAGAGAATTAATCACCATTGCAACATCTCCACAAAACGATAGTCTTTCTAATATGAACTTTGCTTTAAATGAGATCGCAATTAGTAGAAAGAACACCACTTCGATGATCACCATCGAGACTTGGCTAGACGGCAAATACCTAAATGCGTATTGGGCAGACGGTTTAATTATTGCTACGCCAACTGGTTCAACAGGTTACTCTTTAAGTTGCGGAGGTCCAATTATAGACCCTAAAACTAAAGCGTTAGCTATAACACCTATTGCTCCTCACAACTTAAACGCAAGACCTTTAATGATTCCAGATAACACAGAGCTAACACTTAAAGTTTCCGGAAGAGAAAATGAGTTTTTAGTTTCGTTAGATTCACGATTAACCAGTCTTCATAACGATACCACCATCACCATTAAAAAAGCACCTTTCACTATAGGTTTAGTTCTATTAAATGAAGATAGTTTCATCAAAACTCTAAGACAAAAGTTACTTTGGGGAGAAGATAAAAGAAACTAAAACAATAAAAACGAGTATAATTTGTTAATCATAGAAGTACAAAAACCATATAAATTAAGTTAGAGAAAACTTAATTCATATATTTGCAAACTTTTGAAAATCTATGAGGTATTTAATTGCTGTGATAACCATACTTATGTGTGTGAAAGATATACGTTCTCAAACCTATGAAATTGGCCCCTATATAGGAGGTGCTAATTATATTGGTGACGTAGGATCTACTAGCTATATAGCTCCAAAAAGCTTACTAGCTGGAGGTATTTTTAAATGGAATAGAAGTAAAAGACACTCTTTTAGATTTTCTATTCTTCACACTTCTTTAGAGGCAGATGATAAAAATTCTGATGAAAACAGGAGACAAGAAAGAGGGTATTCATTTAAAAATGAAATTACCGAGGCTTCTTTAGGCATTGAATACACGTTCTGGGAGTGGAATCTTCACAACCTTAAGCCTCAACTCACACCCTATTTATATACAGGTTTAACAGGAGTTTTTACTGACAATCAATATGTAGACAGGACCAATCGTATTGTTCCTGGTGATAATAAAATTACGGCAGCCATCCCTATGGTTATAGGAGTAAAAGGCACTTTAAACACCAATTGGGTTTTAGGAATTGAAGCCGGTGCTCGTTACACCTTTACCGATAACCTTGACGGAAGTAATCCTGAAGAGTTTGACGGTGGTGAAGTTTACCCTTCTTTTGGTAATCCCAACACAAATGATTGGTATATGTTTGTAGGAGTCACCTTAACTTATACCTTTGGCCGAAAACCTTGTTATTGCGCTTTTTAATGAATTTGAAAGAAAAAATAAATAAACAAAAGCTTCCACAACACATCGCCATAATTATGGACGGTAACGGTAGGTGGGCAAAAAAACAAGGCTTTTTAAGAGCTGTAGGTCACGAAAAAGGAACAGTTGCGGTTAGAGAAACCGTTGAAATTTGTGCCGAAACAGGTGTAAAAAACTTAACTCTTTTCGCTTTTTCTACAGAAAACTGGAACCGACCAAAATTAGAAGTTAAAACCCTTATGAAGTTATTGGTTTCTTCTCTTAAGAAAGAAATTAAAACTTTAATGGACAACAACATACAGCTTAAAGCTATTGGTTGTTTAGATAATTTACCCTCCAAGGCTAAAAAAGAATTAGAAGAAGTAATTGAAAAAACTTCTAACAATAATTTAATGACCCTAACATTAGCACTTAGCTACGGTTCTAGAGAAGAACTTTTAAGTGTCATAAAAAGAATAAGCGAAAAGGTTTCAGCGCAAGAAATTGAAACCAGTGAAATTAATGAAGATTTCGTACAGCAGCATTTGTACACTCACGATCTACCCGATGTAGATTTATTGATTAGAACAAGTGGAGAACGTCGTATTAGTAATTTCCTGTTGTGGCAAATCGCTTACGCGGAATTATATTTTACAGATATTTTGTGGCCAGATTTCCGCAAAGAAGACTTATTAGAAGCAATACTAAATTATCAAAACAGAGAACGAAGATTTGGAAAAACCAGTGAACAAATCAATTAATATATTGATGTTAAAGAAACTATTACTTTTAATAATTTGTGTACTCGCATTTAACCACACTCAGGCACAAGATATAGCTATTGCCAACGGTAAAAAATATACCGTAGGTGAAATTAGTGTTGTGGGAAGCCAAAATTACAACGAGCAAACTGTGATTGCTTTTACGGGACTTAAAACCGGAGAAGAGATCTTTATTCCAGGAGACAGAATTAGCAGTATTATCAAAAAGCTTTGGGATCTTGGGCTATTTAGTGACATTAACCTCTACGTTACCAATGTTAACGGAAATGTAGCCGATTTAGAATTAGAAATTCAAGAGGTACCAGAGTTAAAAGAAGTTGAAATCGTAGGTCTTAAAAAGAAAAAGAAACGAAAAGATATAATTAAGGATAATGACCTTAAAGCAGGTTCTAAAGTTACCGAGAACTTAATTACAAAAACAAGAAATAATATTAAGAATTCTTATGCTCAAGACGGTTATCTTAATGCAAAAGTAGATATAAGAACAAATACTGTAAAAGATACCGCAGAAGTTTCTGAAGCCGAACAAGTAGATATGATCTTAAGAATAGATCGAGGTGAAAAAGTGAAAGTTGCAGATATCCACATTAACGGGAATGAAATTTTTAGCGATGGTAAAGTACGTCGTCAATTAAAAACGAAGCAAAAAAGCTTCTTTAGATTTTGGAAGAGATCTAAGTATATTGAAGATGAATACGAGCTTGGTAAAGAAAAAATTATAGACAAATACAAATCTAAAGGCTATCGTGATGCCAGGATTGTATCAGACACGCTTGTTAAACTAAACGAAAAAGATGTTGAGCTTACCATTAATTTAGAAGAAGGCAATAAGTACTACTTTGGAGATATTAGTTTTTTAGGAAACAGTATTTATTCAGATAGAGAATTAAAAAATATCTTAGGAATTTCTAAAGGAGATGTATATAATGGAACCTTATTAGAAAAGAAAATTAGTGATCCAACTCAGCCAGATGCAGATGATTTAACTAACTTATATCAAAATAACGGGTATTTATTTGCTCAAATTAATCCGGTTGAAACAAGAATATATAACGATACGATAGACTTTGAAATACGTGTAAGAGAAGGTAAAATTGCTTATTTTGATAGAATTACCGTTACCGGAAATGACAAAACGAACGATCACGTAATATACCGAAACATAAGAACAAGACCTGGTCAAAAATACAGTAAGCAAGATGTGGTAAGAACGGTTAGAGAGTTAGGAGCTACAGGCTTCTTTGATGCTGAGCAACTTTCTCCAGATTTTAAAGTAAACCCAGCTGATGCTACTGTAGATTTAGATTACAAAGTAGTTGAAAGTGGAGCTAGCCAAGTAGAACTTCAAGGAGGTTATGGCGGCGGAGGTTTTGTAGGAACTTTAGGCTTATCTTTTAACAACTTCTCTTTAAAGGGAATTTTAGACAAAGATGCTTATAAACCTTTACCTATGGGTGACGGGCAAACCTTATCATTAAGAGCACAAGCAGCGAGTTTTTATCAAACTTACAGTTTATCATTCTCAGAGCCTTGGTTAGGAGGAAAAAAACCAATTCGTTTAACCACCTCTTTTTCTCATACTGTTCAATATTTCTATGATGCTTTTGAAAGAGAAGCAGATAGAGACAGAAGGTTTTTAATTACTGGTGGTTCTATAGGCTTAGCAAAGAGACTTACTATTCCTGATGATTTCTTTACAGCATCTGTAGCTCTAAGTTATCAACATTATAATTTAAAAAACTATAATATAGGTTTATTTACATTCCCTGATGGATACGCTAACAATATCGCCATTACATTTGGATTAAGCAGAGATAATACATACACCAATCCTGTTTTTCCAATGGGTGGATCTAAATTTAATATTTCAGCAAAAGTTACCCCTCCCTACTCAGCTTGGAATGGTGTAGATTATGCTAATTTAGGTGACGATCCAGAGTTTCAAACCAATGGAGAGGCCGATGTAGCTAAGATTGACCAAGAAAGATTTAAGCTGTTAGAATACTACAAAATTAAATTTAAAGGAGAATGGTATAATAAGATTGCAGGAAAATTAGTACTTAAAGCCGCCACAGAATATGGTTTCTTAGGCGCTTATGATAACGATAGAGGTATTCCTCCCTTTGAAAGATTTTATTTAGGAGGAGATGGTTTAGGAGGATACAGCCTTGACGGAAGGGAAAACATTGCGCTTAGAGGATATCCAAATCAATCATTAATACCAAAAGATCGAGGTCTTGGTTCTAATTTAAGTAGAAATGACGGAGCTACAATTTACAATAAATATTCGTTAGAATTAAGATACCCTATTACACTTAAACCAACTGCTTCTATATATACCTTAGCATTTGTTGAAGGTGGAGCTAGTTACGATGGCTTCAAAGACTTTAATCCTTTTCAACTAAGTAGATCTGCTGGTTTAGGTTTACGTATTTTTATGCCTGCATTTGGTCTTTTAGGTATTGATTTCGGTTATGGATTTGACCCTATCCCTGGAACAAATAACGGTGCTAATGGATGGGAAACTCATTTTATTATCGGACAGCAATTTTAAATTGGCACGATATTTTCTAATATGAACAAGAGATGATGAAAAAAAACATTTTACTTCTTATTACAGCAATAGCCTTTAGCCTTAACTTAAGTGCTCAAAGAGGAATTAAAATTGCTTACATTGATATGGATTATATTTTAAAAAATATTCCAGAATATCAACAGGCTAGTCAGCAATTAGAAAGCAAGGTTCAGAAATGGAAATCTGAAATTGAACTGATGATGAAAAATGTTGATGATATGAAGCAAAACTTAGAAAATGAAAGAGCTCTTTTAACTAAAGAACTTATAGAAGAAAGAGAAGAAGAGATTGCTTTTGAAGAGAAGAAAGTTTTAGATTATCAAAATGATAGATTTGGTGCTCAAGGAGATTTAATGATTCAAAAAAGACAATTGGTTCAGCCAGTTCAAGATCAAGTTTTTAATGCTGTACAAGAAATCGGTCTTAAAAGAGAATATGATTTTATCTTTGAAAATTCCGCGGAAGCGTTAATGTTATTTTCTGCAAATCGACATGATATTAGCGATCAGGTTTTAACGATGATCGAAAGAACGTCTAGAAAAACTCAAAATGAAAATAGAGCTAATGAAGTAGCCGTTGATCCTAACGAACCATATAAGTCTGTTGAGGGAGCAAAAAATGAAGCTGCAGAAGAAGCGAAAAGAGAAAGAGAAAGACAAGCTCAAGTTGATGAAAGAGAAAATATGCTAGACGAACGCCAAAGGAAAAGAGATTCTGCAAGAGCAGCGAGACAAGCAGAATATGAAGAGAGAAGACGAAAGTTATTAGAAGATAGAGAAAGAAGAAGAGACAGCTTAGAACAAGCTAGAAATAAATAAAAGAAACAATTAAATAACAACAATTAATTTTTTAGAAAGATGAAACAATTTAAGACCGTTTTAATAGCCGTATCATTTATGTTAGGTGCAGTTGCATTTACTAATGCACAAACCTCTAAAGTGGCTCACGTAGGGACACAAGAACTTATTGAGTCTATGCCTACATATCAATCTGCTATGTCTCAATTAGAAAAATTAGAAAAGACTTATAGAGCAGACATTGACGATTTATTGAAAGAAGCTCAAAACAAAAATCAACGTTACCAAGCAGAAGCTACTACCAAGACTGAAGAAGAAAATGCTTCTAGAGCAAGAGAGTTACAAGCTACTCAAGAAAAAATTGTTCAGTTTCAGCAAAACGCTCAAAAAGAGTTACAAAAGAAAGAAACTGAATTATTAAAGCCTGTTTATGAAAAAGCAAGAACTGCTATTCAAAAGGTAGCTAGAGCTAAAGGTTTTGATTACGTTTTAGATTCTACTACAGGTGCTGGAGGTGTTTTATTAGCCGATGGTTATGACTTATTAAACGATGTAAAGAAGGAGTTAGGAATCTAATTCTATAAAATTTATACAAATTGTAAAAAAGCGTTTCCATTAATGGAAACGCTTTTTTATTTTTACTATTAAAATTTAACTATGATAAAATCTGCTCCTATTGGAATGTTTGACTCTGGCGTTGGCGGAACCTCTATTTTTAAAGCCGTACAGCAGCTTTTGCCTGAGGAGCAGATCATTTATTTAGCAGATAGCCGTAACGCTCCGTATGGAGCTAAAAGCAAGGCAGAGATCATAGATTTATCCTATAAGAACACAAAACTACTTTTAGATCACGGCGCAAAAATTATTGTTGTTGCTTGTAACACCGCTACCACTAATGCAATTAAAGAATTAAGAGCTAATTTTGATGTACCATTTATTGGAATAGAGCCTGCTATTAAGCCTGCAGCACTTCAAAGTAAATCTAAAGTTATTGGAATATTAGCCACCAAAGGAACCTTATCCAGCGAATTGTTTACTAAAACATCTGAACTGTTTGCAAAAAATACAGAAATAATAGAAGTAATAGGAGAAGGATTAGTCCCTCTTGTAGAGAAAGGTTTATTAAACTCTGAACAAACAAGAAGTTTACTTATAAGACTTCTTCAACCTATGATAGCAAAGGGCATAGACTATCTTGTGCTAGGTTGCAGTCATTATCCTTATTTAATTCCATTAATTAAAGAGATACTTCCTGAAGTTGTACAAATTATAGATTCTGGAGAGGCGGTAGCTAAACAAACAAAAGCAGTTTTACAAAATGTAAAACTGCTTAGCAATAAGTTAGAAAAAGACTCTATATTTTTTTCAAATAAAAATCCTAAAGTCTTAGACGACTTGGTAAATTATAACCGTATAGAAAAATTTAAGGTCTCCTATTTAGATTTTTAGTAATTAATAGCAGGACAATTACAATGGTAAGGTTCTTTGTTCTTCCCAAAGGTATATCCTAAAGTTATTTGGTGAAAACCAGAATTACTTAATACTACAGAGTTTGCCTGATACGTGTAAGTATAAGCAAACATAAAATCTCCATAATTAATTCCTAAGAAAGGAGATACATATTGTAATTTTTGATTTTCCACACTAGCCAATCCATCAGTACTGTATTCTGCACCATCAAAACTTCTTCTATAAGAAAGTCCTCCCCAAAGTTGACCAAAATCAAAATTTCTATAAACTTTAAAGTTACCATCGATAGATGCCTCTGAAGTTTCTTCTTTCATTTGAAAAAGAACTGAAGGCTCATAAGACCACTCCGATCCATAAGGCGCTATTACATAACCTAACGACAGTAAATATTGTCTTTGATTATCGGTCTCAAAGTTATCTGAAAAAATATCACGCTTTTGGGGAATTAAATTCTTTACGGTAAAATGAGAATAGAACTCTAAGAAATAATAAGACATTCCAAAATCAACATTAAAATAAGAATCTTGTTGTTCTGTTCCTGAAATAATAGGATCATTAGGATTAGTTCCCCCAATTAAATCACTTTCATCTAATTTCTCTTGTAAAACACCCACATTTAAACCAAAAGATAATTGATTTAAATCTACTCTATCTCTAGATAACAATATGTGGTATGCAAAGGTGGCGTAAACTCCTTGTTGAGAAAATCGACCATTACTATCGTTGTACAAAATCCCGCCAATTCCAACATTCTCTCCAACTCTCCCATTTAAACTTAAAGTTTCTAAAGATGGAGCATCATCTACATCAAACCATTGTCTTCTCCCTGTAAGACGAATTTTATTTCTAATACCAGCACCAGCCATTGAAGGGTGTACTAAATATAGGTTGTCAGTTAAGTAATCGGTATAAACTGGAATTCCACGTTCTTGAGCTTGAGACAAAAATGGTAATGTAATAATTGCCAAAAACAAGTAGGTTTTTATAGACTTCATATTTTTTTAGGGTATTATCTCGTCAAATTAAAGCAAATTGAGAAAAAGTAAAAAATTTATAACCACATTATTTATGGTTTTTCTAACAAAAATCACAAAATTAACATAAAATATGAATCCTTTGAGGAATTTCTATTAAACTTTATTTCTCTATATAAGCCGTAAATATATTCATTTCATTGTATTTCTTTTAGTATTTTTGCGTAAAATTTGCGTTTATGAAAAATTACCATATAGAAGTTAAGTCTACCACCAATAAATCTATTGTTAAATTTGAAGCTGATCAATTTTTAGTCAATCATGAAAGCTATGAATTTAAAAATATTGATGAGGCGTCAAAATCGCCCTTAGCACAAAAATTATTTCATCTTCCATTTGTTAAAACGGTTTATTTAGCACAAAATTTTGTTGCTATAGAAAAATATGACATTGTTGCTTGGGAAGATGTGCAAGAAGAATTAAAAAATCAGCTAGAAGACCTTTTAAATAATGGTACTGTTATCATTACAGAAGATTCTCAACAAACTAAAAAAATTCCGGTAACGGTATATGCAGAAAGCACTCCTAACCCTAAAGTAATGAAGTTTGTAGCTAATAAAAAATTAGTTTTACAATCTATAGAGTTTAAAAATATTGACGATGCATCACATTCTCCTTTAGCTAAAGCTTTATTTCATTTTCCTTTTGTGAAGGAGGTTTTTTTAGATGAAAATTATGTTTCGGTTTCTAAATATGATGTAGCAGACTGGAATGATATTACTTTAGAATTGAGAGAATTTATTAGAAGTTACATTGAAGATGGTAAACAGATTCTTGAAGAAGGAGCTACACAAAAATCTTCTGGAGAAGATATAGTAAATAGCTCGTCACCATCTATCGAAAATTTAGATGACACTTCTAAAGAAATCGTTGCGATCTTAGATGAGTATATAAAACCTGCCGTAGCAAGTGATGGAGGAAATATCATGTTCGATTCTTATGATGAAGAAACTAAAACGGTAAAAGTGATTTTACAAGGTGCTTGTAGCGGATGTCCTTCTTCTACTTATACACTTAAGAATGGAATTGAAAATATGTTGAAAGAAATGCTTCACAATAAAGTAAACACAGTAGAAGCTATTAACGGATAATTTTTTACGGTTAATCATACATAAAAAAAGCTCCCAATTTGGGAGCTTTTTTATTGATATATGTTGCGGTTCTATTTACTAGAATTCTCGTTTAGCATCATCATAATAGCTTTCAAAAAGCTGTAATAAACTAATCGTTGATGTGATCATATCTTTAGTTTCTAATAACAAACCAAAGTATAATTTTGTATTCTTAGGACTAGTTTCTGAAGTTCTAATACGTGTAATCTGTTTTTGAATTAGCTCTGAAACTTTTTCGATGAGAGCTTGTTTCTGAACGATAATCTGATTTATATTCTCAAAAGAATGCGTATCAAAAGTTTCAATTATTTCTTGAAAAACTACCTGTAACTCTCTGTCAATACTTTTTAAATCTCGAATTTGATTAAACTTCAAATTCTTATGGTTATTGTTAACGTGCTTATAACTCGATCTAGTTATTTGAGCAATCGACTGCACAATATCTTGCATATGATCTAAGAAGAGAATATAGAATCTACTCGCCTCTACAGAATTTTCCTCCAAAGATTTAATAAAGTAGAACACATTATCTTTTAGTTCTTCCACCTCATCTTCAAGCACATTAAGTTTTTTAGTATCCTTTTTAAGCTTCCCAAGATCATGGTAACCTAAATGATCGATTACTTTCCCATAACGCTTATTTATACCCTGAATAACGTTAGAAATATTCTGTGACGTTTCCATCGTAATTTCGTTAATAGTAATGATATCATTTCTATTAAAACGTTTTTTATTTTTTTCAGCTTTTACTTTTCTAGTATGTAAAATTGCACTCCTCGTAATAAGAAAAACAGCCAACAAAACTAAAACTGCAATAGCAATCATTCCTCCATACCAAATAATTGCAGCAAATATAGCTGCAGCAATAAAGGCAACAATTGCGGTTACAAACCACCCTCCTACGACATTGATAACACCTGCTACTCTATAAACAGCACTTTCTCTGTCCCAAGCTCTATCGGCTAAAGAAGTACCCATAGCCACCATAAAGGTTACATAAGTCGTAGATAATGGTAATTTTAAATTGGTTCCTATAGAGATAAGAATACTCGCTACTACCATATTTACCGATGCTCTTACGGTATCAAATGCTGGAGCATCAATTCTTCTATCATTAATTAACTCCTTTGGTTTTTGAAATTTCTCTTCTATTTTATTCTTTACGGAATTTGGTAGAACACTAGAAATACCACTTGTTAGGTACACAGAATAACGGACGATTACTCGCGATAAGGTATTAGGCTCAAATCGCTCTACTCCATCTCCTTGTCTTGCCAAGTTAATTCCTGTATCTACAACCGATCTAGCTTTACTTGAAAACCATAATGTAACTACCATTATTCCCCCCGCTAAAATCAATAAAAGCTCTGGAGTTTGTACTGCACCAGAAAGTCCTTCCATATTAAACTCAGAAGGTAGAACTCCTGTAGCAAGATATGCTTGTTGCCACAACTCAAAAGATTGCCAAGCTGCAATAGGAACACCTATAAAGTTCACTAAGTCATTTCCTGCGAAAGCTAAAGCCAAAGCAAAGGTTCCTATCACAATAATCGCCTTTAGAATGTTTATTTTTAAAATACTCATAAGTAGCTGAGAAAGCAATGTCCACAATAAAAAGCTAACTAAAATAATAATTAGAGTATTATCATTTACATACTCTTTTGCTTCCGAAGAAATAAAAGAAATACTCTTCATTCCTTTAATAAAAATAAAGTAGGTGATTGCTGTAATTGAAAGTCCTCCAAAAATGGCACCTACATATTTAATCTTTTTCTCATATTGAAAAGAAAATACTAACCTAGATAAATATTGAACCAAAGCACCAATTGTAAAAGCTATGACGACCGAGAGCAGTATTCCTACAATTATTTCTAATGCTTTAGAAGTATTAATATATTGCGCCAACATTTCATAACCTTCACCTTGGTTATATAGTTTAATACAGGCTACACTTACTGCAGCTCCTAATAATTCAAAAACAATAGAAACCGTGGTGGAAGTTGGTAAGCCTAGGGAGTTGAAAAAATCTAACAATAAAACATCGGTTATCATGACGGCTAAAAAGATAATCATGATTTCATCAAAATAAAATTGACTCGGAACAAAAATCCCTTTACGAGCCACTTCCATTAAACCACTAGAAAAAATGGCCCCAACCGCTACACCAATACTGGCAACAATCATAATGGTACGTAAAGAAATGGCTTTAGAACCAATTGCAGAGTTTAAAAAATTCACTGCATCATTACTTACTCCTACAACCAAATCGGTAATTGCAAGTGCAAATAAAATCGTAAGCATTACGATATAAATATTTTCCATAAAAACTTCTTATTTCTGAATTTGCAAAAATGTATATTTCATAATTCTTTTCACTGCTTTAATTGTTACCAAAACATTAATTTTAAACATTCTGTTTTGAATTACAAAAAACTAAAATAAGACAACTAAATGAATTTCTCTCAAAATAATCTTAAGAACCAATCTAGTCCCTATTTATTACAACACGCCAATAACCCTATACATTGGCAAACTTGGAACGAAAATTCTTTACGAGAAGCTCAACAACAAAATAAATTATTAGTAATAAGTATTGGTTACACCGCCTGCCATTGGTGTCATGTGATGGAAAAAGAAGTGTTCGAAAAACAAGAGGTTGCCCATCTTATGAATGAGCATTTTATTTCTATAAAAGTTGATCGAGAAGAACATCCCGATGTAGATCAAATCTATATGCTAGCATTGCAAATTATGACCCGACAAGGAGGCTGGCCGCTTAATATCGTCGCACTACCTAACGGAAAACCTATTTGGGGAGCTACCTATTTACCCGAAAAACAATGGTTAGGCTCTTTGCATCAACTTAAAGATCTACATCAAAAAGACCCCAACCAAATGGAAGAATACGCTCTTCAGCTAGAGAAAGGCATTCTTTCTACACAACTCATAGATGAACCAATAGACACAGAATTTAAAAGAAATCATTTGCAAAATGCGTTGAAAAAATGGCAACAAATTTTTGATTATAAGTATGGGGGAGATAAAAGTGCTCCAAAATTTATGATGCCTAATCAATTACAGTTTTTACTACGTTATGGATTTCAGGAAAACAACAAAGAAGTTTTAAATTACGTAAAACTTACACTATATAAAATCGCTCAAGGCGGAATTCACGATGTGGTAGGGGGAGGTTTTTCTAGATACAGTGTAGATGAAAAATGGCATATCCCACATTTCGAAAAAATGCTATACGACAATGCTCAACTAACATCTCTATACGCCCAAGCTTATCAAGTTTTTAAAGATGAATACTTTAAAGAAATCGCCACAAAAACCATTGCTTTTATAGAAAGTGATTTAAAAAGTAATGATGATTTGTATTTCGCTTCTTATGATGCCGACAGTCTAAATGATAAAGGAGAACAAGAAGAAGGTGCTTTTTACACTTGGACAAAAAAAGAATTACAAAACATCCTAAAAGAAGATTTCCTTCTTTTTTCTGATATTTTTAATATCAATGATACAGGATATTGGGAAAACGGGAAATATGTATTCATTCAAACTCAAAACCTACAAAAGGTTGCACAAAACTATCATCTAGAAGAGTTTCATTTAAAAGAAAAAATAGATAGTTGTCTTCTTACTTTAAAAGAAGAAAGAAATAATAGACCTCAACCTCTACTCGATCACAAATGCCTTACTAGTTGGAATGCTTTAACGATATCCTCTTTTATAGATACTTATAAAATTACTGCAAACGAAAAACACTTAACTTTTGCTGTGAAAACTGCAAGAGCGCTGTGGGACAATTTGTTTGACGAGAAATTATACAAGAGTTACGTTGAAGGAAATAAGCAAATTCTAGGAACATTAGAAGACTATGCGTTAGTGATAAAAGCTTACTTACAAATCTATCAAATAACTTCTGAAAATTCTTGGCTAGAAAAATCTCAAAAACTTATTGATATCGCTTTCGCTGAATTTTACGATGAAGAAGAAAATTTATTCTACTTAGCTTCTAAATCAAATAAACAACTATTTGCTCATCTTTTTGAAGTACACGACAATGTAATTCCAAGTTCTAATGCAATCATGTGTCATAACTTATTTATGATTGGAAAAATTACAAATCAGGACAAATACATTGAGATCGCGATGAATATGCTACACAAATACAAAAATTCTTTTCAAGAAACCCCATCGAATTATAGCGAATGGATGAACACCTATTTAAATATATCTCATCCATTTTATCATTTAAGTTTCGGTAAAGAGTGTATAGAAAATAAAGAGGTTTTTTTAGAAGAATATCTTCCTAATGTAATTTTAACTCTACATACTCCAGTTAATCTTAAACAATATGATTTCCGCGAAAGCGATATCTCAAATCAAATGCTTTTATGTCAAGAAAATTCTTGTAAGAGACCTTCTAAAAAGCGTATAGAAATATTAAAACAAATTGATTTCAATTAATTTTAACAAAACTTAAACAGCTAAAAGTTTCGGACAACAAAAAAACTAATTATTATCCTGCTTAAAAATATATTACATGGAAAAATTAGACAACATTGAGTATTACGCCAAAGAATACGGCCAAAAATTAATTGACTTTCTACCTAATTTAGTTGCTGCAATAGCAATTCTAGTAATTGGGTGGTGGATTGCAAAAATCATTGTACGCTACGTAAAAAAATTCTTTCAAAAGAAGAGTTACGATCCTGCTTTAGAGAATTTTATTGTTAACATTCTAGGATGGGCTCTAAAAATACTAGTTTTTATTACCGCTATTACCCAATTAGGAATTGAAACCACAAGTTTAGTTGCTATTATTGGTGCTGCAGGTTTAGCTATAGGTTTAGCTCTTCAAGGTTCTCTGGCAAATTTTGCTGGTGGAGTTTTAATCATCATTTTAAAACCTTTTAAAATTGGAGATTGGATTGAAGCTCAAGGAGTTTCTGGTAGTGTAAAAGAAATATCTATTTTTTACACACATATCAACACCTTCGGGAATCAATTAGCAGTAATTCCTAATGGTCAATTGTCTAATGATAATATTATTAATTATACCGTAGAAGGGAAAAGAAAAGATGCCATCACTATTGGGATTTCTTACGATGCTAATATCAAGGAAGCAAAAGATATTCTGTTAAATTTAATGAAAGAGCAAGAAGGCATTCATAAAGACCCAGAGCCACAAGTAGTCGTAACCGAACTTGCAGACAATTCAGTTAACCTATCACTTAGGTTTTGGGCTTCTAACGATGAATTTTGGGGATGCCACTGGTATACTATAGAAGAAGCTAAAAGAAGATTAGATGCTGCAGGTATTGGAATCCCTTACCCACAGAGAGACGTTCATATTATTAAAGATTAATTCTTATTCTTTTTGATTACAAAATCTTTTAAATAAAAAGGTTCAAAATAAGCGACATCTTCAATGTCGCTTATTTTGTATTTATTAAATGCTATTGAAGCCATTTCTTTGGTAGATGGCAAGCATTGTAAGAATGAAGTATTCTTTTTATTAGATAAAACTTCTTCGATTTTCCCGACTCCATCACCAACAAAAAGCTTATTTCCTTTCAACTCTTCAAAAGAGTTTTCATCTATTATTTTTGCTTCCACAGGAGAGATTAAAATTAACTCTCCATTTTCTAGTTTAAACACAGAAGTATAAACCTCCATACGACGAGCATCTAAAATAGGAATAACATACCCATCAGCAAAGTCTAAAGATTTATATTGATGTGCTATTGAAGTTAATGTATCAACCGACAGTAAAGGTAAATTTAAAGCATAACATAGTCCTTTTGCTGCTGAAACTCCAATTCTCAATCCTGTGTATGAGCCAGGTCCTTTACTAACTGCTACTGCATCTAAATTTAATAGTGTCTTATTAGATTCAGTTAAGACTGCTTCAATAAATAAATGGAGTTTCTCTGCATGAGAATACCCAGGAGTTTTATCTTCCTTAATTGCTATAATCTTGTCATCTTCTGCTAAAGCAACAGAGCAATTGACAGTCGTTGTTTCTAATAATAATATTAAAGCCAAATTATTTATCTTCTAATGAGCCTTTCACCTCTATTTTATCACCAGCCTTTAAACTCTTGGTAACCGTGTTATACGGACCTGTAATTACTTCGTCCCCTACCTTTAAGCCTTTAGATATTTCTATATTTGTATCGTCTTGTATTCCTGTTTTCACAACTTGTAACCTAACTTCATCTCCATTTTTCACAAATACACATTCAAAAGTTTCATCTGTAATTGTTTTTTTTGCAGATGGAGTTTGTTCTTTATCGTTTCCGTTTATATTCTTCTTTACGGAAGTAGTATCATTTTTGATCACAATAGCACTAATAGGAACTCCAATAATATTTTTCTTTCTACTTGTGATGATATCAACGGTAGCAGTCATTCCTGGTCTAAACGGAGAGAAATCTTCTGGTTTTCCTTCAGTTAACTCTGCATAAGATTGTTTTAGTATCTTTACTTTAACACCAAAATTAGTTACTTGATCTGCCGTTAAATCATCTGCAGCCGAATTAGAAATTTCAGTAACAATTCCTTTAAATTCCTTACCTAAATAGGCATCAACTTCTACAATTGCCGAATCACCAACTGCAATTTTAACAATATCATTTTCATTTACTTCTACTTCAACTTCCATCTCTGCAAGATTCGCTACACGTAAAATTTCGGTTCCTGCCATTTGCTGTGTACCAACTACTCGCTCTCCTAACTCGGCGTCTAACTTTGAAATTGTCCCAGACATAGGTGCATAAATCGTAGTTCTGCCTAAATTATCTTTAGCTTCGTTTACCGTTGCAGCAGCACTTTGCACATTATAATAAGCAGATTCTCTAGAGGCTTGAGCCATTTCATATTCAGATACAATCGCATCCCATTCAGATTTTGAGATAACTCCCTTATCAAAAAGAGTTTTATTACGATCGTAATTTGCTTTTGCTTGCTTTAAACTCGCTTTACTTTGAGCTAAAGAAGCTTGAATATTTTGATAACTTGCTTGTGATCGCTGTAAGCTAGATTGATACAAATCTGGATTAATCTTTACCAATAAGTCTCCTTTTTCTACGGCTTGACCTTCTTGGATTGGTAACTCAATAATTTCTCCCGAAACTTCTGAAGATAACTTTACCTCAACTTCAGGTTGTATTTTTCCTGTAGCCGAAACCGTTTCGGTTATATCTATTTCATTAATGGCAGTTATTTCAACTTGTTTAAAGTTTCCTGTTTTTCCAAACCATCCGCTTTTTTTACCAACTACCAATAACAAAATAACCGCTACTACTAAGGCAACAATTATAACAAGTGTCTTTTTTTTCATAATTACAACTTAATATCTTTTGCGTCTACACCAAAAAATAATTCTAAAACTTTTAATTTAAATATATAATCGTACTTAGTTCTGTTCACTTCTATTTTAGCATTGTCAAATCTCAATTTTGACTGACTAAAATCAAAGGCATTTGTTAAACCTACATCATAACGCTCTTTAGCATAATCATAAGCTAACTCTTGAGATTCTAAAGCTGTTTGTGAAGCTTCATAAGCCTTAAGCGCTCCTTTTACATCTACATAAGCCTGATACACATTTGATTCTAAATCTAATTTTGCTTGCTCTAATTGAAACTCAGTTCTTTCTAAATTTACTTTATTTCTCTTCACATTAGTTCTTGCCGATAGTCCATTAAAAATAGGAACGTTTAATTGAAGCCCATAACCTATACCATCATTCTGCCATAATTGATCTGTAAAATTTCTATCTAAAAAATCGTTATCTGAATATCTAGTGTTATATCCAAAAAAAGCTGAAAGTGTCGGGTAATAATTACCTCTTGCTATTTGAACATCTTTTTCAGCTAAAAGAACATTTTGTTCAGCTATTTTAACTTCCGATCTAGTTTCTTCAGCTGAGTTGATAATCTCTTGTACAGGAATATCTGTAACCTCGGTTGAGATGATCTCATAACCTTCATCAACTATTTGAAAACTTTCGTAATCTTTTATAAGCAAAAGTTGAGCTAAACTAATTAAAGAAATCTCTACATCGTTTTCCGCTACAGCGATACGTTGTTTCTCACTCGCATCTGTAGCCTTTATCTCTAGCATATCTCCTTGTGGCAAAACCCCTGCATCAACTAAATCTTGGGTTCTTTCTAATTGTTCTAAAGTGACAATATTCTGAGATTTGATTACTTCTAAGTTAGCTTTATTAAGTAATACTTGTAAATAAGAATTAGCTACAGCTAAAGCAATATCATCTTTCATTTTATCTAAACGATATTGACTTGCCAATTTTGCCAATTTAGATCTTTGAAGCTGACGAATATTTTTTAAACCATCAAACAATGTTAAGTTAGAACTTATTCCCCCAGTCATAGATGAAAATGTTTCATTTTCAAATTGGTTAGTTACTGGGTTAATATTGGCACCTGTATTGGTTGAATAAGAAGCTGAACCGTTTACCGTAGGAATTAAGTTACCAATGGCATCCATTTTGTCTAGCTCTGCAGCATCTACATCTAGTTGAGACTGACGGATAGAAATATTATTTTCTAGAGCGTGCTCAACACACTCTTTTAACGTCCATTTTTTTTCTTGCGCTTGAAAAGTAAATGTCAAGAAAAAAAGAATAATAAAGCTAGATATTGATTTCATAAAAAGGTTTCTATGTATATATGTAGATTTCATTATAGTTTTGTTACAATTAAACTTAGTCTTTTTGACCAAAGTTCTCTGCAGGTTTTACCTGATTCCAAACTTTAATCTCATCATTTTCATTTATACCCTCTAAAACTTGAATGTAAATTCCGTCACTCAAGCCAAGCTTCACCTCTTGTCTTTTAAATTCCTGCTCTCCTGTTTTTACCTCTACAAATGGCTCTTTACTATCAGAATCAAACTGAACCAAAGACTCTTTTATCGCTAAAACATTTTCAACTTTATCTAAAATAATAGAAGCATTCGCACTTAACCCTGAACGAATAAAAGTACTATCTTGATTTTTTAAAGTTCCTTCAATTTCAAATTGTATAGCTCCGTTTTCGTCTAATCCTTTTGGAGCGATGTAATCTAAAATGGCATCAAATTTTTTATTTTCAATAGCACCAATCGTTATTTCTAACGGAAGATTTTCTTTAATTTTTCCTACTTCAGATTCATCTACTTTTCCCTCAAAAATCATTTTATCTACATTAGCTAACGTAGCAATGGTAGTTCCTTCATTAAAGTTATTGGCTTCAATTACTTGATTTCCTTCTTTTACTGGAACTTCTAAGACCATACCTGAAATGGTAGAACGAATTTGAGTATTCGCTGCATTTCCTACTCCGCTAGTGGTTCCTGTTTGAATAATTTCATAGGTTTGTTGAGCTGCTCTATAGGTTTGTTGAGATTGACGGTAAGTAACTTCTATTTGATCAAAATCGTTAGCCGAAATCACTCCTTTATCGAACAATCCTTTTTGGCGATCATAATTACGCTTTTGGTTATCCATTTCTATTTTTGCTGAAGTAATTTGGTTTTTAGCACTAGCCAAATTAGAGACATTAGGAACTACTTTTAAAGAAGCAATTAAATCTCCAACTTTAATATTTTCTCCCGCTTCGATATAAATTTTATCAATAATTCCAGATATGTTAGGCTTGATTAAAATCTCTTCTTTAGGAACAATACTTCCAGTTGCAACTGTTTCTTTAACGATAGTTTGCTTAGAAGGTTTCTCAGTCTCATAAACAACGGGACTTTCTTGATTCTTTTGGTATAAGTAGTACAAAGAACCAAAAAACAAGATTCCTATGACAACTAAAACAATGATGGTTAGTATTCTTTTCATTTTATAGATTGATTTTATTTTTATTCTGTTCTTAAAGCGTCTACAGGTTTTATTCTAATCGCGTTTTGTGCAGGTATTAATCCTGCTAATAAACCTGAAATCACCAATATAAGTAAGGCTATAATTACTGTGACTAAATCTACACTCGGGTTGATAAACATCATTTCTGAACTATCTTGTGCAGCCAAAGCATAATTTACCAACCACAGAACTAAGGTGGC
This sequence comes from Mesonia sp. K4-1, assembly GCF_008017825.1. Taxonomy (NCBI): domain Bacteria; kingdom Pseudomonadati; phylum Bacteroidota; class Flavobacteriia; order Flavobacteriales; family Flavobacteriaceae; genus Mesonia; species Mesonia sp. K4-1. The sequence continues at coordinate 299,505 of NZ_VRLS01000052.1, forward strand.
TAAAATAATACCGGCCATCCCTGAGATAATTGTCAAGAAAATAGACTCTAATAGAATTTGACCTCGAATTGACCACGGTGTCGCACCCAAAGCTCTTCTCACACCTATCTCATTAGTTCGCTCTTTAACTACAATTAGCATAATGTTACAGATCCCTATTACTCCCGAGAGTAAGACGAGAATTCCCACAAAATAAGCAACGAAATTTAGAGCTGTAAACAAGCCACTAATTTTCGTATACTCTTCAAATAGATCAAAATTTCCTATCGCACGATCATCTTCTGGATGTATGGTATGATTTTCTTTAATCACATCAAAAATAGAACTTTTCAATGCTGTGATAGAATTATTATCATTTGCTGTAATAGCCATCCAACCTACAATATCTCCCATATTAAAAGCTTGAGAGAAAGAGGTAAACGGCACATAAATTTCTTTTTGATCTTCTTCTGAATTTCCTCCTCCTGTACTTTTCTTCTTATAGGTACCTATAACTTGAAAATTAACGCCATTCACTTTTATATAACTACCTAAAACTTCTTCATCATTCTCATACATGGTAGTTTTAACACCTTCTCCAATAACCGCTACTTTACGTCTTTCATTAAGATCATTATAATTAAGAAACCTCCCAGAAGTAATATCCATAGGTTGTTGGTTTATAATTTCTGGATAATCCCCGTATACATTAAAAGCTCCAGACTTTAAGCCTCTAACCACATTATTAGTGCCTCCAAAACCTCCTAATTGATTACGTGGAGAAACATATTGAAGTCCCGGCACGTTATCTTTTATAGCCTGAACGTCTTTAGTTTTAAAATTATATCTTCTCCCCTTAGGTAATCCTTTATAGGGTTTGGCAACCGTTTGTGTCCACATAAACATGCTGTTAGTCGCCATTCCTCCAAAGCCTTGTTTTACTCCGTTTTCTAAACCTTTCCCAGCGGCTAAGAGAATAACAAGTATAAATATTCCCCACAACACGCCAAAAGCAGTAAGTATCGTTCTAAACCAATTTGAGCTTAGTGATTCTATAATTTCGTTCCATTTATCTCTGCTAAACATACTATTCGTCTCTTAAGGCTATAATGGGTTTAATTCTAGCCGCTCTCCAGGCTGGGAAAAATCCGGCGAAAGCTCCTGCAACTATTAATATAATTACTGTGGTTATGGCAATTTGAAAATTAACTGAAGGATTAGCTATAAATTCAGTTTCTACCATAGGACCTACAAATTCTAAAAGCACTAAACCTAAGAACAAGCCTAAGAAGCCTGCTATTGCCGTGACAAAAATGGACTCATGTAAAATCATCGTCACAATAGATAAAGGTTGCGCTCCTAATGCTTTTCTAATTCCTATTTCTTTAGTACGTTCCTTTACGATAATAAGCATAATATTACTTACCCCTATAACTCCTGCTAATATGGTAGCAATACCTACAAACCAAAAGAACATTTTAATCATTCCCATAAGGTCATAAAATCGTTTCGCATTTTCTAAAGAGTTATTAACTGAAATAGCACTTTCATCTTGTGGTGCTACATCATGAGTTTCTTTAAGTTGTTTTTCAATTTTATCTGAAAAATCTACGGAAGCAGCAGTTGCCTTTTCAAAATTATCTTCCATAGGTAAACTAAAAGATAAGAAGTTAACTCGATTTGCTCCACTGAAAACTTTTTGTGCTGTTGATATAGGTACAAAAACTCTCGATTCTTCTCTTTCCCCTCCCGGATCTGAGTAAACACCTATCACCTTAAAATTTACTCCAGAAACTTTAACGTACTTGCCAATAGCATCTTGATCTTTGAATAGATCATCATTCACTTTTTTACCAATTACAACACTTTTAGTACTGTTATCAATATCTAAAGTATTAATGTGCCTTCCTTTGATGAGTGTTTGATTTTCTAGAAATTGATAATCTGGATAAATTCCTTCTACTCGATAACTACCAGATTCTTTTTTATAAGTCACCATCCCACCCCAAATTCGGTAAACCGATGACTTATATTCAAGTTCATCTTTATGCAGTTTGGTTATATGGTCGTAATCTTTATTGCGAAGCTGAATGACCCTTCCAGGATTCATACCTTTATATTCTACAGAGGTAACTCCCGTCCACACAAAAATGACATTGGCAGCATCATCTTGAAATTGAGACGAAATTCCATTTTGCATTCCCTGGCTTACTCCAAGTAAAATTACTAGTATAAATATTCCAGAAAGCACCGATAATCCCGTAAGAAAAGTTCTTAGCTTGTTTTTGCTAATGGTTTCAAATATTTCTTCCCAACGCTCTAAATTAAACATGGTCTTTGGCTCTTACTTGTTCTACATAAGAGTCATCTATAATTACACCATCTTTTAGGTTTACAATACGCTTGGTCATGTGCGCAATATCATCTTCGTGGGTAACGACCAAAATGGTTTTTCCTTCATCGTTAATACCTTGAATTAAATCCATCACCTCATAAGAGGTTTTTGTATCTAGAGCCCCTGTAGGTTCATCGGCTAACAAAACTTTAGGATCACTAGCTAAAGCTCTTGCAATAGCCACCCTTTGTTTTTGACCCCCAGAAAGCTCATTAGGTAAATGCTTTGCCCAAGGTGCCAAACCTACTTTTTCTAAATAGGCCATAGATCTATCTAAACGCTCTCCCCTACTTACTCCTTGATAATATAACGGCATAGCTACATTATCTAAAGCTGTTTTATAGTTTATAAGGTTAAAAGATTGAAAGATGAAACCTAGAAATTTGTTTCTATACTTGGCTGCAATTTTTTCATTGAGGTTCTTAATAGGCACATTATCTAACATATATGAACCGGTATCTGCTTCATCTAACATACCCAAGATATTAAGTAAGGTAGACTTTCCAGATCCTGAAGAACCCATAATAGAAACTAGTTCGCCTTCTTTAACATTAAAGTTGATTCCTTTTAAAACGTGCAGTGAAGTTGCTCCTGTTTTATATGATTTATGAAGATCTTTAATTTCTATCATTTGGCTAATTTTTCTTCTTTGGAAAGAAGTAGTTACCCATATGACTTGCAAAAAGGGAAATAGTTACAATTAAAGTGTTACAGAAATGTTAAAATTAACATTTATTTATGTTACTTGCTAGTTCTCATTAATCTGTAAATTGCAAACCCAACACCTGCAACAAGAATATACGGAAAGACCATGAGGTACATTATACCGTCGTTAATAGCTTCCGCAGCACCTCTATCTGCCTCACTTTCTAATACAGCTCTACACATGGAACATTGTGCATAAACCGCATTAATAGCTACAGACGTACAAACAATAAATAAAAAGGAAATTATTTTTTTCATTTTATCTTGTTTTAATAATAAGGTAACATAAATAAATAAACCAATACACCCGTTACAGATACATATAGCCAAATTGGATATGTCCAACGTGCAATTTTTCTGTGTTTTGCATACTCTTTTGTTAAACCTCTATACATTGTAAACAATACTAACGGTACAATAATAGCAGACAGCATTATATGTGTAATTAAGACGAAAAAATAAATAGGCCTTAGAAAACCTTCACCGGCATAGGGAGTTGGATCGTTACTTATTTTTGAGATCACGTAGCTTACTAAAAAAATTGAAGACAAGAAAAATGCTGTAATCATAACGTTACGATGTAATTTTCTTTCTCCTCTTCTAATAAAAATATAGCCTGCAATTAATAATACAGAAGTGGCTCCGTTAAGAATAGCATGAAAGAAAGGATAAGTCCCCATATCTAAACCAAAAATATCATAGCGTGCAGGTAAATTCATTAATACCAAAACTGCTAAAGGAATAACTATAGATAGTATAATAATAACAGGGACAGCTACTCTATCTGATTTCTTCAATGTACTCATATTTCAACTATAATAAGTTCTTAATGTCTTCCTTTAACTTCTCCAGATCTTTTTTATCTAAACCATTGTAGAAAGCTATAGGGTTTCCATAATCGTCATATCTAGACCGTATTACGCCTTCCTGATCTACGAGAGCAAAATAACCCGAATGCTCAAAATTTCCTTCTATTTCTTTATTCTCTGCAGCGTATAGATTAAATCCCTTATTAGCTAATTCATAAATAGCCTCTCTATCCCCTGTAAGCATATGCCAATTAGGAATTGCTACACCATATTTTTCGGCGTAAGCTTTAAGAACTTCTGGAGTATCATATTCTGGATTAATACTAAAAGAAGCAATACCAAAATTTGGATTACCATAAAACTCATCTTGAATCTTAATCATATTTTCATTCATCTTAGGACAAATGGTTGGGCAGGTAGTAAAAAAGAATTCAGCTACGTATACTTTCCCTTCGTAATCTTGATTGGTGATTATCTTACCGTCTTGGTTTGTAAATGAAAAAGAAGGTACTGTACCAATTTCGGCCATGTCTGGAGCACTAACCTTATCTATAATTTTAGGTACTGCCCAAATTCCAAAAACAAGGACTACCAAAGAAATACCTATGTATGAATAGTTTTTCATCACTTACTTATTATACTTTTTCAAAGCTAATCTATATTCAGCTAAAATTACCTTTACATCATCATCCATCACGTTATTCAATTCAGCTACCGAACTCGTATTGTAACCATAATTTTCGATTTTAGTTGCATCGTCTTCATCGGTTCTTCCTCTTAAGTTCCTTTCTTTATCAATGATAAATGCATGCGGATTTGATAAGTCGGAATCTAATTTTAAGGTTGTATTCAAACTAGAAAATAGAGCATCAATTTTTTCCGCGGAAGCGAAAGCAAAATTCCACTTTTTAGTATCGATAGTTGTAGCTAAATCTTTTTCTAAGTTTAGTGCGGCTTGCTCTTGACCCTTTTTTGCAATAACTACAAACTGAAAGTCTTTAAAGTTATAATTTTTATCGTAGATCTTTTCATTTAGATTAAAGGCATTACCCTCCATCTTGCTGATATTATCACCAAAAAATATAAGAATCGTAATTTTATCTTTAAATTGAAGTGACTTTTGATTTACGGAAGAGAAACCAGTTAGCTCATTCACATTTGGAGTGATTACCGGAAGTTTAGCAAAATTATTAACCCCAGAGGAGAAAAAAAGATAGGCCAAAATTGGAAGTGCAAAGAGCACAAAAAGAACTGTATATTTTTTCATTTTTGCTATGATACTTAAGGGTATGCAAAAATAAAAAAGGCGGTTTTAATAAACCGCCTTTTTTTGTGTTTTAACTTTTTAGAAGTTCCAAGAAATATAACCTCCTTTGTAAACTTCGTAAATATAATCTCCTTCAGTAAGAAGGATAAAGACTAAATATGCTACTAAGAATACTCCAGTCCAAACTACAGATCTTCTCAAACCTTTAGTTTCATGCTCCATATGCATAAAGGACCAAGTAATTAAATATGCTTTATATATTGTTAAGACAATAAATATCCAGTTTAATAAAGACATATAAATAAAACTTGTCTTTATTAGAAATTCTGGTTTTATAATTCCTAAAATAACTTCTACTATAGTTACTACCGATAGGATTGCAAAAACTGACCAAATTTTCTTTGTTGCCGAACCTTCGTGCTGATGAGTTGCGTCGTGTGCCATTTCTTTAATTCTTTTTTATATTAAACTAAGTAGAAGAATGTAAATACAAATACCCAAACTAAATCTACAAAGTGCCAATATAGACCTACTTTTTCTACCATTTCGTAGCTATTTCTTCTCTCATAAGTTCCTAAGATCACGTTGAAGAATATAATGATATTAATCAATACTCCTGTAAAAACGTGAAAACCGTGAAAACCTGTAATAAAGAAAAAGAAATCTGCGAACAATGGCGGACCATATTCATTGTGTGTTAAGTTAGCTCCTTCTACCACTCCAACTGCATGCTTATCCAGCATCGCAAGTGACTTTTCTCTAGTTAAAATGGTTTTTGCTCCATTTTCATCTAGCATTTGAGTTCTAACAAGTAAATTCTCTTTAGTTTTAAAACCTTCTTTTATTTCAGCTATAGAGTAGGTTGTAAGTTCTGCATCATCTCCTACAAACCAAAGCCCATTTTTTCTTTCGTGAGCTACTCTATCTTCTTTTAAGGTTGTTGCAATATCGTGCAAAGCTACTCGCTCTCCATTTGAGTCAACAAATTGAAGAATTTGACCTCCTCTAGTTTCTACAGCACCGTACTCACCTTTTATAAAGTTTTTCCACTCCCAAGCTTGAGAACCTAAGAATATTACCCCTCCAATAATGGTTAAAAACATGTAAAGAGTCACCTTTGCTTTTTTCATATGGTGACCAGCATCTACTGCCAATACCATCGTTACAGAAGAAAAGATTAAGATAAAGGTCATCAATGCCACGTAATACATTGGAGCATCTACCCCATGCATAAATGGAAAGTGATTAAATACTTCGTCGGCGATTGGCCAAGAATCTAGAAACTTAAATCTAGAGAACCCATAAGACGCCAAAAATGCAGAAAATGTTAAAGCATCTGAAGTGATAAAAAACCACATCATCATTTTTCCGTAGCTTGCTTTTAAAGGAGATTTTGAGCCTCCTCCCCAAGTTTTGCCTTCGGTTCCTGTTCTAACAACAGTAGCTTCCATAAAAAGAAATTAATGTTAAATATTACGCAAAAATAGTTATTTTTCTTATCTAAAGAAATATAAAAACAAAAACAGGTACAGCCACAAGGCATCAATAAAATGCCAAAAGGTCGCACCCAGTTCTATACCAAGCATTTGACCGACTTTATAACGCTGTTTAGAATTGTTATAAATTACAACAAACAATACAATAATCCCAGCAAAGATATGAGCTAAGTGAGCCATTACCACCAAATATATAAATGATGTAGTGATCGTACTTGCACTCCCTGTAAAATAATATCCGTTTTCTAAGATTTGACTAAAGCCTTCAAATTGTAAATAAACAAAAGCTAACCCTAAGGCCAGTGTAACTCCTAATAAACTTGTACCTCTCTTATAAGATCCAGCCTTAATTGCCTTTTTAGCAAAATGAAATGTAAAGCTACTTACCAAAACAATTATCGTACTATAAATAAAAGCATTAGGTAATTGAAAATCTTTTAACCAATCTGGTCTATTCTTACTTACTACATAAGCACTCGTTAGACCAGCAAACATCATCCCCATGCTAATGATCCCAAACCAAAGCATCATTTTCTTTGATCTTTCAATCTTTTCTTTTTCTGTTCCTTGAGTTAAATCCATATTCTTATATATTTATCTAATACATAAATTATTTGTAACAAAGTAATATATGAAACGCTAGCAAACATTAATTTTTTTGCTGAAATTTCATCTCGATTTTCATATAGCTTATAGGCGTAATAAAGCATACCTAAACCTAAAATAAGTATTAATATTCCTGATACAGGTGTTAAGTATAATCTGCCTGTAACCCCAAAGACAGGTATCAAAGAGACCGCTATAGTCCAAATGGTATATAAGATAATTTGAATTGCAGTACCTCTATCTCTTTTCCCTGTAGGAAGCATAAAAAAACCTCCCCTTTTATAGTCATTATACAACCACCAACCCAAAGCCCAAAAGTGAGGAAACTGCCAAAAAAATTGAATCATAAACAAGGTCCCCGATTCTATACTAAAATCATTAGTTGCAGCAACCCAACCTAACATAAAAGGAATTGCCCCAGGAAAAGCTCCTACAAAAACTGATAGTGGTGTTTTGGTTTTTAACGGAGTGTAAACACTCACATATAAAAAGATAGAAATAGCACCAAACATTGCAGTCACCGGATTGATGATATACAGCACCACTAAACCAAGTATGGTAAACGTAAAAGCTATAAATAACGCTTTTTTAACCGACATTCTTCCTGATGGAATAGGTCTATTTTTAGTTCTATCCATCAACACATCTAAATCTTTTTCAATAACTTGATTAAATGCATTAGAAGCGCCCACCATCATATATCCTCCTACTGCAAGAAGCAACAACTCAACAAAGTCTATAACTTCTGCTCCCAAAAAATACCCCGCAACCGAAGAAAAAACCACACTTACAGCCAAACGCATTTTGGTGATTTCCTTGAAGTCTGAAATAAGATCTACAGACTGATTATTTGTGATGGCTTTACTCAAAAAATAAAATATTTTGGAGTGCAAAGATACTGTTTAAAACCCTTTTAACAAGCGTCTTTTATTGTTAAATATTTTTGAGAAGAGATTAAAAATCATAATACCAATTAAACAAATCTGTTCTAAACCCAAAATTAACCCAAGTGGTATTTTCTACAAGGTTAAGTTCTGTATTACTAATGGTAGGTGATAGATTCCGCTGTATTAAACTGGTATAAATTTTCAAGTTTGTAGCAGGATTTACCAAATAACCTAATTCTAATTCCGCGTAAGTAAAATTAGCTTTATTCCCTTGGTATAGCTCATTTCCTTTATCTGCAATTCTATCATCTTCAGTACCGTAAATATCTCCACCATAGAAAGGATCCTTATCTAATGTGATTTCATAGCCTTTTGCTCCAAACATAAATTTAGCTTGCCCGTACCATCTATTTAACCGATACCTAGCAATAGCTATAGTTTCGCTAAAATTTGAACCTCTAATATGGGCCATAGGCTGATTATTGTGTCCATAATTTAAGGTCACCGTATTATGCGAATAAGTATAAGGGCGTACACGATTATACTCTAATTGCAAATAGAGATTATCAATTTTAAATGCATTAAAATATTTTAACCCTAATTGATAGCCTAACTTATTTTTATAACTATTCTCTCCTCCTATAACATCCTTAGAAGAAAACTCATCTATCATTAATTGCCCATATGCGTTTAATTGATTGGATATTTTGTATTTATATGCTAGACCTATTAAGGCATTTCCTCCTCTAGAACCCGTTGAAAACTCAATAGCTCGATAAAATATAATCGGATTTAAGTAATTTAAATCAAAACCACGGTCGTTATCATTTTCCCATAAAACAGATTCAAATAAACCAATGTTTAGACGTTTAGTGATATTATAACTTAAATAATGCGTTGCCATATATTTAGTTCTAAAAGAACCGCTATCGGTTACTTCTGGACGAATGTCTCGCAAAGACATCCACGTATTGGTATATTTAAATTTCCAGAAGGTAGTATTAATTTTGAAATATGGGTACGGACTTGCCACATCACTCATTAATAACGAACGATAACCATCACCAATAAAATTTTTCCCGTGACCAAATTGAAGGTTAAATGTTTCATTAGGAGAGTAAGAAATATAACCTTCTGCAATAGGATAATCATAGGAATCTTCTTTGAAACTTTTTGCTATTCCCCTTGACGGAATTACAGCAGGATTCCCTCCATCTGGACGAATAGATTCTGCATAATTATTAAAGTAACGAGCAAACCTTCCTTGACTTTCATATACTGCTGCGTAAAAATTTATGGTTTTACCAATTCCTCCTTGTACTACCGCAGCACGAGTGTTATTATAGGTACTTCCAAAATCAGCACCAAAATCTTTACCTACTTGCAAATCTGCTGCTACATCTGCAGTAAACCAATAATTTTCTCCTTGAAGTCTTACTAGATGTTCGTTAAAAAATTTGCGATGTAACCAAGAATCCCCTTCTAATTCTAGCTTTTTATTTTCCTCTTTAAAATCATAATACTTGTTTACTGTTTGGTAAAGAAATGGTTTCGTCGCAGTATGCGAGTTAGTACCAACTCGATTCAGTTCAGCATCAAACCGACTATACCCTTCGTGAGAAAACGGTATATTTATTTTACTCTCAAACTCACGATATTCATACTTTTTATATGCTTTTTCCACATCGGCATACTCTGTAGATTCTCTATCATCTATTTTCTTCGCGTTTTTATTTCCGCCTTGAGCGAAACTATCATCTTTCTGTAAATTAATATCGTTTTCACCTGAAAAAGGAACATAAATAGGATACCTAAACTGAATATATGCGGGTTTACCATTATAAGTCGCAGGTTTGATTACAGGAAGTTCTAAGAATACTCTAGTCACTTCTTGCTTTAAATCTCCATTTATAGCATCTACGTACAAAACTTTAAATTCCCCCTCTTTAGTAACCTCAAATAATACAGTCACATTTCCCGAATAATCATCTTTAGCTAGATTTTCTGGTAACTGAAGATTCTCTTTTACAAATAGATTAAGAGTTTGTCTAAAACAGTTTTCTTGCTGCTCTAAGCTCACATTTTCACATGCTTCGAATAAAGGATATTGTTCTACATCAGAAATTAATATTTGCGCTTTCGCGGAAATCACTATAGATAATGTAAAGAAAAGAACAAAAAAATTACGCATAGTTTCGGTCATAAATTCGGCCGAAATATACGTAAAACTATTTTTAAAACGGTAAAACCATAAGCTTTACCGTTACACTCTTTTCATAAGCTTACCGAATATGAAATATAATGGGAAGACTATATTTTACCGATACCTTCTTATCTTGTTGCTGACCGGGTTGCATTTTTGGCAACAATTTTACCACTCTTTGAGCTTCATTTGCAAGCTCTTCATGAATCGATCTTGTTTTTATATTTTCAACCCAACCCTTATCATTTACCGTAAAAGTTACATAAATTCTTTGTTCTCCTTGTAAATTAAGCTCGGCCGCTAGGTCTCCGTCAAATTTCTTTTTAATTACTTTAGCGATTTGTGATGAAAAACAGGATTTAATTTCTTCTTGAGTCTCATAAATCTCACACCCAGGAAAAACTGGAGCCATTTCTACTTTTCTAAAATCTATATTTTCAATAGGTTTATCGATAGGTTGTTCAAAATCAATTTTTCTAGGATCATAATCAACAGGATCATTGGGCTCAGAAGGCTCTATAACAGTAGGCTTTACCAAAGGCTTTTCAGTTGGTTGCGTAGGTAGTTTTTTAGAAGTCTTATTTTCTTTTATAGGCTGCTTAACTTCTGGCTTCTCTTTAGGCATATGAAATACAAACGGCGTTTCTGAATCCAATTCTCTTGCGTGAGCTGTTTCAGGCTTTAAAATTTTTACTTCCGTTTTATTTTCAATTACAAAAATAGTCAGCAACAAAGCTGCAATTAAGCCTATTTGAAAATACACGACGTTACTTTTACGGGTAGGTTTGTTTTCTCTCATGACATCTTGATTTTATGTTATGAAACTATAAAATCAATAATATTGCCAAAAAATATATTTGAACAGAAAAAGCCTTTAATTTCTCAATTAAAGGCTTTAATATATAATAAGTTAAGCTTTTACTTAATCCTGTACTTGGAATATAATTGGTAAAGAATAAAGTACACCTACTGGTTTTCCTCTTTGTTTACCTGGAGTCATATTTGGCAGCATATTCACTACACGCTCAGCTTCCTTTTGAAGTCTTGGGTGAGGTGCTCTAGCTTGAACTCCTGTGATTTTTCCCTTATTATCAATTTTAAAACGTACGTAAACTCTATTTACTCCTGTAAGACCTAATTCTGATCCTAAGTCCGTATTAAATTTACTGTTAACAAAATCTTTAATCTTGTCACTCATACATTTCTTACGCTCATTATTGGTTTTGAATTTTTCACAACCAGGAAATAACGGAACATCTTCAATTGCTGTAAATGGAACATCTTCAATTACCTCTTCAGGAGCTTCTTCTACTTCAGCAACCTCAATAATAGGCTCATTAGTTACCTCTGTAGATTCAATTATTTCTTCCTCAATTTCCACATCATCCTCAACTACCTCAATAACTTCTGGTGCTGGTGGCGGCGGTGGCGGTGGTGGCGGTGGAGTTTTAATTTGCGTAATTGGCACATCTTCCTCATCTAGTTGATCAAACTGAACAACTCCTTGATCGATTGCCTCTTTATCGTAGGTTTTCCACTCGATGGCACGCCAAGTAATAAAAAGCATTAAAATAAGACCTAGCTGAAAAAAAAGAACACTTCTTTTCCCTAAATCTTTTTTTGGATTTTTCTTTGGTTCCATAATATAATTTTATCGAATTGCTAATGTAATTATTTTTTACAAAAAATATAAACTATTCATTAGATTTAAAGTTTTGAACCCTCAATCTTAACATTAATGCCAAAATATAAGCTGTAAAAACTCCCAAGGTGTTAGCCAATACATCTAGACTATCTATCGTTCTATAACTTGTCATCACATCTTGAAATATCTCAATAAGGATGCCAAAAGCAATTGCTAACAGCCCAATTATTAAAAAAGATTTTTTTTTGAGACCATTCTTCAAATTGCAACTAATATAATACAAGTACCATAATTTAGTTAATCCTAAATAAGCTACAAAATGAAAAACTTTATCTATTTGATTAAAGTTGACTTTAGGCAATCCATCTGTACGCATTAAGGAAACATAAAGAATCCCCAAAGAGTAAAGAATGGCTAAAGATAACGTTAATCTAGGCGCCAATAAGTTCTTTATAAGCTTCTGCATCTAGCAAATCCTTTATCTGGTCTGGTTCCGTCATTCTAATTTTTACCATCCACCCATCTCCATAAGGATCTGTATTTACTTTTTCTGGCTCATCTTCTAAAGATTCATTAAACTCAATGATCTCTCCCGAAACTGGTAAGAAAAGGTCTGATACTGTTTTAACTGCTTCTACTGTCCCAAAAACTTCTTCTCTTTCTAAAGTTTCATCTACAGTTTCTACTTCTACGTATACAATATCTCCTAACTCTCCTTGTGCAAACTCTGTAATCCCTACGGTTACAATATCGCCCTCAATCTTAATCCACTCGTGATCTTTAGTATACTTTAATTCGCTAGGTGTACTCATTTTGTTGTTATTTAGTATGGTTGATATTTTTTAATTTCCAAAATTATACCTTAAGGTAAATCCAGATCTAATGGTGGTTTGAGGAAATGCTGTTGATACTGCGTATTCAGAAAAACTATGATCGTAATAAAATATTGCGGTTAAGTTTTTTGAAAGCGAGTACTCTACATTGAAATTGAATCCCCAAATATCTTGACCTGAAGTTGTTTGACTATTATCAAATTCTAAATACCTTATAATAGTTTCATTTCTTCGGTAAGATAAATCTGCCTTAAAGATTAAATCACTCCTTATAATTCTTTGCTCTCCTGCGATTCTAGTTGCGAGTCTAAGATCTCTTAAACGGTAACCTAATCCTAAAATATATTCATTTCCTTGAATCTCGGTCAGCAAATTATTGTCAAAACTAAGGGATAGTTGTCTATCTTTTTTAATTTCTGCTAAAATTTTTACAGAGTTTTTCAATTCCATATCCACTTTCACTAATGGCGAAAATTGTTCTACAAGGTTAATGTTAGAAATTAAGAATGGATTTTTATAGTTTCCAGATTGATCTACATTGTTTTCCCCGTACGGATTTGCTCTATCGAAATCTAAGTTACTTTGGAATTGATTTACATTATAAATAGATGTATATCCGTGCTGAACGCTAAATCGCTTAAATTTATCTTTAAACCATCCTAAACGCATTAAGCCCGTATATTTTAAATTCCAGTTAGGTAATGGAGTGTCTCTAAAAACTCCTAAACTCACATCTTCTGCATTACTTGTAGTATAAGCCGATAGGAATGCAGGCAATAATACTGCTTGGCTGTTTCTACCAAAACCTTTAGGGTAACCCGTCTCTTGATTGATATTATTAGGATCAGTTAAATCTATTCCTGCAGATGTAGCTAACCTATTTGCTATTTCTAATCTATTCTCTCTAAACTTTTCAAATGCTACCGATTGCTGATTATCACTTTTGCTAAAGGCAGAATTAATCATTATCGTAGAAATATTAAAGTTACCAAAGGTATTAGGCGTTAAAGATCTATACTGAAGATCTTGCTGATTTACTCGGTAATTTTCTGTGTAAGTTTCAGAATACAATCTATTAGCATTTAGATCTAATGTCAAATCGGGTATTAAATCTATATTAGCTTGTATACTTAAATTCTTACTTTCATTTTCAGTATACTGCTCATTAAACTCTTGGTAAGAGGTAAGCCATCCGCTAGCAGCCGCTTTCTCTCTAATATCTGCTTGGCTACCAAAAGTAAATCCTGCTGTAGGTTTTAATGTTCCTGCAAAACCTACATCGTTAGTATATCCTGGAAGATAAATACCATTCGTCTCTTGATAGTTTAATGTTAACCTTTTTAAAGAAGTTATGATTCCAATACCTGTATTTAAAGCTTTATCACCTGCCGAAAGCGATGTATCCTCGCTAGCATTTGAAGCATCATCGGCAGTTTGATTTCTTGAAAATCCTAATTTATTTGCAGAACTACTTCTTTTCTCTTGAGCTCCAAACTGCGGACCTCTACTACTCGCTCTAGCTGGTCTCTTTTTAACCAATCCTAAATACTTATAAAGAGTATTCATCTCAAACGTTCCGTTGATTTGGTGTGTATTTGAGTTTTGAATGGTATGTCCAATATTTGGAATTCCTGGAAGATCGTTTAATATTTCAGAACCTTTTTGCCATTGGAAATTTCCTGTATAAGAATATTGAGCTCTTATAAATTTTAGAAATGGAATTTTATCTAGCGGCAAATCATAATTTAACTGAAAGCTTTGATAATGTTGATTTGGATTTCCTATTTCAAAAAAACCATCCCAAACTCCAATAGAATTATCTTGAACATTATCTTGATTAATGTAATTTCTTACAATACGATTATTAGAACTATTAAAGTTAAAACGAAGCGATTCTGTTAAGTTATGATTCACTGTATATTGCCAATCGAATGTATAATTTCTTTGATACAGAGTAGGTAATCCTATAGATCCTGGAGGCAAATTAATCTCTCTGTACTGCTGCTCATTATACTGTCTAATGATATTAGAACTCGCTGAAATATTAGACGGTAGAGGATTAATATTAAAATCTTTAATAGGTCTATAATATTCACTACTATCTAAAAACTTAATGTTTTTAAATGGTTCTAATTTTAAAGGTGCAAAAGCATAATCGTACGTAGCCCCAACATTTACATTTTGATCTAATGCATCTTTTATCTCAAAATCTCTATGATCTTCTTGATTATACGTTCCTGAAAAAGAAAAGTTCTCTACATCGTATGGCATAGGTTTACGATCTTGATTGGTTCGATCTTTCCTTAGACCAATTACACTTACACTTTGTCTTTTTGTATAATCTTCTGCTCTTTCTTGCAACTCATCTTTTCTATCCTCATCTGCGGTATTGTCTAATAAAGTTTCAAGCTCTAAATCTAAATATTCAGGGTCATATTGTGGGGTTATAAGCTCTTCTCCTCTACTGTAACTAAAAGGGATGTTAATCCCCCAATCTTTAGGAAGCAGCTGACCTACATTAATAGTACTTACAACATCATACTGTTTTACATCTTCTCTACTTCTTTGGTTTGGCCCTTGTTCTATAGTACCAAAACCAACTGTACTTCTTCTCCCCGTTGCCGAAACTGTAGCAAAATCAGCAAAATTGGTATCCATATTTAATACTGCAGCCCAACCTCCTTCATTCTTTAAATCAGATAAACGAAGTTCGTTAAACCAAACTTGCCCAGAGGCGTCTGTAGCTCCCGTATTTTTTAAACCCAACATAAGAACCCGAATGTTTCCAAAACTTGGATTCCCTTTGATTCCCACTCTTAACTCTCCTGCATTACTGGAGTTTGACGGCGCTAAATCTGGAGTGAAAAAATTGAGATCTATGGAGTTATACGCGCTATTCCCTATTACCAACGATTTTATTTGCTGAAGTAATTCCATAGGCAAATTCAAATCATTTTCTACGGGCCAAACAGCTCTAGGTTGTGTAGAGTTTTCATCACTTACCGTTAACGGAATTTCAATTTGATAAAAGTTATCAGAAAAATCGGTTCCCATTCTAATAAATGCAGTCAATTCACCATCCATTAAAGTGGGTGACGGAAAGGGTAAACTCTCGGCGTGTAAAAACATTTCTAAGTTTTTATACTGTCGCATATCTACCTGAAAGTTTTTATAAACTCCTCTAGAATCTTGTGGCGCTAAATTCTTAACCGTTAAAGACAGAGATTGCTCATCTTCTCTAATGGTTTGATTGTTATTTACTAATTCTTCTCGAACAACACCTGGAGGAGTAACATAATCTGATGTTTGCTCTTCACTTACGGCAGCAACTTCTAAAGTAGTACTTGGTGTATTTTCAGGATCTGTTCCGTTAGGAATCAAAGCTTGATTGTATCTTCTATAATCTCCTCTAACCAAGTCTAAAGTACCAAAACGCAATACCACATCATCACTAAAACCAGATAAAAACATACGCATAAACCTCACAGATCGTAAATCGGCTATACCATTTACAGAGTATTCACTTTCTGTCCTTAACGGAATTTTAAACTGCACCCAACGAACATCCATCTCACTTCCATTTTGAAGGGTTGTTCTAAGTGTTTTTACATCAGTAATATAATCGTTATCAATACCTGCTACAGAACTTGTATTATTATTGACTCCCATATCTCTAAAAACAGGAACTTCATACTCAAAGTAGCTGTCAATAGTATTCATGGTATTATCTCTATTTACATCTTCTACCGAAGGTATTGTAGTGTTTCCTCTATTATTTTGACCTACTTCTGTCGGTGAATTTCCTTGTGTACCATTATAGTTTTTATACCTACTAAGAATATCGCCATCTGCACTTAAATAATATTCGTAATTATCGTTTGCAGGATCTTCTAAACCTCCAAAACCGGAAAACTTTTGAGCTTCCGCTAAATCATCTAAACCATCTAAACCTAAATCTTGATTAGTCCTTTGTTGTCCCTCGGTATCAAAAGCATATACTAAGGACTGACTAGAAGGCACTCTACCAAAAGAAGTTTCTAGGGTATTTCCTACATTTCCATCATCTGGCAAACCATTTTCATATTGTTTTCTTCCGTCTTTAAGTACATCTTCAGAAATACTACCTAAGTTAAAAGTAATTTTACCTTCATTTATGGTATTATTTTCCTCGTAGATAAAGGGATCCATTACCCAAAATTCAATAAACTCTACGTTAGATTGCTCAAAATTGGTAGTGGTAATTTCTCGCATGATACCCCCAAAATTATCTGTTGGGTTAGGCAGTTGATTGCTTCCTGCTGCCGCTGGATTAAAGTTATATTGACCACGAGAATCTGGATCAAAATTTAGATCTAAAGTGTAAATTGCTTGCGCCTGACCTTGTATAATATCTGTATTAGGAAAAATTTCATCTATAAAAACTCTTCTTGTAGCATAGGTTGAAAGATCTTCATCACTAATTCCGCTTGGACGTTGATTAGTATAAAATATAGGATCTATAGAGTACCAATTAAGTTTAGCCCTTTTATAAGCCGAAGCCAAATCATTATTTGCTCTTTCTCCTCCAAAACCAATTGGTGCACTAGAGAGTGACCAAGAGAGCGGTGTCATTATAGAAATAGAAGTTTGTGATGCTTCAAAATCATCTACATAAGAAGTTGCTACACCATTAAAATCATTTCCTTTAGGGGCACCTGGTTTTAAATAGGCAAACTCACCTCTTACAGAAAAATTCGACTCCACGTCGGTATCTATATTCGGAAGTTTATTAACAAGCCTTGTGAAGAAAGGAACCTCTGTAGAATAATTAATGTTAAAACCATACATAGAATTATTAATAGGCTCGTAGCTATAGTTAGCTTTTTGAGTTAATGGTCTTTCGTTAAGATTAAGATAAGTACCACCTATTAAAAAGTTTTCATTAAACTGATGCTGAATATCAATTCCCGTAAATCGTTTGGTTTGTTGACCGAATAAAGCATTATTTTCTGTAGAAACTTGAATAGGAGTATCTGAAGCCAATAAAGCTTCATCTAAAATCTTAACTCTACCCAATTGATAATCTACCGTATAATCTACACCTTCTTGTAGTACCCTACCTCCAGCAGTTACCGTTACAGATCCTTGAGGAACATTAAAAGCTCCAATAGGAATCCCATCTTGACCGCTTGATTTATAACTTCCTTTTAACTGAAATTTATTTTTGTCTGCTTGCTCTTGTTCTGCCTGTGTTTTTGTCGTGTTATAAAGTGATCCAAACACATATTTGGTTTGATTTCCATTATAAGTACTTGGATTATCATAATCCTCTGGCCCACCATTTGGAGTGGTATCTAATTTATCAAATAAATATTCCCCAAAAGGCTCAACCGATGTAAATATAATCCTACCATTTTGAGGATCTATGGTTAAACCTGGCACATAATCAAAGAAACCATCTCCATCGACTACAGGATCATTATTTAAATTTAAATTATCTAAATTAAAAACCTGTAATAAGTTTTTATCTTCTACATCTTGAGGTAATGGGGTCGATGAGTTAGGCGCTTGACTTATGTAATTAAGTGGTTGCGGATCTGTATATAAAATATTAAATCGAAAATCTTCCTTTTCTAATTGAAAAGCATCCAAACTATAGATGTTTTTCATCATTAAGTCCCAAATAGGTTCATTAACATTCGTAATTGGGCTCTTTAAAAGCTTTACTACTAAGTTTTGATTAATCGCTATTGAATTTTGATTATTGGGATCATTTGGATCACTTGGGTTGGCATTAGGATTGGTTCCAGATTGGGTAGCTTGTACTCCATCATTTGCAAATTCTCCAACCTGATACACTTGACCGTTAACTGTATATTGAAAGGCAACTGCTAAAATTTCATCATTGTTGATTCTTTGATTTAAAGAAACATAACCTAGTTGCGTATTTAACGTATATTCATTAGGATCTAATTGTCTTGCATTTTCTAATTTGGCATAATCTACACCTTCGTCTACACTCGTAGAATTAGAACCAAAACCTTGATCTACCGTTGATATATCTCTAATAGCTGGTGTTAAAACAGATTGTTGCGGTCCAGTAATTCCTAACGGGTTAAAATCATTGTTAGAGTTACTAGGATAAGCACCTGGAGTCGAATTTAAAAAACTGGCAAATCCAGGAGGTGTCACAGGATTTCCGTTTTGATCGAGCAAAACCCCTACATTATCTGGATTAGATTCCCCTAAATCTTGAATCGCTACAATATTTCTAGCATTGGTTAATGCTTGTGTAGAGTTAGTCCTATTGGTTACCCAGATTTGTAGTCTAGTTACCTGAATATTACTATTTATAAAAGGGTAGTTTTGAAGCGACTGGTTATATTGATCTCTAAAGTAATGCGCTAAAAAGAAGTGCCTATTCTCATCATAATCTAAAATAAACTTCTCAAATTCTTGAACCGCGCCCCCTCCTTGAATATTAGTGGTTTGTCTTTCTGAGTTTTGCTCAGAGAAAACACCTGTAACGGTAGTTTTACCAAACTGCAGTTGCGTTTTAACACCAAATAAACTTTGTGCCCCCTGCATCAAAGAACTATTAAGAGGCATACTTACATTACCTACTTCTATTTTTCTTACAATATCATCCTCATCTGGCGTATAATCTAACTTAATTTGATTTTGAAAATCAAACGTAGACTCTGTATCGTAGTTAAAGCTTACATCTAAACGTTTTCCTACTTTACCTAATAAACTTAAGCTGATACGCTGATTAAAATCGAATGTAAAATTACTTCGGTTACGAGGCGAAAGTGCAGGATTATCTTGCTTAGTATACAAAACTCCCAAATCTACTTCTACAGAACCTTGAGGAATCACTTCTATTTCACTACCTCCAAATATTGTTTCAAAGAAACTATTGTTAACATAAAATATAGGTAATAGATTTCTTTGCTCTTCTTCCGCATTTTCACTTCTTCCCGCAACCGCATCAGATTTTTGTTTGAAATAATCCTTCATTTGTTCCTGAAGAATCAAATCCCTATACTCTTCTGGTGTTAAAACCATTGGATATTCAACATTTACACGCCCTATTTTTTCGGTATAAATATATCTATCTAAAATAGGGTCATATGTATATTTTTGTTCTATACTACTAGGATTTGCTAATTGAATATTCCCTGTAGAATAACCCGTTTTTGTAGAGTCTTGTGAAGTTTCATTTTCTTCTTGGCTATACAAAAAAGTACAGCTTAACAAGAAAAAAATAAGTATATAATTACTTTTATATCCTTTAGTAAAGTAGTAAATGTTTTTCAATTTATATTAAAGGTTTTTTAAAGCAAGCTTAATTATCGTTTCTACAGAAGCACTTTCATTATTTCTAATGATTCTTGAGACTACTTTTTCAGATTGTTTTCTCGTGTAACCAAGTGTTTCTAATGCTGATAACGCTTCATCTTTATGGCTATTGCGTTGAAGAGTAGAAATTTGTCCTGATGAATCAATTTCTCCCAACTTATCTTTTAAATCTATAATTACTCTTTGAGCTGTTTTTGCTCCAATTCCTTTAACGCTTTGAATCTCTGGTACGTTCTCTGTAGTGATGGCTTCAATAATTTGCCCTGGACTTAATGAAGAAAGCATCGTCCTTGCGATACTTGCCCCAATCCCTGAAACAGAAATAAGTTTTTTAAAAATTTCTCTTTCAGATTTCTCCATAAAACCAAATAACGTATGCGCATCTTCTCTTACTTGTAAAAAAGTATAGATGAGTATATTTTCGTTTTCTGGCAACAGGGAATATGTATGCAATGATATATTTAAAAAATACCCAATTCCTCCACATTCTACAGTGACATCTGTAGGATTCTTTTGTGTCATTTTCCCTTTAAGGTATTCTATCATAAGTTAAGCAAACGTTAAAGCTTCAAATGTAGGAAATTTATTAAGATAGCAAAACCCTAATTTCTTAGTTTAACAGTCAAAATATTAAATACTTAATGCTGCTTGTCTTTTTTTCTCTTTTTCTTGTGCATCTACTACAGCAACAGCTGTCATATTTACCATTTCTTCTACACTAGCTCCCAATTGTAAAACATGTGCTGGCTTATTTAGTCCCATCATAATTGGTCCGATAGAATCAGTTTTATTAAGCTCTTTAATTAATTTGTAATTTGAATTGGCAGAATCTAAATTTGGGAATATTAATGAATTTACTTTTCTTCCTGCTAATTTTGAAAAAGGGAATTTGCTTTGCAGCATTTCTTTATTGAGTGCAAAATCTACTTGCAACTCTCCGTCTACCAATAAATCTGGACTTTTCTCATGAAGTATTTGAACAGCATCTTTTACTTTTCTAGCCTCTGGATGTTTAGATGAACCATAATTTGCATATGAAATCATTGCCATAACAGGCTCCATCCCAAACATTTTTACAATATAGCTTGTCATTTTTGCAATGCGCGCTAAATCTTCTGCATTAGGATTTATATTTATAGAGGTATCACTAATAAAAATTGGTCCCCTAGAGGTATTCATAAGGTTGGTCGCCGCAATTCTAGAGACTCCTTTTGCCATACCAATTAAGTCTAAAATTGGTTTTACTACGGTAGGATAAGATCTAGAATACCCCGATAATAAGGCATCGGCATCACCTTCATTCACCATCATCGCTGCAAAATAGTTGCGCTCTCTTAATAGTTTTTGCGCTTCATAAAGGGTGATTCCTTGACGCTGAGCCCTTTTCCAATATATTTCCGCGTAAGCGTTAACTTGCTCCTTTTGCTCGTCAGATTTTGGATCGATAATTATCACGTCATCAGTATTCTCGAACTCAATTTCTTGCATGAGTTCTAAGATAACCTCTCTTCTTCCTAAAAGAATAGGCTGACATACTCTTTCATCTCTACTAATTTGAGCTGCTTTAAGCACATCTAAATGATCTGCTTCAGCATAAACGACCCTTTTCGGATTCATTTTTGCTCTATTTAATAGTAAACGAGTGATTTTATTATCTCCTCCTAAACGTTCATACAATTCATCTTCATACCGTTGCCAGTCATAAATTGGTTCTTTTGCTACACCACTCTCCATAGCTGCTCGTGCAACTGCTGGAGGCACTTGGGTTAACAGTCTAGGATCAAAAGGTTTAGGTATGATATAATCTTTTCCAAAATTAAGCTTCGTTTCTCCGTAGGCAATATTCACTTGTTCAGGAACCGGCTCTTTCGCCAAATTAGCTAGAGCTTTTACGGCTGCCATCTTCATTTCTTCATTAATCTTGCTCGCTCTAACATCTAAAGCTCCTCTAAAAATGAATGGAAAACCAAGTACATTATTTACCTGATTAGGATTATCACTTCTTCCTGTCGCCATGATAATATCCTTTCTTGTTTTTACTGCAAGATCGTAATCAATTTCAGGAACAGGATTGGCCATTGCAAAAACGATAGGGTTACTATTCATTTGCAATAACATTTTTGGAGTGATGATATTTCCTACAGAAAGTCCCAAGAAAACATCGGCACCAACTAGAGCTTCTTCAAGAGTGAGATTTTCTTTTGCATTAGAAAATTCCATTTGCATGCTCGATAAGTCTGTTCTATTTTTATGCAGAACTCCATCTACATCAAACATCGTAATATTCTCTTTTTTAACTCCTAATAAAGAATATAATTTTATACACGCCATTGCTGCAGAACCTGCACCAGAAACAACTATTTTTATTTCTGAAATCTCTTTCTCTGCTATTTCTAAGGCGTTTAACAAAGCCGCAGAAGAAATAATTGCCGTACCGTGCTGATCATCGTGCATCACGGGAATATCTAACTCTTCTACGAGCCTTCTTTCAATCTCAAAAGCTTCTGGAGCTTTGATATCTTCTAAATTTATTCCTCCAAAGGTAGGAGCTATATTCTTGACGGTTTCAATAAATGACTCCACATCTTTAGTATCTACCTCAATATCAAAAACATCTATATCTGCAAAAATTTTAAATAATAAACCTTTCCCTTCCATTACAGGTTTTGAAGCTAATGGTCCTATATCACCCAAGCCTAAAACCGCTGTACCGTTAGAAATTACAGCTACAAGATTTCCCTTTGCTGTATATTTATACGCGTTATCTATATCTTTTGCAATCTCCAAACAAGGTTCTGCAACTCCTGGAGAATAGGCTAAAGATAGATCTCTTTGGGTAGAATATTTCTTGGTGGGTACCACCTCTATTTTACCCGGTTTAGGTTTTGCGTGATAAACTAAAGCTTCTCTTCTTTTGCGTTCGTTGCTGCTCATCTTGTTATATTTTGAGGATTAACAAAGGTAAACATCCATTTAGAATAGAGAAATTAAGTTTCTAAAAAATTAATATTGCGCTTAAGACCTTCGTATTTAGTTCTTTTTACGGCAGACTTTTTAAAGATCTCCTGAAAGGTTTCTTTAGTAATTTCCTCCCAGTCATGTTTTGTCATTTGCAATAAATCTGGATGCGGATTGAAGAGCGGCTCATTATGAGGTTTTGAAAATCGATTCCAAGGACAAACATCTTGGCAAATATCACAACCAAACATCCAATCTTCAAATTTCCCTTTTTCAGACTCTGGTATGCTTTCTTTTAGCTCGATGGTATAATATGAAATGCACTTGCTCCCATCCACTTTATAAGGTTCATAAATGGCATCTGTAGGGCAAGCGTCTATACAAGCTGTACAGCTTCCGCAGTGATCTGTCACAGGAGTATCATATTCTAACTCTAGATCGATAATCAATTCAGCAATAAAAAAGAAAGATCCTGTTTTTTTAGAAAGTAAATTTGAATTTTTACCAATCCATCCCAAACCGCTTTTCGCTGCCCAGGCTTTATCTAAAACAGGTGCAGAATCTACAAAAGCCCTTCCACCTACTTCGCCTATTTCATCTTTTATAAAATTGAGTAAATGCTTCAGCTTATCCTTAATTACAAAATGATAATCTTGTCCATAGGCATATTTACTAAGCTTGTAGGTATTTTCTGTTTGGAAATCTTGCGGATAATAATTCAGCAATAAAGAAACCACACTTTTAGAATCGTTGACTAATAAGGTAGGATCTAATCTTTTATCAAAATAGTTTTCCATATAACCCATCTTACCATTTCTATTTTCATGGAGCCAATTTTCTAATCTTGGCGCTTCTTCCTCTAGAAATTCGGCTTTACTAATGCCACAAGACATAAAGCCAATTCTTTTAGCTTCATCTTTTATGAGTTTTGTGTACCTAGAAGTATTATTCAACATTTTTATTTACTGAATTTTACGAAAGCTATATGAATTACTGAAAATGTTATGCCTTTAGAACAACCCGCCTTGTGTATCGTGCCTGGTTTTTCCTAGATGTTTATAAGCCGCAGGAGTTACCTCTCTTCCTCTTGGCGTACGTACAATGAAACCTTGTTGAATTAAAAAAGGTTCGTACACCTCTTCGATAGTTTCAGAGCTTTCACTAACTGCTGTTGAAAGGGTCGTAATTCCTACTGGGCCGCCTTTAAATTTATCTATAATCGTAGATAGAATCTTGTTATCCATATCATCTAAACCATGGGCGTCTACGTTAAGCGCATTCAATCCATATTTAGATATTTCGATATCTATTTTTCCATTTCCTTTTATCTGAGCAAAATCTCTAATCCTTCTTAAGAGAGCATTGGCAATTCTTGGAGTTCCTCTACTTCTACCCGCGATTTCTATTGCAGCATCTATACTTATAGGCACATTCAAAATTTCGGCGCTTCTTTGTACAATATTAGAAAGTAGCTCTGTTGAATAGTATTCTAATCTACTAGATATTCCGAATCTGGCACGCATAGGCGCTGTTAAAAGACCCGATCTGGTTGTAGCTCCAACTAAGGTAAACGGATTTAAATTAATTTGTACTGAACGCGCATTTGGTCCAGACTCAATCATAATATCAATTCTAAAATCCTCCATAGCAGAATAGAGATATTCTTCTACAATAGGACTTAATCTATGTATCTCGTCTATAAACAAGACGTCTCTTTCTTCTAGATTAGTTAATAGACCAGCAAGATCACCAGGCTTATCTAAAACGGGCCCAGATGTAATTTTGATACCTACGTTAAGTTCATTCGCTAATATGTGTGCTAAAGTAGTTTTCCCTAAGCCCGGAGGACCGTGAAATAAGGTATGATCTAATGCTTCTCCCCTTAAATTAGCCGCCTGCACAAAGATTTGAAGGTTCTCAAGCACCTTTTGCTGACCTGCAAAATCATCAAAAGAAAGAGGTCTTAAAGCTCTTTCTATATCAAACTCTTCTGGAGTAAAATTTTCTCCGCTAGCATCTAGATTTTCATTCATAAAACAAATATAAATAAAAAGCCTTTTCTAAAGATAGAAAAGGCTTTGTATAGTTTGCTGAGGAACTAATTAGTGATTTAGCTCTTCTTCATTTTTTTGTAAAGGTACGTTTTGAGGAACAAAATCTTGTCCTGGGATAACGTAATCTGTTTCATCTATATTCATTTTACTGTAATCATAAGACCAACGGTATACTGAAGGAATTTCTCCTGGCCAGTTTCCGTGAACGTGTTCTACTGGAGTAGTCCACTCTAAAGTATTAGATCTCCACGGGTTTTGTGTTGCTCTCTTACCGTAAAAGATAGAAGAAATAAAGTTATAAATAAATACTAACTGTACTACTGCTGTAATAATTGCAAATACAGTAATTAGAACATTCGTATCAGCTAAATCATCAAAATATGGGAAAGCAGTATTTGTATAATAACGTCTTGGTAACCCTGCCATTCCGATAAAGTGCATTGGGAAGAATACTCCATAAGCACCTATTGCTGTTACCCAGAAGTGAACATAACCTAAGTTTTTATTCATCATTCTTCCAAACATTTTAGGGAACCAGTGGTAAACCCCTGCAAATAATCCGTAAAGCGCAGATATACCCATTACTAAGTGGAAGTGAGCAATTACAAAGTACGTATCGTGAACGTTAATATCTAAAGTACTATCACCTAAGATAATTCCCGTTAAACCTCCAGTAATAAATGTAGAAACAAAACCAATAGAAAACAGCATTCCTGTATTCATTTGTAAGTTTCCTTTCCATAAGGTAGTAATCCAGTTAAAGGCTTTTACTGCCGATGGAATTGCAATTAATAAGGTTGTAAAGGTAAATACCGATCCTAAGAATGGATTCATCCCAGATACGAACATATGGTGACCCCATACAATAGTAGATAAAAACGCAATTGCTAATATAGAAGCAACCATCGCTCTATAACCAAAAATAGGTTTTCTAGAGTTACTTGCCATAATTTCTGATACCAGACCCATTGCCGGAAGAATTACAATGTAAACTTCTGGGTGACCTAAGAACCAAAATAAGTGTTCAAATAATACTGGTGAACCACCTTGATGTGCTAAAACTTCTCCTTTAATATATATATCACTTAAGAAAAATGAAGTTCCAAAGCTTCTATCCATAATCAACATTAATGCTGCAGACAATAATACTGGAAAAGAAACAACCCCAATAATAGCAGTTACAAATAATGCCCATATAGTTAATGGAAGTCTTGTCATAGACATTCCCTTAGTTCTTAAATTGATTACCGTTACAATATAGTTTAGAGAACCTAAAAGAGACTGTGCGATAAAAAATGCCATAGATACTAACCAAAGTGTCATTCCCATTCCTGATCCAGGAATAGCTTCTGGTAATGCACTTAATGGAGGATAGATCGTCCACCCTGCTGAAGCAGGACCAGACTCAACAAATAATGAGGAAATCATGATTACACTAGAAATGAAAAATATCCAGTAAGAAACCATATTTAAAAATCCAGATGCCATATCTCTAGCACCAATTTGCAATGGAATTAAGAAGTTACTAAACGTACCACTTAAACCGGCAGTTAACACAAAAAATACCATAATAGTACCGTGAATGGTAACCAAAGCCAAGTATGCATCTGCATTCATCACTCCATCTGGAGCATATTTTTCACCTAAAAGTAATTCAAATATTGCGAAAGACTGTTCTGGCCATGCAATTTGTATTCTAAATAACACAGACATAAGAATCCCTAGCGCACCCATGATTAAACCAGTAATCAGGTACTGCTTGGCGATCATTTTATGATCTTGACTAAATATATATTTAGTAATAAAGGTTTCTTTATGATGATGTCCATGATCATCGTGTCCGTGATGATCTTGAGCTACTGTTGCGTTTGCTAATGCTGACATATCTATAATATATTACTTTTAAATAATTATTGTTTGTTATTTTCTTCTTGCTTCGCCATAGTTTCTCCAAAACTCTCTTGACCAGCTAACCACTCCTTGTAATCTTCTTCGCTTTCTACTACTATTTTCATTTGCATATTGTAGTGAGAAATACCACAAATCTTGTTACATAATAAATAGTACTCGAACTCATAAGGATCTAAAGCCATCTCCCCATTAGCGACCAATTCTTTACTGTTCTCTTTACGGATTTGATTGATTTCGGTCATCTTTTCTACCATATACTCTGAATTTCTCATTTCTTCAGAAGTAATTGTAGGAGTAAAACCAAATTGAGTAATCATCCCAGGAACAACATTCATTTGCGCTCTAAAGAAAGGAAAGTAAGCAGAGTGTAAAACATCCTGAGATCTTAACTTAAATAGTACTTTCTTATCTACAGGAAGGTGAAGTTCGCTTGTTATTTTATCGTCCATTGCGTAACTATCGCTTTCATCAATACCAACTGTATTAATACCTTCAATAAACCTAACATTGGCTTTACCCAAGGTGTTATCTTCTCCTGCGTATCTAGCTTTCCATCCAAACTGATAAGCATATAATTCAATAACAACAGTATCTTCATCCTCTTCCACATTCATAATTTCAGACCAAGTAAATAATCCGTAGATAATTAAACCTGCTAAAACAATTACAGGAATAATAGTCCATATAAACTCTAACTTATCATTATCTGCATAGAAGTATGCTTTTTTACCTTTTTCCCCTTTATACTTAAATGAGAAATAGTGTAGCAAAAATTGAGTTAAAACTTGTACTACCATAATAAGTCCGATAGAGATGAACATTAAACGGTCATACTCCTCTCCATGTGCCGAAGCAGCTTCAGGTAAATAGAATTTAGAATAGCTCCAAAAATTGTAAAACATAAAAATGTTAAATACAATTAAAAAAGCCAACATCAAGTAACCCTGAATTTTGTTATCCTTATCGGATGCAATAGTTGGATCTTCTGAACTCTGAGACTTAGATAGTTTTAGGATTTTTGACATTTGCCAAAACGTAATTCCTAAAAGCGCTATAACTATGATGATTAAAAATACAGTCATTTTATAATATCTTCTTTAAACTAATTATCTTAATAATGAAAATGTTGACTCTCCTTAATAAAAGGGTTGCGTTTTGCTAGTAATGGTGCTTTTGTTAAAGCATTAAATACGATAAACATAAATAATCCTCCAAAGAAAAGTATAGCACTTATTTCTGGCACACCGATAAACCAAGATTTACCAACTGTGGCAGGCATAACCATATTGTAAATATCTAAGTAGTGACCAAAAAGAATAACAATACCAGTCATTACTACAAACCAGTTAATTCTTTTGTAATCGCTATTCATTAACATCAATACAGGGAAAATAAAGTTTAAGGCCACCATACCAAAGAAAGGCAAGTTGTAGTCTTCTATTCGTGTAATGAAATAAGTTACCTCTTCTGGGATGTTTGAATACCATATTAACATAAACTGTGAAAACCATAAGTAAGTCCAGAAAATACTAATACCAAACATAAATTTAGCAAGATCATGAATATGACTATCGTTTACATATTCTAAATACCCTTTAGATTTTAAGTACATAGTCACTAAAGCTATCACGGTAATGGCAGATACGAACATACTTGCAAATACATACCATCCGAATAAAGTACTAAACCAGTGCGGATCTAAACTCATAATCCAATCCCAAGACATCATTGATTCTGTCACGATAAAGAATACTAAAAATCCTGCAGATAATTTAAAACTTTTCTTATAGAAACGATTGTGATCTACTTCATCGTGTTTTAATGAATTTTTTCTAAGGAAATATCTAAAAATATTCCACCCTGCAATATAAATAGCAGCTCTAATTAAAAAGAAAGGAACATTTAAGTAAGATGATTTACCTTGAATAAGTTCATCATTTGCTACTACTTCTGGATCCATCCAAATAAATAAATGGTTGATATGAAAACCTGAAAGAGCTAATAAGATAAACATAATGATACTACCAGGCAATAAATAAGCGGTAACTGCTTCCATTACTCTAAATAGAACAGGTGACCATCCTGCTTGAGCTGCGTGCTGAATTGCATAAAATGCTAAAGCACCTAAAGCTATCATAAAGAAAAAGAAAGCCGCTACATAAGTTGCAGCCCAAGGTTTATTTTGTAATTGATGTAACAAGTGTTCTGCGTGTGCATCTTCATCGCCGTGTGCAGCTTCAACGTGAGCTTCTTCTACAGGTGCATGAGATTCGTCTGCGTGAGTTTCTTCTACGTGATGTGTAGCTTGTTCTGCTTCAGCGTGTCCTTCGCCATGAGCTTCGTGGGATGCAATAATTTCTTTCACATCTTCTATTGTAGATGGTGCAGATAAGAAGCCATAGATAAGTCCTATTGCTCCAACAATCATTAAGATTATTGCTGTTATTTTTAATTTACCAGATAGCGTGTACATATTAAAATATATAATGCGGTTGATTCTTAATTTATTCTTCGTTTAAGCTACTGCTCTCTTCTCTATTAGCATTCTCATGACTAGAAGCTGCATCATTTGTCATTTCTTCATCTGCATTTACCATTTGATTTTCTGAACTACTATCAAATTGCTTTGCTTCATCTTCAGTTAAAGGCTCTCTTTTTGGTTTTCCTTCCAATTGAGCTTTCAAATCCATTACATAATGATCTATTTGCCAACGTTCTTTTTCATTGGTTTGAGCTGCATAAGATCCCATAGTGTTTATCCCATAATACATTACATGATAAACAGAACCTTCAGTAATTGCTCTTCCAGCATCATCATAAGCCGGAATACCAAGTATTTTTTCTCTTTGTGCTAAAGTTCCTTTTCCATCACCTTTATCACCGTGGCAAATTGCACAGTAGATTGTATAAAGTGCTTTTCCTTCATTTACATTATCTTCTGTATAAGGAAGTGGATTTTTTAATTCCGCTTTAGCTAAATCATAACCCTCTGTAGTGTTGTCATATTCGTATGGCATCCATCCCCTAGGAATAGTTCCCTCTACAGGTAATTTTGCTTCTTGGCTTCCTTCAAAAACTTCATACTCTCCATAGGTTTCATATCCTACAGATTTATACATGTTAGGAAAGTATTGATAGTTTCTATCTTTTTCATTAAAACAGGATACTGCCAATAAAGACATTAAAGTAACCCCAGCTATTTTAAATAAACTTTTCATAGGTTTATTTGTTTATTAAGTTCACTTCTAAAGCTCCGGTATCGCTTAGAAATTTAGACATATCTTTTACATTATGTTTCCCTACACTAACTTCCATTAAGAAGTGGTCATCTGTAGTTCTGACATCTGGATTTTCAGCTTGTTTAAAAGGCCATAGCTTACTTCTCATATAAAAAGTAATAACCATAAGGTGAGCAGCAAAAAATACGGTAAGTTCAAACATAATTGGTACGAATGCCGGTAAGTTCTCCAGAAAGCTAAAACTTGGCTTTCCTCCAATATCTTGCGGCCAATCTTGTATCATAATAAAATTCATCATAGAAATAGCTACCGATAAACCAACTAATCCATACAAAAATGAGGTAATTGCTAATCGAGTTGGAGCTAATCCCATTGCCTTATCAAGACCGTGTACAGGAAAAGGTGTATAAACCTCTTCAATGTGGTAGTTGGCCTCTCTTGTTTGCTTTACGGCTTGCATAAGCAAGTCATCGTCCGTATAAATAGCGTGTATAACTTTTGAAGACATTCTTTACTTATTATGAGTTTATATTATTATCTGAGTCTGAATTAGCATCATCTGCTGCGTCTTTTTCATTATCGATATTTGACGCTGGCTTTCTTACAGGCTCATCATATAGTTTTACATGATCTCCATGTTCTGCTCTTAACTGCTTATATTTTGCTCCTGAAGATTTCAGGATTGTTTTTACTTCTGCCTGTGCAATTACAGGGAACGTTCTAGCGTATAATAAGAATAGTACAAAGAAAAACCCAATTGTTCCTATAAAAATACCAATATCTACAAAGGTTGGAGAGAACATTGTCCAAGATGATGGTAAATAATCTCTATGTAAAGAAGTTACGATAATTACAAAACGCTCAAACCACATTCCTATGTTTACTACGATAGAGATAAAGAAAGAGAACATTATACTTCTTCTTAATTTAGGGAACCACATGAACTGAGGAGAAAATACGTTACACGTCATCATACACCAGTATGCCCAAGCATAAGGTCCTGTTGCCCTATTTAAGAATGCGTACTGCTCAAATTCAACTCCAGAGTACCATGCAATTACCAACTCGGTAATATACGCTACCCCAACAATAGAACCTGTAAGCATAATTACAATGTTCATTAATTCTATATGCTGAACAGTAATGTAGTTTTCTAAATTAGAAACCTTACGCATGATAATCAATAAGGTATTTACCATAGCAAAACCAGAGAAAATCGCTCCCGCCACAAAGTAAGGAGGGAAAATCGTAGTATGCCAACCTGGTATAACCGATGTAGCAAAGTCAAAAGATACAATAGTGTGTACAGACAGTACTAATGGAGTAGCTAAACCTGCCAATACCAATGACACTTCTTCAAAACGTTGCCAATCTTTAGCTCTTCCAGACCATCCAAATGAAAGAATAGAATAAATTCTCTTTTGAAAAGGCTTTACCGCTCTATCCCTAATCATTGCAAAATCTGGCAATAAACCTGTCCACCAGAATACTAATGAAACAGATAAGTAAGTTGAAATTGCAAACACATCCCAAAGTAGTGGAGAGTTAAAGTTTACCCACAATGATCCAAATTGATTAGGAATTGGTAATACCCAATATGCTAACCAAGGACGACCCATGTGAATAATCGGAAATAAACCTGCTTGAACTACAGAGAAGATTGTCATCGCTTCCGCGGAACGGTTAATTGCCATTCTCCATTTTTGACGGAATAACAATAATACGGCAGAAATAAGTGTACCAGCGTGACCAATACCTACCCACCAAACAAAATTGGTAATATCCCAAGCCCAACCTACGGTCTTGTTTAATCCCCAAGTACCAATACCTGTAGATACAGTGTAAGTGATACATCCTAATCCCCAAATAAAAGCTACTAAGGCAATAGAAAATACAATCCACCAAGACTTATTTGCTTTACCTTCAACAGGTGCTGCAACATCTATAGTAACATCATGATAGGATTTATCTCCGGTAACTAAAGGCTTTCTAATAGGTGCTTCGTAATGAGACATAATGCTTTATAATTGATTCTTTTATTAACTCTATTATTATACTTCAGAAGTGTTTCTAACTTTTGTATGATAGAATACATTAGGTTTCGTACCTACATATTCCAACAAGTGATACATTCTATCATCTTGTTTTTTATCATTTACAACACTTTCTTTATCGTTGATATCTCCAAATTTCATCGCACCAGAACTACATGCATTAGAACAAGCGGTTTGGAATTCTCCATCTTTAATTTCTCTTCCGTCACGTTTAGCATCAAGAATTGTTTTTTGTGTCATTTGAATACACATAGAACATTTTTCCATCACCCCACGAGATCTTACCGTAACATCTGGGTTTAATACCATTCTACCCAAATCATTATTCATATGGTAATCAAACTCGTCATTCTTATTGTACAAGAACCAGTTAAAACGACGTACTTTATAAGGACAGTTGTTAGCACAATATCTTGTACCTACACAACGGTTGTAAGCCATATGGTTTTGACCTTGACGACCGTGAGAAGTTGCCGCTACCGGACAAACAGTTTCACAAGGTGCGTGATTACAGTGCTGACACATTACTGGCTGGAAAACAACCTGAGGATTATCGGAAGCATCTTCTAGCTCACCGAATCCAGACAATGAATCACCTAAACCGTCAAAATCATCTTTCTTTTGATTATCTCCTGCGAAAGTCTCTTCAGATGAGTAGTAACGATCAATACGCAACCAGTGCATATCCCTACTACGTCTTACTTCAGATTTTCCTACAACAGGAACATTATTTTCACTATGACAAGCAATAACACAAGCTCCACAACCTGTACAAGCATTTAAATCTATAGAAAGATTAAAATGGTGACCAATTGTTCTGTCAAATTCATCCCAAAGATCTACCTCTGGAGAAGTCACAGGAACAGGCTCGTGATTTAAAGATACGTGCGGAGTTGAATTCCACTCGTGCTTATCCTTAGTATTGAAAATTTCTAACGTTGTTTCTTTTACAACATCTCCTCTACCCATTAAAGTGTTATGCAACTGCACACAAGCAAACTCATGCTCACCAGATGCTTTTTCAATGGTAATATTTTGAACGTTATTAAAATCTTTATATAACGGGTAAGCATTAACACCTACCTGCATTTCTTCTTGAATTGCTTCTTTTCTTCCGTATCCTAAAGCTAAACCAACAGAACCTTTAGCTTGTCCTGGCTGAATGATCACAGGAACATTCTTAAGCTCAGTTTTACCTAATTTAACAGTAACATAGCTACCATTTAAACCACCATTAGCAACGTGTTTATTTTCTAAATCCATTGCTTCAGCATCAGCCTTAGAAACCGTTAAGTAATTATCCCAAGAAGCTCGAGTAATAGGATCTGGTAATTCTTGTAACCAAGGGTTATTAGCCTGTTCCCCATCTCCAAGAGCAGTTTTAGTATAGAGCGTCAACTCTAAACCTTTTCCTTTTTCAGACTGAGATAATTTTCTCGCTGAAGCGGAAGCAGATACACCTGCACCCAAAAATTCAGCATCAGATTCTTCAGAAAGCGTTGAATTCGACTCAAAAACTCCATCATGCAATGCAGTTGACCAAGAAGAAGAACCTAACTTTCCTTTCCAAGTCTCTTTAATATACTCATAGTAAGACTTTTCACTACCCGTCCATTTCAATAAACAATCTTGAAATTGACGTGTATCAAATAATGGCTTAATCGTAGGCTGCATTAAACTAAAGTAATTTTTAGTTAACTGCACATCACCCCAACTTTCTAAGTAATGAGGCGTAGCAGCAACAAAATTACATAATTTAGCAGTCTCATCCATTTTAGAAGAGAAAGCTACTTTTACATCTACGTTTTTAAGCGCTTTCACAAACACATCTGCGTTTGGTAAGCTATAAGCAGGGTTTACTCCTGCAGTCATAATAGCACCTACAGCACCATTATTCATTTTATTTACTAAATCAAGAACCTCCTTAGCATTACCTTGACGAATCATTCTAGGATTAGCAATATCCATTACCGCGCTACCTAACTGTTCGTTTATTGCCATTACTAAATTTTGAGCATCCTCATCTTCGATTCCAGAAACCACTACCGCTCCAGACCCAGCTCTTCTTAATTGTTCTTTAGCTTTTACAACAGCATCATCTAGTTTAGCAGCTAAATTACTTGAAGGATTTCCCGAAACATATCCGTAAAGCGCAGCTAAAATCATCTTTTGCTCAGAAGGAGTTACAGGAACACGCTTATCTGCATTTGCACCTGTCATAGACATATTAGATTCAAACTGAATATGACGTGACATTTTTCCATTCTTTGGAATTCTTCCCTGCGCATATCCAGAATCATATCCTCCACCTTGCCAATCTCCTAAGAAATCTGCTCCAATAGAAACGATTGTTTCTGCTTTAGAAAAATCATAATTAGGAAGCGCTCTGTAACCATACTTTGCCTCAAACGCATTTAACGCAGCGTTTTCAGATACGGTATCATATACTACGTGACGAACATTCGAAAATTTCGCCTTAAACTCTTTAATCAATTCAGTAGTAGAAGGACTAGCAAAAGTTTGTGTCATTAACACAATTTCTTTTCCTCCTACACCATTTAATTTTTCACTTAACTCCTTATCAAACCTTTCCCAAGAAACATCTTCCCCTTTAATAGAAGGCCTTTTAACTCTTTTATTATCATACAATGACAATACAGAAGCATGAACTCTAGCATTTGCACCAGAATTAACCTTACCAAGAGTATTATTTTCTATTTTAATAGGTCTTCCTTCACGAGTTTTAACCAGTACGCTAGAAAAATCAAACCCATCTGCAATAGTTGTAGCATAATAATTAGCTACACCAGGAACGATACGCTCTGGTTGAACCACGTAAGGTATTGATTTAGTCACAGGACCTTCACAAGCTGCAAGAGACGCAGCCGCCGTACTAAACCCAACAAATTTAAGGAAATCCCTTCTGGAAGTTTTAGAACTTTCTAATGTTTCTTTGTCTCCCAAAAACTCATCTGTAGGAATTTCTTCCACAAATTCATTCTGTTGAAGCGTCTCAACAATAGAACTATCCTCCTTTAGCTCTTCAACACTTTTCCAGTATTTCTTGTTTGATGACATATGATAATATAGATATTAACTTCTTAAAAAATTAGTAGTGACATTTACCGCATTCCAACGCACCCATTTGAGCCGCTGTTAATGTTTCAACACCATATTTCTTAGACAATTCCTCATGAATTTTCTCATAATACTTATTGCCTTCTACTTTTACGTTTGTTTCTCTGTGACAATTAATACACCAACCCATTGTTAATGGTGAATGTTGACGCATAATTTCCATCTCCTCTACAGGACCGTGACACTCTTGACAAGTAATTCCAGCTACAGAAACGTGCTGCGAGTGATTAAAATAAGCAAAGTCCGGCAGGTTATGAATTCTCACCCACTTTACAGGTTTTTGCTCTCCGCTATACGACTGAGTCGCAGGATCCCATCCTGTCGCCTCGTAAAGCTTAGCGATCTCACCATCATAAAACTCTTTAGAATAATCTTCAGTAGCAGTTTCTGGCGCTACTTCAGAAATAGATTTATGACAGTTCATACACACATTTAGCGATGGTATCCCAGATGTTTTACTTACTCGAGCAGAAGAGTGACAATATTTACACTCGATCTGATTATCTCCTGCATGAATTTTATGCGAATAATGTATTGGCTGAACCGGCTGATAACCCTGATCAACACCTACCTGCATCAAATATCCATAAACAAAATACCCACCAGCAAGCAACAAGAATACTGAGGTAACCAAAACTAAAAATTGATTCTCAACAAAAGCTTTCCAGATTGGCTTTCTTTTCTCAGAAACTACCACAGGAACACCATTTGCTTCCGCAAATCGATTTAACGTTTTATTCACCAACACCAACACCGCTACCAATAACAGTAACACAAATGCAAGCACTCCTAAAACAATATTAGTTGACACCCCGCTTCCAGACCCACCTGAAGCTTGACCCTCACCTGTAGCTGCCACTTTAGGTTCTGGTTTTGGCTGCTCCACATACGCAAGTATGTTATCGATATCAGAATTTGATAACTGAGGGAAAGCATTCATTGGAGTCTCATTGTACTCCTCATAAATTGCTACCGCTTCAGGATCTCCTGCATCGATCATTGCAGCACTATTTTTTATCCATCTATAAAGCCAATCGATTTCATGTCTTTCTGTCACTCCATGCAAAGCAGGACCTGTCGCTCGTTTATACGGCTTATGACAAGCAGCACATAAGGAGTTAAACAAATCTTTACCCGCAGCAGGATCTCCACCTTGTGAACTCGAAGGTATCGCTTCTGCCGAAGCAGACTCTTCTACACTAGGAGCATCCGCAGCAGCTCCAGAGTCTTCTTGCGAAAACGAAGTTTGAGAGAATGAAAATAAAACTACTAACGAGAGTAGTAGTGTTCTAGAAATTGAATGGCGTATATTCACCTTTTTCATATTACAGCTGAATTAACATCTTAATTTGGTATGATTTTTACAGTGAAGTAGTTAGCTATATTAACATATCTTAACACTCCTAAATCCAAGCACAAAAGTAATACTTATAGATGATTTAAGGAATGTTACAGAACTGTTAATGCTTAATTTATATTACTTCTAAATAATAATTCAAGCCCAACTATAGTTATTTAATCATACTTTTGTAAAAATTAATTTGCGTTATGAACAAACACACCTCAGTAATTTATTTATTTTTAAGCATTTGCACTTTCAGCTTAACAAACTTAAATGCTCAAGAGAGTAAATCTAAAATAAATACAGACCCATTAGTTCAAGAACTCTTAGTATTAAAATCAAAAATGACAGAGAGTAATGAACTTAATGAGCGTTACAAAATTCAGCTCTTCTCTGGGTCAACATTAGAAGCGGCCAACAAGATTAGACAGAAATTTAAAATAAAGCATCCAGATGAACCTGCTAGTATAGAATACCAAACTCCTAATTACAAAGTTTGGGTAGGTGACTTTAGAGATAGACTTGAGGCAGAAAGGTTATTTATCGCCATTAAAGAGGATTTTAAAAGTTCTTTTGTATTTAAACCCAGACAGTAAAATTAACAATACAGAACTAATATATATGGCCCAGCAAGCGTTTTACTGTAATATTAAATGAAGAGCTTAGAGCTCTTAATTATAAATAAAAAAAGCTACTCTTATTGAGCAGCTTTTTTTATTTATAATCTTTAAATTTATTTAAGTTTCTTTTTAACTGCAACCTCTTGGAATGCTTCAACAACATCTCCTTCTTTAATATCATTGTAGTTCTTAATTTGAAGACCACAATCGTAGCCTTTAGAAACTTCTTTCACATCATCCTTAAATCGTTTTAATGAAGATAAGAATCCAGTATAAACTACCACTCCATCACGAATTAATCGAATGTTACTATTTCTATAAATCTTACCATCAGTTACCATACAACCAGCGATGGTTCCGATTTTAGATATCTTAAATGTTTCTCTAATCTCTGCGTTACCCGTAATCTCTTCTTTCATCTCTGGAGATAACATACCTTCCATAGCATCCTTAAGATCATTGATAGCATCGTAAATAATAGAATAAGTTCTGATGTCTATTTCTTCCTTATCAGCAACTTGACGAGCATTCCCAGCAGGTCTAACATTAAATCCGATAATAATCGCATCAGAAGCCGAAGCAAGCAATACATCACTTTCTGTAATAGCACCTACTCCTTTATGGATAATATTTACTTGAATCTCTTCTGTAGATAATTTTTGGAAACTATCCGTTAAGGCTTCTACCGAACCATCAACATCACCTTTTAAGATAATATTTAATTCTTTAAAGTCTCCTAAAGCAATTCTTCGTCCAATTTCATCTAAAGTAATATGACGTTGAGTTCTTACACTCTGCTCACGTTGTA
This sequence comes from Mesonia sp. K4-1, assembly GCF_008017825.1. NCBI lineage: Bacteria > Pseudomonadati > Bacteroidota > Flavobacteriia > Flavobacteriales > Flavobacteriaceae > Mesonia > Mesonia sp. K4-1. The sequence goes on from NZ_VRLS01000052.1 coordinate 337,795, forward strand.
GCTGAGTACGCTTAGATGCAATATCTTTAGCTTCACGCTCATCTTCCATTACAGAGAATTTATCTCCAGCTTGCGGAGCACCGTCTAATCCTAATATTGAAACTGGCGTTGAAGGCCCTGCTTCTTTTATTTTATTGCCACGCTCATCGTGCATAGCTTTAATCTTACCACTTGTAGTTCCTGCAAGAACATAATCTCCTATCTTCAAAGTACCACTTTGCACTAAAATAGTTGAGATATACCCTCTACCTTTATCTAAATAAGCTTCCACAACAGTACCTGAAGCGTTTCTATCTGGATTTGCTTTAAGCTCTAAGATTTCAGCTTCAAGTAAAACTTTTTCTAATAATTCTTTTACTCCAGCTCCTGTCTTCGCAGAAATATCTTGAGATTGTACTTTACCACCCCAATCTTCTACTAACAAATTCATAGAAGCTAACTTCTCTTTAATTTTCTCTACATTAGCTGTAGGTAAATCTGTTTTGTTAATCGCAAATATAATTGGCACTCCCGCTGCTTGAGCGTGAGAAATAGCTTCTTTTGTTTGTGGCATCACATCATCATCTGCTGCAATTACTACAATAGCAATATCTGTAACCTGAGCTCCACGAGCACGCATCGCCGTAAAGGCTTCGTGTCCTGGTGTATCTAAAAATGCAATTTTATTACCATTTTCTAATTCAACTCCGTAAGCTCCAATGTGCTGTGTAATTCCTCCACTTTCACCTGCGATTACATTTTCTTTACGAACATAATCCAACAATGAAGTTTTACCGTGATCTACGTGCCCCATTACAGTTACAATAGGCGCTCTTTCAACAAGATCTTCTGGATTATCTACAACCTCTTCAATTGACTCTTCTAAGTCGGCAGTCACAAAATCAACTTCATATCCAAACTCATCAGCAACAATAGAAAGCGTCTCAGCATCTAGACGCTGATTCATCGTTACCATCATTCCTAATGACATACAAGCAGAAATTACTTTCGTTACTGGCACATCCATCATCGTCGCAACTTCACTTACCGTTACAAACTCAGTAACTTTAAGTGTTTTGTTCTCCTGTTCTTGCTGCGCTTGCTCGTCTTCAGTTTTTTGACGGTGTTGATCTCTTTTATCTCTTCTATATTTCGCTCCTTTACCTTTAGAAGATTTACCTTGAAGTTTCTCTAAAGTTTCACGAATTTGTTTTTGTACTTCCTCTTCTGTAGGTTCCTCTTTAGTAACCTGAGGTCTACGAGCTTTGTTGTTTCCACCTTTTTTGAAGGCTCCACCACCAGTTCTCCTGTTACCTCCAGGAGCATTACCACCAGAATCTTTACTAATTCTTCTACGCTTCTTTTTCTTAGCAGCAGCAGCGGCACTAGCTTTAGGATCTTCTTTCTTTTTAGCAGGTTTCTTTTTAAATTGACTTAAATCAATTTTTTCTCCTGTAAAATTAGGTCCGTTAAGTTTCTTATACTGAGTCTCCAAACGTTCTTCTGGAGCTTTCACCTCTTCTTCTTTTTTAGAAGGAGATTCTTTCTTCAACCCAGATTTTGAAGTTGAAACAGGCTCTTCCTTCTTCTTTTCTTCTTTTTTAGGTTCTTGAGGCTTTTGAGGTGTTTCTTCCTTTTTAGGTTTTGGTTTATTTTTAGATTTATCTTTATCTAAATCTATTTTCCCAACCTGCTTAGGACCACTTAAACTTGCCTTAGCTTTAACTATTCGAGCTTCCTCCTCTTCTCTCTCCTTCTCTTTCAGTCTTCTCTCTTCTAGTTTACGCAATTTTTCCTCTTGCTCTTTTTCTCTTGTCAGTCGAAGCTCCTCCTTTTCTTTCTTTCTCTCTTCACTTACTTCTTTTGAAGCTACTTTTTTACTTTTATCAGTTTGGAACTTCTCAAAAAGCACTTGGTAAACTTCTTCGGAAATTTTTGTAGTAGGACGCGCTTCAATATCATAACCTTTAGAATCTAAAAATTCTACAGCACGGTCTAGTGATATATTGAATTCACGTAGTACTTTGTTTAATCGCATTGTTCTTGCTTCAGCCATAAATTGCCTCTAAATTAACCTCTTTATTCTTATTATATGATTAAAATTTTTAAAAAAAAATTAATCTTCAAATTCTTCTTTTAAGACCCTAATTACATTTTGAATGGTTTCTTCTTCAAGGTCTGTTATTTTGACTAAATCTACTACATCTTTCTCCAAGACGCTTTTAGCCGTATCTAATCCTATTCTAGATAATTCTGCAATTACCCAATCTTCAATTTCGTCTGTAAATTCAGATAACTCAACATCTTCTTCTCCTCCTTCTCTATAAACATCAATCTCATAACCTGTTAACTGGCCAGCCAAACGAATGTTATGACCACCTCTACCAATAGCCTTAGAAACTTCTTCAGGTTTTAACATTACCTGAGCGGTTTTCTTTTCTTCATCTATTTTAATAGAAGTAACTCTTGCAGGACTTAACGCTCTAGTAATCAACAATTGATTATTAGTCGTAAAATTAATTACATCTATATTTTCATTTCCTAGTTCACGAACAATACCGTGAATACGAGAACCTTTCATTCCCACACAAGCTCCAACAGGGTCAATTCTATCATCATAAGAATCTACTGCCACTTTAGCTTTTTCTCCAGGAACCCTAACCACTTTCTTTACGGTAATCAATCCGTCGAAAACTTCTGGGATTTCTTGCTCAAATAATTTCTCTAAGAAAACAGGAGCCGTTCTTGATAAAATAATAATTGGCTTATTCCCTTTTAATTCTACACTTTCAATCACTCCTCTTACATTCTCACCTTTACGGAAAAAATCTGAAGGAATCTGTCTATCTTTAGGCATTACCAGTTCGTTACCCTCATCATCTAACAAAATTACGGTTCTATGACGAATATGATGAACTTCTGCCGTATAAATCTCACCTTCTAAGTCCTTAAACTGCTTATAGATATTCGTATTATCGTGCTCATGTATTTTAGAAATTAGATTTTGCCTTAAAGCTAAAATAGCTCTACGACCTAAATCTATCAATTTCACTTCTTCAGAAACATCTTCATCTACTTCAAAATCTGGCTCAATTTTTCTAGCAGCTGTAAGTGAGATTTCTTTGTTGTCATCTTCAACCTCTCCATCTGCTACCACAACTCTATTTCTCCATATCTCTAAATCTCCTTTATCAGGATTGATAATAATATCAAAATTATCGTCTTCCCCAAATCTTTTCTTTAGAGCATTTCTAAATACATCCTCTAAAATCGCCATTAAAGTTACACGATCTATTAATTTATCATCCTTAAACTCCGAAAAAGAGTTAATCAAATCGATATTCTCCATATCTAATTTCTGTTAAAACGTTATCATCACTTTTGCTTCTACAATATCGGAATAAGGTATTACAGCTTCTTTTTTCACTGTTACTTTTCCTTTTCCCACAGGCTTAGGTTCTCTAGCCTTCCAACGGAGTGTAATTTCTTCTTCGTTAGCATCTTCTAAATTGGCTTCTATAGCCTCCTCCTTTAATTTCACCGCTAACTTTCTTCCAATATTTTTCTTAAACTGCCTCGGAATTAACAAAGGCGCAGCTACTCCGGCAGAGGTCACTTCTAAAGAAAAATCTTCTTCTTCTCGGTCTAAATTATGCTCAATAGCACGACTAACATCAATACAATCATTCACAGAGACACCTTTATCCCCATCTATAACCACAAAAATCTGGTTATCACTCTTAATTTCAAAGTCTATCAAAAACAAGCTTTCATTCTCATCTAAAGCTTTGTCTAGCAATCCTTTAACTAACTCTTTCTGCATTAAAATATTTATAAAAAGAGGGGACTGTATGTCCCCTCTATCAATTATTTTTTCTTTCCACTGCAAATATAGTAATATTTTCTAACATAATAAATTAGATGTCCAATGAAATTATTTGTAACTTTATTATATAAGATTAATTAACAAAATTAAACCACCTTAAAATGAAAAAAATTCTTGTCCCTACAGATTTTTCTGAACAAGCAGAAAGTGCTTTAAAAGTTGCCGCACAATTTGCTAAAAAATATAACAGCGAAATCTACCTTCTACATATGCTCGAGCTTCCCACACAACTTATTGATCCCGCAACTTCTGGAAGCGGAAATCAAATTCCCGAGTCTATATACTTTATGAAACTTGCCCATAAACGTTTTGAAGAGGTTTTGTCTAAAGATTATCTTAACGGAATTAAAGTTTACGAAGCGGTACAATTTCAAGAAGCTTTTGATGGAATTATGGAATTTACCAAAGATAACAATGTAGACATGGTAGTCATGGGTTCTCATGGCGCCACCGGAATGAAAGAAGTTTTTATTGGCTCTAATACAGAAAAAGTGGTTAGAAATTCAGATATACCTGTTCTCGTAATTAAGGACGACATTATGGTTTCTGACGTGAAAAATATGGTGTACGCCACCGATTTAATGGAAAAAAATAAAGATTCATTTATAGAGGCTGTTCAATTTTGCAATATGCTAAATGCAAAAATGCACGTGGTATACATCAACACCTCTAATAAATTTAAAACCGACGATTACTTAGAAGAAAAATCTACAGCTCTTCTTAGCGGTGTAAACACAAGCAACGTAAGTTTTGAAGTTTATGGAGCCGAATCTGTTGAAAAAGGAATTTTAAAATACGCCTCTAAAAAGAATGCAGATTTAATTGGTGTTAGCACCCACGGAAGAAAAGGCCTTGCTCATTTCCTTAACGGAAGCATAAGCGAAGACTTAGTAAATCACGCAAAAAGACCCGTGGTTACTTTTAGAATTAAATAAATACTTTCTTCAAACCAGCTTCGAGACAAGACCAAAAATAATTCCAAAAAGATTTGGTCTTGTCTCTTTTAACTTCACCTACATTTTTAGAAATACCTCCGTTCTTAGAAGAGTTCTTCACCACTATATTTGCCAAAAAACTAAGCACCTTATTTTTTCTTTCGCGATCTTTCTTTAAAACGTGCAATTTAAATTTCTCATAATCTAATTTAATATCTCCCGAAGCTTGATTACGATCACCGCTAAAATTATAATACACCTCATCAACACCTCCTTCTGCTTCCATATTAAACGCAGGTCTAAAAAAAGAATTAATAGATGTATCAGGAATTTGGTAACCAGAACCTTGAATCGTAAAACGATCTAACGTATCGTTCACCTTAAAACTCCAGTTAAAATCTAGTTTAGAATTCCCCATAAATTGAGTACTAATGTTGACTTTAGTTACAGGAAAATCTTCTCGGCTTAAATCCAGATTAGTAATGTTTGATATCCCAGAATTGAAATCTTCAAAAAATATTCTTGCCGCTGGTCCAGGTTTATGCAATTGTTCCTCATAAGATACATAACTAGAAGTAACACTCAATGAATCTATCTTAACACCAAAATCTAAATCTCTTAACATTTTACTGTACAAGTCCTTCTCTCTCACATCATCCTTAACCGTCTTATCTCTGTAAATATCAAAATTTAATTTATTGATTTCTACCAGTGGAGCCGAAAAGCTCTTTTTGTCTTTTAAATTCAACGTATAGTCAAGAATCGATAACTCGTCAATCTTTAAATCCATCCAATCTTTTTCATAAGGAATATGCTCAATATACTTTTCTTTACTATGTTTAGGAGCCATATGTAAATTCCGTAAAGAAATATTTTTTTCTGAAACAGACACTTTCTCAACATTTAATTCTTGCAAATCATTCATATCAAAGAAAAAACCACCTCCACTCATTTCATATTTTCTATAATCAAAAGGCACATTATTATTTCTTGATTTTTTATTAGAAAAAATATCTAGCATCTTAAAGTTTAACTCAGCCACTCGCATTTTTTCAATACTGTCTTTTTTCAAGATAAAATTTCCATTATCTAACTCAAATTTCTCTACAAGAATTTCTTTTTCGAATTTTTTACCATCATTTTCAGAATCGGATTTTACAGAATCTGTTTGTTGGTGAAGGAAAATTTTCGGTTCTTTTAAAAATACCCTTTTCACCTTTATCTGATCATCAAACAATAATGCATAATAAGAGAAACTAGTAACTTTTAAACGAGGAACACTAAGATGAGATTCATTCTTGTCACTTTTCCATTTAATATTTGCCAAGTCTACGCTTCCGCGGAAAAGATTAAGTCCTAAATCTTCGTATTTAACTACACCCTCTGCGATTGGCTTATCTAGAGCGGTTTCTATTTTATTTTTTACAAAAAAGTGCGTGGCGATATAACCGACAATTAGCAAAACTCCTACTGCAGATATAATCTTTAAAAATGTTTTCAAATTAATTTTGTTTTGAAAATGAAAGTAAGTTTTAATATTTACCTATCTAACTTATTGTAAAAGATTTAACGAAAATATTCTAAATATTAGCCAATCGTTAAATTTAAATTAATTGTATTTTTTTAGAAAAATCAATGAAGCTCTCGCTTTATATTTGCAACATAATCTTATGTAAAAATGATACTTAAACTTATTTTCTTAGCCTTTTTTCTTATTGCAGAAATTGCATTGGGTATCTATAGTTTTTTACATACAGACAGTCTTTTAGTTAAATTTCTTTTTTTTCTTCTAACCACTCTTATTGTTTGCATACTTATTATGCAAGCCACAAAAATCGCACTTCCGCTAGATGAGGAACAAACTGAAAAAATTCTTGATTAGAATTTAATTTGTTTATCATTACGGCATGAAATTAATTTGCATTGCTGACACCCATACCAGAGAAAACCTACTAAATATCCCCGATGGAGATATTCTTATACACGCAGGGGACTTTTCTGAAGTCGGAACTTTTCACGAAACTAAGGCCTTTTTATCATGGTTCTCTAATCAAAATCATGCTTATAAAATCTTAGTTCCCGGCAATCATGATTTTTACCTTGAGAAAGAACGCTACGAAAAATTAAAGCCCTACTTACAAGGCGTACATATTTTAATCAATGAATCTCTAATTATAAATAATCTTCATTTCTGGGGTTCACCAAACACATCATTAGGAGAAAGATGGGCATTTGGACTAAAAGTAGATCAGATTGAAAATCATTGGGAAAAAATTCCGCGCAAAGCGAATATAGTAATTACCCACAATCCACCTTACGACATTTTAGATCATACAAAAAACAAACATGTAGGATGCCCCTATTTAAGAAGGCAAATAAAATGCTTACAACCCGACTACCATATTTTTGGACATGCACATGATAACTACGGGAAAATTAAATTAGGAAAGACTACTTACATTAACGCTACGTCTTTTGATGATAAGTACATTACACCAAACAAACCAATAATTATAAACTTGTAAGGTTTATAAATGAAAAAACCCAATCTCTATAAGAAATTGGGTTTTTTTGTTGGCCCACTAGGGCTCGAACCTAGACTCTTCTGTACCAAAAACAGACGTGTTGCCAGTTACACCATGGGCCATCATCGTAATGCGAGTGCAAATTTAAAAGAAACTTTCGTTATACCAAATAAAAATAAAAATTTTTTTAAAAAAAATATTTTTATCCTTTATACGTTCTCTTCTCATTCGGCATTTATTCTTAAATTCGCCAAATTGCTAGACATTATTATTCATTAAGTATGAGAGACTTTAACTTTAGTAAGTGGAACAAAATAATGGGATGGTTAGTTTTTGCCATTGCCTTAATCACTTATATGCTAACTGTAGAACCTACTGCCAGTTTTTGGGATGCAGGGGAATATATTGCTACATCGGCAAAATTACAAGTAGGACATCCACCAGGAGCGCCTTTATTTCAGATGACAGGAGCTTTCTTTTCTACTTTTGCATCAGATGCAGATCAAGTCGCACTTATGGTGAATATGGTATCGGTTTTTTCTAGCGCCTTTACTATATTATTTATGTTTTGGTCTATTAGCTTATTGGTAAGAAAAATTGCAGGTCACGAAGAAACCCTATCTGCTTCTAAAAAAGTAGCTGTTTTAGGAAGTGCTTTAGTCGGTTCATTAGCATTTACATTTACAGACAGTTTTTGGTTTAGCGCTGTAGAGGCCGAAGTTTATGCCATGGCAAGTTTCTTAATGGCCATTTTATTTTATGTAGGATTACTTTGGGACAGAGATATGTTTAAACCTCGCGGTAATCGTTGGCTTATTCTAATTGCTTTTATTATTGGTTTATCATTTGGAGTTCACTTTATGGCTCTTCTTACCATCCCAGCAATTGGTTTCTTGTACTATTTTAAAAACGTAGAAAAAGTAACTGTAAAGAATTTCATCATAGCAAATGTAGTCGTTGTGGCTATTTTAATGTTTATTTTCAAACTTTTACTTCCTTATTCACTAACCTTTTTCGCTGAAGCGGAAGTATTTTTTGTCAATACTTTTGGTTTACCTTTTAATTCGGGGACGATTATTGCTGCTTTAGTATTAATAGCGCTTTTTTACTTTGGATTAACGTTTACACGGAAAAAAGATTACATCCATGCCAATACTTTAATCCTTTGTACCTTATTTATTTTTATAGGCTTTTCTTCTTGGGTAATGCTTCCTATACGTGCCAATGCAGGAACTGTTATTAATGAAAACAGTCCGGATAACGCTAGAGAACTCTTGGCATATTATAACCGAGAGCAATATCCTGAAACAAAATTATTTTACGGTCCTCAATTTACCGATCTCTTTGGAGGTTTAGATGAAGATCAACCGTACATAGATGATAAACCTAAATATGAAGAAGATGAAGCTGCTGGAAAATACATCATTGTCAATGATTGGAAAAATTCTAAACAAAACTCTAGTGATGAGCATAAAACGTTCTTACCTAGAATGTGGAGTACAGAGCATATGGCTAACTATATGCAGTTTACAGGTCCCATAGAGTTTTCAATCTTACCAGAATATCAACAAGAAGACCAGTTGGTTTCTACGGTTAATCAATTTAAAAAAGAATATGCTTTAGGAAAGCTTACCAATGAAGATTACATTAGTTTCTTAGAGCAATTCGGAGCTTATCTTAAAGTAGAAAAACCTTCTACAGCTTCTAACTTTCAGTATTTATTTCAATTCCAAATGGGGTATATGTATTGGAGGTATTTTATGTGGAATTTTACAGGAAGACAAGACGATATTCAAGGAAAGTATGATGATCTTCACGGAAATTGGCTTAGCGGAATAGATTTTATAGACGAGATTAGACTCGGCTCTCAAGATAATCTACCTAGTGACGTTAAAAATAACAAAGGGAGAAATACCTATTTCTTCCTGCCTCTAATTTTAGGCTTAATCGGATTATTATTTCAGTCAAAAAGAGATGTAAAAACCTTCTGGGTTCTATTAGTTTTCTTTCTTTTTACAGGAATAGCCCTCAAAATATACCTCAACGAAAGACCTTTTGAACCTCGTGAAAGGGATTACGCCCTCGTAGGATCATTTTACGTTTTCGCCATTTGGATTGGTTTTGGTGTGTATGCACTTATTGATAAATTAAAACAATACGCCTCTCCAAAAATCATAGCTCCAGTAGTTAGTGTGATTTGTTTAATCGCCGTTCCCGGAATTTTACTTTCACAAAACTACGACGATCACGACCGCTCTGGAAAATACACGGCTAGATCTATGGCAAAAATGTATCTCGATTCGGTAGATGAAAACGGGATTTTATTTACCATTGGGGATAACGACACATTTGCACTTTGGTATGCTCAAGAAATAGAAGGCTACCGAACCGATGTTCGTGTGATCAATACCAGCCTTTTTGCAACCGATTGGTATATTGATCAAATGAAAAGAGCTGCTTATGAAAGTAAAGCCGTAAAAACCATTTTTGAACACGAAGATTATCTTTACGGAAAAAACGATTACCTAAGGTATATGGAAGATCCTCGTGTAGGTGATACTTTATTAATCACCGATTGGTTAAAATACATAAAGAGCGACCACCCAAGTACACAGGCAGAATTACAAAATGGACAAACCATTAGTGTATTTCCTACTAAAACCATAAGAGTTCCTGTAAATGCAACAAATGCTATTGAAAGCGGAATTGTAAAACCAGAAGAAAAAGATAAAATCGTTCCTTATATCGACATTCAACTCGAAGGAAATGCCATATACAAGAACCGTTTATTAATGTTAGATGTCTTAGCAAATGTAGACTGGAAACGACCTATTTATTTCACTGGAGGAAGCTTTGGTAACGATGATTATCTATGGATGAAGGATTACTTACAGTTAGACGGTGTTTGCTATAAGTTGGTTCCTATTCAAACTCCTATAAATCCTAGAGACCCATATACAATGGGTAGAATTGACACCGATAAAATGTACTCTATCGTTAAAGATTGGGAATGGGGTAACAGCGGAAGCGATGATATTTATTATGATCCTGAAACTCGCAAAAACTCGATTACCTATAGAAGCAACTTAGCACGCTTGGTAGAAAATCTTTTAAAAGAGAAAGACTCGGTTAGAGCTAAAGAAATTCTAGATTTAGGAATGGAAAAAATGCCTTTAGAAAAATATGGGTATTATCCGCTTATAGAACCTTTTATTGATGGTTACTATCAAATTGGTGAAAAAGAAAAAGCGAGAGATATATGGAATAAGATTGCTGAAAAATATCAGGAAAACATCAATTATTACAGTCAGTTATCATTAGAAAGACAATACAACATTGGCGATGAAATTATCACAGATATTGAACGGTACAGAAGCTTAATTGATCTTCTAGTTCTTAATCAAGATGAAGAATTGGTAAAAGAGAAAGCTGATGAGTTTAATAGTTATCTTAAGAAGTTTAAACATTTTTATAGGGATGATGAGAATTATGATGTTGAGGAAGATTTACCTTTACAAAACACTCCTAACCTAGAAAATGAACTTAAACAAGATCAAACTTTACTACAAGACACTTTAATAAACACTCCGTCATTATAAATCCATGGCGGAGTTAATTTCCATTATCGGAAAAAAGCTTTACCCACAAAGAGTTTGGCATCGCTCTAGAGAGGAGAAAGTCATTTACCTCACATTTGACGACGGTCCAATCCCTGAAGTTACTCCTTGGGTATTAGGTCTTCTCCAACAGTTTAAAGCGAAAGCTACGTTTTTTTGTATCGGAGAAAATATTGAAAAACATCCAGAGGTATTTGAGTCGGTCATTAAAAACAAACACCGAATAGGAAACCACACCCTTCAACATGTAAACGGCTGGAAAACCCGTAAATCGAATTACCTACAACAAATTCTTAGCACACAAAAAATCATAGATAGTTACGTCTCAAATTCCGCGAAAGCATTATTTAGACCTCCTTACGGAAAGGCAACCTCATCACAAGCTCAAGAGATTTTAAAAGACTATGAGATCGTTATGTGGGATGTTTTAAGCAAAGACTATAATCAAGATCTAAGCAAAGAAAACTGCTGGAAAAGGGTTCTTAAAAACACCAAGAATGGAAGTATTTTAGTTTTTCACGATAGCTTAAAAGCAGAAAAAAACCTTAGGCATGTTTTACCTAAGGTTCTAATGTATTATAGTAAGTTAGGATATAAATTTGATACCCTTTAAATATTTTTTTCTACTATTGAAATTAAAGAATCTGCATTTTGCTCACCGCTATGTCGCCACAGCATTTCTCCGTTTTTATACAGTATATAAGTGGGCAACTCTGAAATTCTTAAAGCCTCCACTAAAGATTTATTTTTTTCTACCTCTATTTTAATCACTTTTACTTTTTCACCCAAAGTGGCAACTACATCTTTTAAAATAAGATGAGAAGCTTCCTCTCCACTTTTTACCGAATGAAAATTTAATAAAACTGGCTTTTCTGAATCTATTAATTCTCCAAATTTTGACATAGGGTCATTTTTTAAAAAATAAAAATAGAGAAGCAGTCATTAATCACCAAATAATTAGGAGTTTGTTAAGAGATTAGAATTAATCCAAAGATAAACTTAGCGAGTAAGCCCTAATAGAATCCCTATTACCTGAAATTAACTGTCCAAATACTCTAATGTAATCCCCAGGGTTTAATACAATAGTACCTGCGATAGGGATAGCACGAACATTTGTATTATTAACTTCTTCATAAACTTCTGTACCTAAAGGAATACTAATTGAAACACCATTACTATCATATCTTCTTAGATAAAAGGCATGTATAGTACTAATAAGCCCACCACCTGTATTTGTAGTTTGATAAGATAAGCTACCACGCACACTAAAAGTCCTAGTACTATTGCCTTTATACTGCAGGATATTATCACTTTCTCCATTTACATTATCTGACATTCTAAATAAATTACTTGAATCTGTAATACCATCTATAGCGACAGCGCTGCTTATATCAAAAATAGGGTTATTGCTTGTAGAGTTTCTTTGTATATAAATTGTTCCAGTCGCAAGATCGTCATCTTCTTTTTTTATTCCTGGCGAATTAATAGTCCAATTATCATTAAAATTATAACCAGTGTAAATTCCACCGCCAGAATTATAAGGATTAACATATGTACCAGCTCCAGAAAAAACAGTTCCTAGTAGAGTTCCTGAACCCACCGTAGGATTAGAACTAACATCTAAACCAGTTGCACCTGAACCTACCGTTGTGAAACCACTTACTTTTTGAATAAACCCAAAAGTTCCTGTAAAAGTTTCATAAGAGTCCCCATTACTTGGCTGCCACCCCATATTATTTAAAAGTAAATTACCAATATCTGTATATGTGATTCCATCACTATTATTTAAATACTGCATCACATTAAAGAAAACTAATCCATAGCCTTCAACTGTACCTACAGAACTAAAACCATTAACTACTACACTTTGGGCAATTAGGCTATTTGTAGAAGAAGCTGTAAGATTAAATAAGCTACCACTGTTTGAATTATTAAATGTTATGTTCCTAAAACTTGCATTGGCAGAACCCGTAAATAATGCACTAGAACCTGTATAATTTAAAACATCCTCATTAGTGTCTTTCCCTATTAAATAGGCCCCATTTACATCTATAGATTCACTAAGGGTAATAGTACCATTTACTTCATAAAGAGTATTTTCATCTAAAGTAATCGTCCCCCCTGAAGCAGCTGGGAAATCACTTAGGGTTTTAACGATAACATAATTGTCTCTCTTTTCTTTGTCAGAAAGCAATGGTATCCAATTGGGGTTTTGATCGTCTCCATCGTTATAATAATAGGCATTTTCATCGGTATCAAAAACAAGTAAAGAATTTGCTGGCTCTAAAATATCAATTCGTTGTTGAGAATTCATTCTAGGAATTAAAACTCCACGTTCGTCATTCACAATATCTAATGCTGCACTGGCATCAGGATCTGTAGTGTTGATTCCTACTTGAGAGAACCCCAAAGAGTAAGAAACAACTATTAATAAAATGGATAGTAAAATTTTCATCATATAAATTATAGAGGGTTACACGTGTAAATGTATATAATTTATAGATTAAAAGCAATTTTTAACGCCTAAGTGTATATTAAGCTTTTCTCTTGCTTAATTTTATCACGGTAACCTCTGGCCATATTCCTACTCTACCTGGGTACCCTAAAAAACCAAAGCCCCTATTAACGTTTATATACCGACCCAACTCTTCATAAATTCCTGCCCAATTTTCGTAACGATATTTTATAGGACTCCACTTTATCCAACCAGGAATTTCTATTCCAAACTGCATTCCGTGGGTATGTCCGCTAAGGGTAAGTTGATAATGCTTAGGATCAGATTTAATTTTTTCTTGCCAATAAGAAGGATCGTGACTCAGTAATATTTTAAAATCTTCTTTAGTTAAATCTGCTGCAGCTTTATCTAGATCTCCGTGTTTTACAAAACCACCTTTCCCCCAATTCTCTACGCCAACTAAATTAATTTTTTGCTCTCCCCTATTTATAGATACGTTCTCGTTTAAAAGCAACCTCCAACCCATACTTTTTTGGACCTCTTTTAAACGATTTAAATTGTTTTCTTTTTCTAAAGTATTAGCCCAATCTACATAATCTCCATAATCATGATTTCCTAAAACCGAAAACACACCATCTTTAGCCTTTAAAGTGGAGAACAAATCACTCCATTCATCCATTTCACTAGCTAGATTATTCACCAGATCCCCTGTAAAGAATATAGCATCACTTTGTTGCTCATTAATTAAATCTACAGCGTAAGATATTTTATTATGGTTATCAAAACTACCGCTATGCACATCACTAATTTGAGTGATTTGATAACCGTCAAATGCTTCAGGTAAATCATCAAACTCTAAGTCATAGCTCAATACTCTAAAGTTATATTTTCCTTTAAACATTCCGTAAAGTAAAGAGGCAAATGGAATGGCTGCAATACCCAATGCTAATGTTCCTACAAATTTTCGCCGAGAAGGTAAATGAAAAGATTCTTTAGCTGTAAAAAACTTACTATACGTTGCCGATAATAACCGAGCAATATCTTCCCCAAACATAAAAACCACTAAAATTAACTCTGCAGAGAGCATCGCTAATAAAAATCCGAAGGCATAACTTTTAGATTGAGTTAAAACTCTCCCTTCTCCTGGCTGCAACCATTGGTAAATAAAATTCCCTAATATTAGAACCACCAACCCAATAAATAAATATTGTACCCAATTGGTTTTAAAGACGGTTTTTACCGCTTGAAAACTATAAAAACTTAATACAATATATATGACCACAAAAATAACCCAACGCATATTTCTAAATTTAGCGCTGCAAAACTACACAAACCAAGCTCCTTAAGATGTTATTTTTGTATTATTTAACTCAAATTACAGTAATTATATAGTACGCTTTCGCGGAATAAAATACACAATCATCCACATTTATTTAAGTCTGATAAATAGAAAGCCTAAAAGATTTAAGCGTTCAATGAATGATAAAAACTTGTAGATTTGATAACTTTACACTTCCATTTTCAATATCAATTTCATGGCCAATCAAAAAAGACTTTTTTTACTAGACGCATATGCTTTAATCTTTCGCGGATATTACGCATTGATCAAGAATCCTAGAATTAACTCCAAAGGGCAAGACACCTCTGCCATAATGGGGTTTACCAATTCACTTTTTGATGTCATTAAAAGAGAAAATCCAGACCATTTAGCCGTTTGTTTTGATAAAGGCGGAAGCGTTGCAAGAACCGAAATGTTTGAAGAATACAAAGCTAATAGAGATGAAACGCCACAAGCCATAAGAGATGCCATTCCGTTTATTAAAAAAATTCTTACTGGAATGCATATTCCTTGTATCGAATTGGAAGGATTAGAAGCCGATGACATTATAGGAACTCTTGCTAAACAAGCCGAAAAAGAGAATTACCAAGTATTTATGGTAACGCCCGATAAAGATTTTGGGCAATTGGTTTCTGAAAACATTTTTATGTACCGCCCCGCAAGAATGGGAAATGCCATTGAGATTTGGGGGATCCCAGAAATTCAAAAGAGGTTTGGAGTTGAACGCCCAGAGCAAGTAATCGATTATTTGGGAATGATGGGAGATGCTTCAGATAACATCCCCGGTTTACCTGGAGTGGGTGATAAAACTGCTAAAAAATTTATCGCCCAGTTTGATAGTATGGAAGGCTTACTTTCTAACACCGATCAGTTAAAAGGGAAGATGAAAGAAAAGGTGATAGAAAATGCTGAGTTAGGCCGACTTTCCCGTAAGCTTGCTACTATTTTTACTGACTGTGATGTAAAATTTAACGAAGAAGAATACGAGCTTTCTAAACCCAATGTAGAAGAAGTTGTTGAAATTTTTAAAGAATTAGAATTTAGAAGACTTACCGAGCAATTTATAAAAATGTTCAATGAAGGCGGAGAATCTGGAGGAGGATTAACGACCCCCACAGCCGTCGCCGAAAAGAAAAAAGCATCTGCTCCCACTGCTGGCGCAGGACAGTTCTCTTTGTTTGGCAACGACACTTCTCAAGAAGACGTTTCCGCAAAGAGCTTTAGCGGTTACCAGAACTTAGAAAACACGCCACATATATATCAATTGGTAGAACCAGGAATGGCCACCCAATTATTTATTAAAAAACTTTTACAACAAACCTCGGTTTGTTTTGATACCGAAACGACTTCGCTTAACACCTTCGAAGCCGAATTGGTTGGAATTGCATTTAGCTGGGAAAAAGGAAAAGGATATTATGTATCGATTCCAGAAGATCAAGAAGAAGCAAAGACCATTTTAGAACCTCTAAAAGAATTTTTTAGTAATCCTAATATTCAAAAAATAGGTCAGAATTTAAAATACGACATCAAAGTATTGGCTAATTACGAGCTTGAAGTGGCCGAACCTCTTTTTGACACTATGTTAGCGCACTATGTCATCAATCCAGATATGCGTCACAATATGGATGTATTGGCAGAAACCTACCTTAATTATTCGCCAAAACCTATTGTAGACCTTATCGGAAAAAAAGGGAAGAATCAAAAAAGTATGCGCAGTGTCGCTATAGAAGATCAAAAAGAATACGCTGTAGAAGACGCCGATATTACCTATCAATTAAAAGAGTTTTTTGATAAGGAGTTAAAAGACACCAACACCCAAAAACTTTATAATGAAATTGAATTGCCTTTACTTAAAGTTTTAGCAGAAATGGAATTAGAAGGCGTTCATGTTAACCGAGATTTTCTTAAGAACCTGTCCGATGCTTTAGAGAAAGATATCTTAAGCCTAGAAAAAACAATTTATGAGGAGGCCGGAGAAGAGTTTAATATTGGTTCTCCAAAACAGTTAGGAGATATCCTTTTCGGAAAATTAGAATTGGTAGAGAAACCTAAGAAAACTAAAACCGGACAGTATTCTACCGCAGAAGATGTGCTTTCTTACTTAGCCGATGAACACCAAATTATTAAAGATGTGCTCGCTTGGCGCGGATTGGTAAAATTAAAGAACACTTATGTAGATGCTTTACCACATCAAATAGAAGAAAAAACAGGAAGAATTCATACCGATTATATGCAAACTGTTGCTGCAACCGGAAGACTGAGTTCTAACAACCCTAACCTTCAAAATATTCCTATTAGAACAGAACGCGGACGTGAAGTAAGAAAAGCTTTTATTCCTCGTGATGAAAATCACATTTTATTAGCTGCCGATTATTCGCAGATAGAATTAAGGATTATTGCTGCATTAAGCGAAGAAGAAACGATGATCAATGCTTTTCAAAATGGAGAAGATATTCACGCTTCAACAGCGGCAAAAGTATTTAATGTTCCTATTGAAGAAGTTACTAGAGAACAAAGAAGCAATGCGAAGACAGTCAACTTTGGGATTATTTATGGAGTTTCTGCTTTCGGATTAAGCAATCAAACCGATTTAACTCGAAGTGAATCTAAAGAACTCATTGAAACCTATTATAAAACTTACCCTAAACTTAGAGACTATATAGACGATCAAGTGCATTTTGCTCGAGAAAATGGTTATGTAGAAACGGTTTTAGGAAGAAGGCGTTATTTAAAAGACATTAACGCGAAAAATAATGTGGTAAGAAGTGCTGCCGAAAGAAATGCCGTAAACGCTCCCATACAAGGAAGTGCTGCCGACATTATAAAAGTGGCAATGATTAATATTCAGCGAAAGCTAAAAGAAAAGCAATTCAAATCTAAAATGTTACTTCAGGTTCATGATGAATTGATTTTTGATGTATTAAAAGAAGAATTAGAAGATTTAAAAACACTTATTAAACATGAAATGGAAAATGCTTTTAAACTAGAAGTTCCTTTAGATGTTGAAATTGGTGTGGGTGAGAATTGGTTAGAAGCTCATTAGATTTAGCATCTAAGCATCAACATTGTTGTCATACTAAAATTGGTTCAGAATCTCATCTTTTTAGCTCTATCTATAACATAGAGTCAAATTCTATGTCAAGCACGGAATGACAAGAATTAACATCGGAAAAATAAAAAAATCATGAAATTCAGTCCAGAGTTTAAAGAAGCGGTGCTCCATTTATCTGAAAAAGAAAAAGATAAACTATTGATTCGTTTACTCAAGAAAGATCAAAACTTGGTCAACCGTCTATACTTTGAATTGATTGATGATAAAAATGCAGACGATCACCGAGCGATTCTAGAACAAAGAGTCGAAAAGAGAGCTAAAAAGGTTACGAATGAAGCCAAATCGCTCAATCATTTAAAAATGCTTATTCGCTATGTAAGTGGAGAAATCTCTGAACACGTACGTGTGACTAAAGACAAATTTGGAGAGGTCTCACTTAATTTACTCATGCTAAACACTGTATTGAAAAACACCCCGAGACTTTTTAGAAAATCAAACGAATTTCAAGCTAGAAAGTTTTGTATCTATGTGGTAGTAAGGACCTTTAGAACTTTGGTACTCATTCAAAAAATGCACGAAGATCTATTATTAGAGTTTGAAGAACCCTTGACGGAATTAGGCGATTTAATAGCAAAGGAACCCCTACTTATGACAACGGCAATACGTCACGGTTTAGATATCAATTGGCTCACAGAAAATGAAATACCTGAAGATATTGCCGAAATACAAAAGCAAATTAAAGCACAAGGATTATTAAAATAAAGACGAAAATTGACTCTATTATTACCTCAAAATCTTAATTTTCCTTTAACTTTGAACTTCAAATAGTTGGCAACGAGAACACTTCAGTAAAAAATTAACTCTTCCCCCTTGCCCAATAAATTAAATATTGTATTTTTGCAGCCCGTTTCCCGTTTTAGGAAAGGGAAAGGAATGTTTAATTATTAAATACAATTAGTGTGGACACATTAAGTTACAAAACAGTTTCTGCCAACAAAAACACCGTGAATAAGGAGTGGGTTGTGCTAGACGCTGAAGGACAATCACTGGGTCGCCTTTCATCTATCGCTGCAAAGTTTATTAGAGGAAAGTACAAGACCGATTTCACCCCACACGTTGATTGCGGAGATAATGTAGTTATTATCAATGCAGAGAAGATCAACTTAACGGGTAAGAAATGGGATGCGAAAGAATATATTCGTCATACAGGTTACCCGGGTGGACAAAGAAGCTTAACTGCTTCAGAATTATTTGGTAAGGATCCAATAAGACTTATCGAAAAATCTGTAAAAGGGATGTTACCTAAGAACAAATTAGGTTCTGCTCTTTTCAAAAATTTAAAGGTATATGTAGGTTCTGAGCACGATCATGAAGCGCAAAAGCCTAAAACTATTAACCTAAACGAATTAGTGTAAATGGAGACAATTCACAAAATTGGTCGTAGAAAGACTGCTGTTGCACGTGTTTACCTTTCTGAAGGAACAGGAAACATTACCGTTAACAAAAAAGACCTTAACGATTACTTTACTACAGGAACACTTCAGTATAAAGTAAATCAGCCTTTAATGTTAACTGGTAACGAAGGTAACTTCGACTTGAAAGTTAGCGTATTAGGAGGAGGAATTACTGGACAAGCAGAAGCTGTTCGTCTTGCCATCTCTAGAGCAATGTGCGAACTAGATGCAGAGAACAGATTAACGCTTAAGCCAGAAGGTTTATTAACGAGAGATCCTAGAATGGTTGAACGTAAGAAATTCGGTCAGAAGAAAGCTCGTAAGAAATTCCAATTCTCGAAACGTTAATCAATTATTTTGTTGCAGGATACTCCTTCAACACATTAAAAAAGTATTGTTGTTATTCGTTTTTAAAAACGAAGTTAGTTTAGCATCTAAATGAATAAGGTCGTAAAAACGCCACTTATTTATTGCTATCTCAACAGAACGTAAACTATTACAAAAATGGCAAATAAAGTAGAAGTAAAAGAATTACTTGATGCAGGTGTACATTTTGGTCACTTGACAAGAAGATGGAATCCAAATATGGCTCCTTACATTTATATGGAGCGTAATGGTATTCACATCATCAACTTATATAAAACTGCTGCAAAAATGCAGGAAACTGCAGAAGCGCTTAGCAAAATCGCTGCAAGCGGTAGAAAAATTTTATTCGTTGCTACCAAGAAACAAGCAAAAGAAATTGTAGCTGAAGAAGCTGCAAAAGCAAACATGCCTTATATTACTGAGCGTTGGCCTGGTGGTATGTTAACCAATTTCGTTACTATCCGTAAGGCAGTAAAGAAAATGGCAATGGTTGACCGTATGAAAAAAGACGGAACTTTCAACTCACTTTCTAAGAAAGAGCGTTTACAAGTAGATCGTATGAGAGCTAAGTTAGAGAAAAACTTAGGTTCTATTTCAGATATGACTCGTTTACCAGGAGCATTATTTGTTGTAGATATTACTCGTGAGCACATCGCAATTAAAGAAGCACAAAAATTAAACATTCCAATCTTCGCAATGGTAGATACGAATTCTGACCCAAGAGAGGTAGATTACGTAATTCCAGCAAACGATGATGCTTCAAAATCTGTAAAGAAAGTGATTTCTTATGTTTCTGATTCTATTATAGCAGGATTAAGCGAAAGAAAAGCAGATAAGGACGCCAAAAAAGAATCTAAAGTTTCTAAAGAGGATGCTCCAAAAAAAGAAGCTAAAGCAGAGCCTAAGAAAGATGTAGAAGTTCCTTCTAAAGATGCAGAAGATAAAGAGGCTATGAAAGAAGCTAAAAAAGAGGTAAAGTTAGAATCTAAGCAAGAGACTTTAGAGAAAGCTACCTCTAACAAAGAGGAAAAATAAAATAACAATTTTATAAAACTCAAAAGTAAGTCGTTTAGTGATTTTATTGTAAAATAGAGTTTTCTAAACGACTTATCTTTTTTAAATTAAAACCTAAGAACATGGCAAAAATAAGTGCTGCTGAAGTAAATAAATTAAGAAAGGCTACTGGAGCCGGAATGATGGATTGCAAAAAAGCCTTAGTAGAGGCTGAAGGTGATTTTGATGCTGCAATTGAAGTATTGCGTAAAAAAGGACAAAAAGTAGCTGCTAAGAGAGCTGACAGAGAATCTTCTGAAGGTGCTGCTGTAGCAAAAGTAAATGCAGACCAAACTAAAGGTGTAGCTATCGTATTAGGTTGCGAAACTGATTTTGTTGGTAAAAACGAAAACTTTTTACAATTAGCTAGCGACTTAGGTGATTTAGCTTTAAACTACAACAACAAAGAAGAGTTTTTAGCTGCTGACTTTGGAGGAATGAGCGTTGCAGATAAATTAGTTGAACAAACAGGAGTTATTGGTGAGAAATTAGACATCAATGCTTTCGAAACTGTTAATGCTGCTTACGTTGGAGAATACGTACACATTAACAAAATTGCTGCAATCGTAGGTTTTTCTGCTAAAGTAGACAACGCTGAAACTTTAGGTAAAGACGTTGCTATGCAAATTGCTTCTATGGGAGCAAGCTCTTTATCTTACAAAGATTTAGATCCAGCTTTCGTTGCATCTGAAACTGAAGCTAGAATCGCTGAAATTGAAAAAGAAAATATTGAATTAGGACGTTTAGGTAAAACTAAAAAGAATGTACCTCAATACATTTCTATGTCTCAAATTACACCAGAGGTTAAAGCTAAAGCTGAAGAGGACGCTAAAGCAGAATTACAAGCTGAAGGAAAACCAGAAAAAATTTGGGATAAAATCTTACCAGGAAAAATGGATCGTTTCTTATCTGACAACACAACTTTAGATAAAGAAATGTGTTTATTAGACCAAACTTTCATTAAAGATGAAAAGAAAAACGTGGCAGATTACGTATCTTCTTACGGAGACGTAACTATCACAGAATTTAAAAGAGTTGCTTTAGGTTAAGCCATTCTCTTTTATTTAAATTATTACCCGCTTACATTCATTTGTTAGCGGGTTTTTTGTTTCTTACCTTTAAGTAATGAAAAAACTTATCTGTTTAATTATTATCATTTCTTTTTTTGCTAGTTGCACAACATTGCTATTAAAAACAATGACAAGTAAATCCGTAAAGACGGAAGTCTTTTATAACAAAAAGGAAAATAAAAAACTTGTTACCTTTCCCATGGTTCACCTGAACCACCAAGAATTTTATGACGATGTAAAATACAAATTAGACTCTTTACGGAAGCAAAATTATACGATTTTCTACGAGTCAGTTAAGCTAGATACCACCTTATATTCTAAGAAAGAAATTGACACTTTTAAAATGAAAGCTAGAAAACTTATGGGCTTTCATCTTACAGCGTATAACGATAAAGAAAATAAATCTCTCCCAAAAGCGCTAAGAAATAGCAAATATGCAAACCAAACACACAAAAATATAGGATTAACAAAAACAGATATAAAAATAGATCTTCCTTTAGATACTTTATTGCAGGTTTTTGAGCTTAAATATAATAAAATTAAACTCGGGCCCTGTGATTACTTAACCGGGCTTAAACAAGAATACAATTGCCAACAGGTCTCTAGTTTTAAAAGAGATGACGTTATTATGAGTATTAGAAATCAATATATAGAGTATAAAGTACTCAACTCTCCCTATAACAAAATTGCATTGGTTTATGGCAAGAATCACTTTAAAGAACTAAATGAAAGTTTTAAAAAGAAAGGATATAAGCATTTAAAAGAATATAAATAATTGCTCAAATATTATTAAAGGATTTTTAAAAGCAATTCTTTTACAAAATACATTTATCGCTATATTTGCACAACTTTATCATATACAATCCATGCAATACAAAAGAATACTTTTAAAACTCTCTGGAGAAGCATTAATGGGATCTCGTCAATATGGGATAGATCCAGATCGTTTAGCAGAATATGCTAAAGAAATTAAATCGGTTACCGATAAGGGGATCGAAGTAGCTATCGTTATTGGAGGAGGAAACATCTTTAGAGGTGTTGCTGGAGCTAGCAAAGGAATGGATCGTGTTCAAGGAGATCATATGGGAATGTTAGCAACTGTAATTAACGGTTTAGCACTACAAAGCGCTTGTGAAGATGCAGGTATACAAACTCGTTTACAATCTGCCGTAAAGATCAATGAAGTAGCCGAACCATTTATCCGCCGTAAGGCAATGCGCCATTTAGACAAAGGGAGAGTGGTTATTTTTGGAGGAGGAACAGGAAACCCATATTTTACGACTGATTCTGCCGCAGTTTTAAGAGCCATTGAAATTGAAGCTGATGTGATTTTAAAAGGAACTAGAGTTGATGGGATTTACACTTCAGATCCAGAAAAAGATCAAAAAGCAACTAAATTTGATTTTATTACTTTTGATGATGTATTAAGAAAAGGATTAAAAGTAATGGATACTACAGCTTTTACCCTTAGTCAAGAAAATGAATTGCCTATAATTGTTTTTGATATGAACAAACCAGGAAACTTATTGAGAGTAGTCTCTGGAGAAAATATAGGTACCAAAGTAAATTTATAATTTCATTCTTTTTACGTATAATTGAAAAAGAATCAAAGTCTCGCAATAAGCAAATAATTTTTTTAGATAATCGAGATCAATCTCAAAGAGATAAAAAATAAAAAAGATGAACGAAGAAGTTAATTTTATTATAGATGGCGCTGAAGAAGCTATGCAAAACGCTATTCTTCACTTAGAAAAGCAACTATTAAAAATTCGTGCTGGGAAGGCATCTCCTTCTATGGTAAGTTCGGTTTTAGTGGACTATTATGGTTCTAAAACTCCGCTAAATCAAGTGGGAAATATCAATACTCCAGATGCTAGGACCATATCTATTCAGCCTTTTGAAAAATCTTTAATACAAGAAATTGAAAAAGGTATTATGAATGCCAACCTTGGTTTCAATCCTATGAACAATGGGGAAAGCGTTATCATAAGTGTACCACCTTTAACCGAAGAAAGAAGACGAGAGTTAGCTAAACAAGCTAAAGCGGAAGCAGAAGACTCTAAAGTTGGTGTACGTAATGATCGCAAGAATGCTAATAACGATATTAAAAAGTTAGATATCTCTGAAGATTTACAAAAAGGAGCTGAAGAAGATATTCAAAATTTAACCGATAAGTTTATCAAAAAAATAGATGATATCTACACGCATAAAGAGAAAGAAATTATGACGGTTTAATAATTTCAAAAACTTAAAATTTACCTAAGAGCGGCAGTCATGTCGCTTTTTTTGATTTTATTGCAATGTTAAATCCCTTATAAATGGCAAAATTTTCTTGGTGTATTTTAATTTTCCTCTGTATTCCCAATTTCCTATTAGGACAAAGGATAATTACTGGGAAAGCGGTAGATAAAAATACCCAAAATCCCATTCCATATGCCAATATTTCTATTGTAAATTCAGATAAAGCCATACTTAGCGACATAGATGGCTCATTTGAAATAGAAGTAGAAGAACAAGATACTTATTTAAAAGTTTCCTATATAGGCTACATAGGCAAAAAAGTAAAAATCAACACCAATGATTTTTACCTTATTCAATTAGATAGAGACATTGAAAAATTAGACCAAGTTTACTTAAAATCTACCGGACTTTTGGCCAATAGGATTATTAAAAAAGCGATAGCACAAAAAAAATATAATGATCCCGATTTAAAATTTAACTCCTATTCGTTTAGAACTTACAACAAACTCATTATCGACGATCAAAAAAACTCTTTAAACATAGAGTTAGACACTACAAATAGAGAAATAAAAACAATCATAGAAGATGGTAGAGCCTATTTAAGTGAACAAATAAGCGATTTTAAGTTCCTCAAAGAAGAAGGTGTAAAACAAGAGATTGTCGCTACAAGAACAGCTGGGTTTAAAGAACCCGTTTATGAATTACTTTCCTTAAAAGTTCAATCTAATACATGGTATAAAGAAAAATATACCGTATTTGGTAATGATTACGCAGGACCGTTATCTAAAAACCCCTTTAATAACTACACCTATAAAGTTTTAGATACTACTGCAAACGACAGACCTGCATTCGTAATTTATTTTCAGCCAAAGAGAGAGAAAAAAGTCGCAGGATTAGAAGGTGTACTTTATATAGACACCTTAAATTATGGCTTACAAAAAGCCGTAGGACAACTAAAAGGTGAAGTAGAAATTAGCGCCGAACAAGATTTTGTTTACTATCCGCAAGAGGATATCTGGTTTCCTAAAAAGCAAAATGTAACAATCCTCCCTGGTAGCGGCGGGAAAAAGGTTTCAATTTTTGGAGGTAATATCTCATTGGGAAGTTTGCCCGAAGAACAAGATGTGAGCAGTAAGCTCTTTTTAAACTCTACATCTATTAATGAAAAAATTGTATTTGAAAATGTAGATAAAGACCTAAAAAAGGTAAGTTCTATTATTTTAACTCCAAATGCAACCTCACAACCTATTTCATTTTGGGAAGAAAATAGAAGTATTCCCTTTACGGAAAGGGACGAAAACACTTTTCAAAAGGTAGATAGCATTGTTAAAAACCAAAATATTAACCGAAAAATTAATGTTCTTCAAAATTTTAATATCGGTTACTACCCCATTGGTTTCTTCAATTTAGATTTGAGAACAATTTTAAAATATAACGATTTTGAAGGATTAAGACTAGGTGGTGGTGGAGTTACCAATGATAAACTCTCGAAAGTTTTTAGACTCCAAGGTTACACGGTATACGGTTTCAAGGACCGGGAATTTAAATATAATTTTGGAGCAGGCGTTTCATTAAATAAAAAAACAAACACTTGGCTAAACGCCAGTTACACCAAGGATATTCAAGAAGTTGGTAGTTTCTTATATTTATCTGACGCTCGTGTATATTCCCTATTCGAACCTAGATTAGTAAATATCAATTTTTATTATGAATACCGAGCTTTTGAATCTAGCGTACAACATAATTTTTTCCCTGAATTATTAAGCGAATTTCAAATAGCTAAAACTAAAATTGAACAAACTGGCGGTTACCGTTATTTAAACGATGGTAAACTTTATTCATCTTACGATTTGACCGAATTAACAGCTAGTTTTCGCTGGAGTCCTTTTAGTGATTATTTAGAAGCGCCAGAAAAATCTATTGAGGTAAATGTAGGTTACCCTAAATTTTCTCTTCAAGTTGTACAAGCCATAAATGGAATGCTAGATGGTGATTTTAGGTATACTAAAATTGGTGCTAAAATGAATTATACCATCAACAGGATTACTCAAAATAATACTGAAATCATCTTAGAAGGAGATTATGCTATTGGCGACTTACCATTAACACATACTTTTCACGCTTATCCTAATAACCCCAATAAAGACGAGGTTTTACAACGCTTTTCTGTAGCCGGTAGAAGAACCTTTGAAACCATGTATTTTAGCGAATTTTTTAGTGATCGTTTAGCAACACTTCAAATTAAGCATCGTCTTCGTCCGCTTGAAATTTCTAAAAAAATAAAACCCGAATTCGTATTTGTAACTCGACATGCAATTGGAGATATTTCTAACCAAGCACAGCATCAAAATATTACCTTCAATACTTTAGAATATGGCTATAACGAAGCTGCTTTAGAGATTAATAAAATCTTATTCGGTTTTGGATTAAATTTTGCCTACCGTTATGGAGCGTATCATTTACCACAAATTGAAGACAATATTGGTTTTAAGTTTACATTTTATTTTCAGCTTTAAATAGAAAATTCAACTGTTTATTTTGTAGCATTTTATACCTTTGCAAGCCTAATTTTGAGTCATGTCAAAGATCTTTAGTTTTGGTTTCTGGAATACTATCGCAAGAATAATTCTAAGAAACAGAGTTATTATTTTAGGGTTAATCATAGCCTTCACTGTTTTTTTAGGTTTTCAATGGAAAAACATGCGTTTTTCTTATACCGAAGCCAATCTACTTCCAGATGATCACGAGGTAAATCAAGAGTATAAAAAATTTTTAGATAAATTTGGTGAGGAAGGTAATCTCCTCGTTATTGCCAGTAACGATAAAGACTTATTTACACCAAAAAAAATTAATGCTTGGAATAACCTCACCAAGCAATTAGATTCTTTTTCACAAGTAGAATATTCCATTGGAATACATAATCTCAAGAAACTTCAAAAGTTTACCAATCCCAACCGATTCGAGTTAGTTCCCTTAATAAAAGAAGAGCAAATTAATGAACTTCAGGCGAAAGCCTATAAAGAAGAAATCTTTGAAAAGCTCCCTTTTTATGAAGGCTTGGTTTATAGCAAAAAAACCAACACCATTCAAACCGCAGTATATTTAAATAAAGATATTGTCAATTCCAAAGAGAGAAAAGTCTTTGTGATGGAACAATTACAGCCCTTACTAGACGAGTTTGAAGAGGTAAATGATATAGATTTACATGTCTCTGGAATGCCTTACATTAGAACGCTAAACTCTCAAAATATTGTAGATGAAATACAGTGGTTTTTGGGTGGAGCATTACTAGTGACTTCTCTTATTTTCTTTTTCTTTTTTAGATCGGTTAGAGCAACACTCATCTCGATGTTCACGGTAATCATTGGTGTGATGTGGGCATTTGGGATATTAGGTTTATTTCACTATGAAATTACTGTACTTACAGCCATAATACCTCCACTAATTATTGTGATTGGTATTCCTAACTGTATTTTCTTGATAAATAAATATCAGCAAGAAATAAAAAAACACGGAAATCAAGCAAAGTCTTTACAGAGGGTAATTACCAAAGTAGGTAATGCTACATTAATGACAAATATCACTACAGCCTCTGGGTTCGCTACTTTTATTATTACTGAAAGTAAGCTGCTTAAAGAGTTTGGTGTGGTGGCTTCGATTAACATTTTAGCAATTTTCATTTTAAGTTTACTCATCATACCCATTATATACAGCTATTTAGCACCACCAAAAGAAAGACACTTAAAACATTTGGGGAAAACTTGGCTAGAAGGTTTTGTAAGTTGGATTGAACGAACCGTTAAACACCGTAGAATAACGATTTATATTACCTCAATAATAGTTTTAGTTATTAGTATTCTAGGTATTTACACGATAAAAGTATCAGGGAGTTTGCTAGAAGATATGCCAAAACAGGCTGAATTTTTTAAGGATATAGAGTTTTTTGAGGAAGAATTTAATGGTATTATGCCATTAGAGATTTTAATCGATACCAAAAGAAAAGAAGGGGTTCTTAAACTTTCAACGCTAAAGCGGATGAGAGATCTTGAAAATTTATTGGCAGATGTCCCAGAACTTTCTAAACCTTTATCGGTGGTAGATCTAGTAAAATATAGTAAACAAGCTTACTATAACGGAAATCCTAAATACTACCAACTTCCTACCTCTCAAGAAAAAAACTTTATTTTCCCTTATTTAAAAGGAATGTCAGACGGTAATAATAACCAACTGAATGCGTATGTAGATTCTACAGGGCAATATGCACGTATGACAGTGTTTATGAAGGATATTGGCACCGAAGAGATGGAACGTATAGAAGACAACTTATGGCCACAAATCAATAAGTTATTTCCGCAGGAGCGTTACGACGTTACCATGACAGGAAAAGCATTAGTATTTCAAAAGGGAACTACCTATTTAGTACAAAACCTAGTGCTTTCTTTGTCGTTAGCTATTTTGCTCATCGCTATTTTTATGGCTTGGATGTTTAGATCATTTAAAATGATTTTAATCTCTTTAATTCCCAATTTGCTACCCTTATTAATTACAGCAGGAATGATGGGCTTTTTAGGAATTCCTATAAAACCTTCTACCATTTTAGTATTTAGTATTGCTTTTGGAATTTCGGTAGATGACACCATTCACTTCTTAGCAAAATACAGGCAAGAGTTAAAATATCATAATTGGAAAATCAAGAAGTCAGTGTATCCCGCTTTACGAGAAACCACTGTAAGTATGTTTTACACTTCGATTGTTTTGTTCTTTGGATTCTCGGTATTTATGATCAGTAGTTTTGGAGGTACAGTTGCCCTTGGCGGACTTGTATCAGCAACTTTACTTTTTGCCATGCTTTCTAACCTGTTGCTGTTGCCATCGCTATTGCTTTCATTAGAAAAAAGCGTTTCCAACAAAGAAACCTTTAAAGAACCTCATTTAGATATTATTGCGGAAGAGGAGGAAGAGGAGGAAAAGAGAAGTTAATTTTTTGTATTTTAGAACCTGAAATTATAAAAAAAAATAACTTCAGATTACTTATGCAAAAAACTACTCAACCATCAAGTTTTTTAAAAAAAATAAGTTTTAATCTTCTTTATTTAGTTTCTTTTATAGAAGGAGGTGTTGTAATGGTAACTGAATTGGCAGGAGCAAGAATTTTAGCTCCTTACTTTGGGTCTTCCTTATACAGTTGGGCGTCAACGCTCTCAATAACACTATTGGCTTTAATGACGGGATATTATTTTGGAGGCTATGCCACAACCAAGAAAAAACTGTCTTCTCAAAAAGCAATTTTTATAGTATTTTTATTAAGTGGGATTTTAGTTTTAATATTACCATCATTAGGTAGAGCCGTTATGAGTGAAACTATTAACCTCTCCTTTTTTACAGGAATAATAATTTCTCAACTTGTTTTTTTGTTTCCTCCTATTTTCCTTATGGGTATGATGAGCCCTATGATTATATATCAAATTAATCAATCTACAAAACAAGCTGGAAGATCTGCGGGTAACATTTATGCAATATCTACTTTTGGGGGTATACTTTTTACATTAGTATTTGGTTTTACTATTATACCTAACTACGGTATTACATTACCGGTAATTATTTTAGGAGTATCAGTAACTTTGTTATCAGTATTACTTTTATTAAAACATAGAGTTTCCATTCCTATAACTATTCTTTTAGCTGTTATTATTCTATCCCAATTTAGGCAGGCTTACGTAAGCTATACTGAGTTTTCTCCAGCATTGCATCAAACCGAAAGACTTGTTGAATATTCTGAAGGCCTTCTGGGTGAAATAGCTATAACAAATCAAAAGATGAAAAGCCCCGATGGAAAGCCTTTTTATGGAAGAATTCTTAAAGTAAATAATGTTATGCAAAATCAAGCAGTTTCAGACTATCCTAAAGCCAGTTTAATTTATTATGTTAACTTTATTAGAAACCTTGTCGGACAATTGCCAAAAAAGAAAACCGCATTAATTATTGGTTTGGGTGCAGGCAATATTTATTCAGATATGCAGCTGTATAATATTGATGTTGAAACGGTAGAAATAGATAAAAGAATATATGATTATGGAGTAAAATATTTTGAGATGGAAGCACATCCTGAGAAAAGCCACATAACAGATGGGAGATATTTCGTTAATACATCTAACAAAAAATACGACATCATAGTTTTAGATGTAATTGTAGGAGAAAATGTGGCTAAACAATTAGTTACTCTAGAAAGTTTTAAAAAAATTTATAACATGCTTCCAGAAAACGGAAGTTTAATTATTGAACACGGTGGAATACAAGATTTTTCTAAAAACCAATTTGTTCCTTCACTACATA
Organism: Mesonia sp. K4-1; assembly: GCF_008017825.1. Classification (NCBI taxonomy): domain Bacteria; kingdom Pseudomonadati; phylum Bacteroidota; class Flavobacteriia; order Flavobacteriales; family Flavobacteriaceae; genus Mesonia; species Mesonia sp. K4-1. The sequence continues at coordinate 368,100 of NZ_VRLS01000052.1, forward strand.
AAACTTTGAAAGAAGTAGGCTTTAATATATCTATGTTTAACCCAATTCAAGCTAACAATAATAAATATGGAGATGTTTTGTTTGTTGCTACAAAAGGTAAACTTGATAAAAATAATATTTTTATTGCTAAAGATATACTACTTAGCGAAGGCCCAATAACCGACTACGAGGTTTCTCTTACCGATTTCAAAAAAATAAAAGAAACCCCTATACTTACTGACAATAAAAACAAAACAGACCTACTCTTAAAAGAACACTATCTTAATATTCGAGAAAATCAGAATAGGTAAATTAAAAAGTTTTTTTATTCAGCTTTACAAGAAACAACCGTGATTATGTTCTATACATCTATTGTTTTGTTCTTTGGATTCTCGGTATTTATGATCAGTAGTGTTGGAGGAACGGTTGCCCTTGGCGGACTTGTATCTACAACTTTGCTTTTCGCGATATTATCTAACTTATTGCTGTTGCCTTAACTATTGCTTTCTTTAGAAAAAAGTGTTTCCAACAAAGAAACCTTTAAAGAACCTCATTTAGATATTATTGCTGAAGAAGAAGAGGAGGAGAAAAATCTAAATTAATATCAAAGAATTCATTTTATCCCTAACTTCTTGCTAAGCTTAGGGCTAAAAATTATATTTGTCGCTCAAATTAAATGAAGATGAAACATACCAAAGTTGTAGATGTAATTAAAACCGATCCGGTTTTACAAGAAATTTATGTAAAAGGCTGGGTACGCGCTTTTAGAAGTAACCGCTTTATCGCCCTAAATGATGGTTCTACGATTAATAATTTACAATGTGTTGTAGATTTTGAAAATACTCCCGAAGAAACCTTAAAACAAATTAATGTTGGAGCTGCCGTTGCTATAAAAGGTACACTTAAAGAAAGTGAAGGGCAAGGACAAAAAGTAGAAATCGAAGTACAAGACATAGAAATCTTAGGAAAAGCAGATCCAGAAGAGGTTAAGAAAACAATTCTTTCTCCTAAACGTCATTCTTTAGAAAAATTAAGAGAACAAGCACATTTACGCGTGCGCACCAACACCTTTAGTGCTATTATGCGAGTGCGTTCTAAGCTATCTTTTGCTGTTCATCAATACTTTCAGCAAAATGGCTTCAATTATGTAAATACCCCTATCATTACAGGTAGTGATGCCGAAGGCGCCGGAGAAATGTTTAAGGTAACTAATATGAGCCTTACGAATCCTGCTAAAAATGAAGATGGAAGCATTAATTTTAAAGAAGACTTTTTCGGAAAAGAAACCAATCTTACCGTAAGCGGACAGTTAGAAGCTGAAACTTACGCCCTTGGTTTAGGACAAGTGTATACATTCGGACCTACCTTTAGAGCCGAAAACTCAAACACCTCTCGTCACTTAGCAGAGTTTTGGATGATAGAACCAGAGGTTGCATTTTGCGACCTTGACGGAAATATGGATTTGGCTGAAGACTTTATTAAGTACGTTCTAAACTACATTTTAGAAAACTGTGATGATGACTTGGCTTTCTTAGAAAACAGACTTATACAAGAGGATAAAAGTAAGCCTGAAGCAGACCGCGCACCTATGGCCTTGCGTGATAAGTTGAAGTTTATCACAGAAAACAACTTTAAGCGTGTTAGCTATACCGAAGCTATAGATATTCTAAGAAATTCTAAACCCAACAAGAAGAAAAAATTCAATTACGTAATTGAAGAATGGGGAGCAGATTTACAAAGTGAACACGAACGTTTCTTAGTAGAGAAACATTTTAAATGTCCGGTAATCTTATTTGATTATCCCGCCAATATCAAAGCATTTTATATGCGTCTTAACGAAGATGGTAAAACCGTAAGAGCGATGGACGTACTTTTCCCTGGGATTGGAGAAATGGTAGGAGGTTCTCAACGTGAAGAACGTTTGGACGTACTACAAGCCAAAATGAAAGAACTAGACATCGATGAAGAAGAATTATGGTGGTACTTAGACACCCGTAAATTCGGAACTTGTGTACATAGTGGTTTCGGTTTAGGTTTTGAGCGCTTAGTTTTATTCGCTACAGGAATGGGTAATATTAGAGACGTTATTCCTTACCCTAGAAGTCCGCAAAACGCAGATTTTTAATTAAATACAACATATTAAAAAGCCAAATTGAAATTCAATTTGGCTTTTTTTATTTTAAGTACTCCTCAAATCTTACTAATAATAGTTAAAGCGTCATTCTGAATTCATTTCAGAATCTCATCATACTTATTCTTATATGAATATGAGAACCTGAATCTAGTTCAGATTGACAAAAATTTAATTTTTAGACAACCATTTGCTATTTTCTTATCTTCTACTTCTCATACCGTACTTTAATTTTTAGCGCTGGCGCTATATAATACTTCTTTTCAAACCCCATAATAGCACTAGTTGATCTATGTTCTTCAGACTGTTGAAACCAATTATTACCTCTGTACCTTTTCCAAGATCTATTGATTGTTTCTCTGGAATATATTAATTGAGGATAAGTTATGTATTGGCTGTCACTTTCTTTACTCGGCTTAGGGTTAACCGTTTCTATCACCACACAAACACCGTCTTTAGGAAAGGGAATATGATATTTGCTCACATCTACTTTCAACTCCTGTTTTTCATTTTCTTTAGGTTGAAGAATTATGTCTTCATAAGAGAGCAACTCCTTAGGCTCATTTTTTTCTTCATCATAACTATAAAACTTTATTCTAAACCAAGTTAATCTACTGTTGTAAAATAACTGCTCTTCCTTTCCTACCCAAAAACTTACTTCTTCTATTTTACCAACTTTACTCTTATCATTAGGAATTAAAATAGCTTGTTCCATCCCAAATTGAACACCTATCCGACTGTAAAACCATTTTTTTCTTAAACCTAAGCTATGCTTGCTTCCGTATTTCTTTTTCTTGATCTGTATGATAACGTCATCTAAAGAAGAAAGTTCGTCTTCCAAATAGATCACTTTATAAGCTGCCGGATTTTTTAAAACAGAGGATATGGCAATTTTTTTAGTCTTAAAACCTAGGTAACTAATCAATAAAGTATCACTTTTAAACTTTTCTAACTGCATAGAAAATTTACCTTCTAAATTTGTGCTTGTACCCACTCTTTTATTTAAAATACTTACATTCACATAAGCTAAAGTGTTGAAGGTTTTTTTAGATTTAATAGTAGAATCGAAGCTTTGGGCTAGCCCTACAAACGACAGTAAACACAGTAAAAAAGTTAATCGCATCCTTTATATTTTTTATAAAGATATTTAATTATGTCGCATCCCAAAATCATAGAAAAACATATTGTTCCTAGCGTAAAAGAAAAAATGAGATTGCAAGAATATGCTTCTCATGCTTTCTCTTTTCTTATATCTAGAAGTGCGGTTAAAAAAGCAATTAAAAAAAAGCGTATTCTCCTTAACGGAAAAATTGCCACCACAGCAGATTGGATTGAAGAAGGACAAGTTCTAGAATTATTAGAAGAAGTTATCCTCACAAAGAAAATCTTTCAATTGAACTTAAACGTAATTTTTGAAGATGAATTTTTAGCAGTTATAGAAAAACCTGCCGGATACCCTACCAACGGAAATTATTTTAAAACCATAGAAAATGCTCTTCCGCATAACCTTATCGCTTCCGCGGAAAAAGATGCACTTACTTACCCACTTCCGGTACACCGATTAGACAATCCTACTAGCGGACTTTTACTCATTTCCAAAACTAAATCCGTGCAAACGCAATTGTCATTAGCTTTTGAACATAAAGAAATTTACAAAACTTATTTAGCTATCGTAGAAGGGAAATTTTCTAAAGAAGAACAGTTATTTAACGATCCTCTTGAAGGAAAAGAAGCTGAAACCTTAGCAAAAGTCGTAGAATATTATCAAAAAGATGGAAATGATTTTAGCTTGGTAGAATTAAATCCGTTAACGGGAAGAACACATCAGCTACGAAAACATTTATCTATGCACGGTTTTCCTATTGTGGGAGATAAAACCTATGGCTCTCTTTATTTCTTGAAAAAAGCTATTTATCTAACTGCATTTCAACTCCGCTTTACCCATCCTATTACTCTAGAAAAGTTAGAATTTGAAGCTGCACTTTCTAAACGATTTAAAAAATTCTAAAGAAATTTCTTATGCCAAAATTGAAAATTACTTGAAGCTTAACAAAATTTTGGTATAAAAAACCATAACTTTTTAGTTATTTTTGTAGGTATAATCCTTTATTTTATGCTTAAGCAGCAATTAAACTTTAAACTTTCACAAAAATTATCTCCGCAACAAATTCAGTTAATGAAACTGATACAACTTCCTACGCAAGCTTTTGAGCAACGCGTAAAGCAGGAGTTAGAAGACAATCCTGCCTTAGATAGCGGAAAAGAATCTAGTGATGAGTATGAAGATGAGTTTAAGAATGAGGAGATGGAAAGTGATTCTGAAATTATTGAAACAGAATCTGAGATCAATGTAGACGAGTATTTGAGTGATGACGAGATTCCTAGTTATAGAACTCAGGCAAATAATTACAGTAAAGATGATGACGATAAAACGATTCCTTATGCATCAGGAATTTCATTTTCTCAGCATTTAAAAACACAATTGCAGACGTTTAGACTCGATGAAGAGGAAAAAAATATAGCAGAATTTCTAGTAGGAAGCGTAGATGAAAGTGGGTACATACGTCGTGAAACTAGTGATATTGTTGATGATCTTGCTTTTACTCAAAATATATACACTAGCGAAGAAACGGTTGAAAAAGTTTTCAAACTGGTTCATGAGTTAGATCCTGCTGGTGTGGGAGCGCGTTCTTTACAAGAATGTTTATTAATTCAGTTAAAGAAAAGAGAAGCCGATCCTATAGTAGAACTATCAATTGACATTCTTGAAAATGCTTTTGATGCATTTAGTAAGCGACATTACCAAAAACTAATTTCAAAATTTAATATTACCGAGGATCAATTAAGAGAGGTGATTGATGAGGTTTCTCACCTTAATCCAAAACCAGGCGGTTCTTATTCTAGCAATACTAGAATTGTTGAGCATGTAGTGCCAGATTTTACGATAAAAATTAAAGACGGAGAGTTAGATTTAAGCCTTAACGGAAGAAATGCTCCTAGCATGCACGTGTCTAGAGAGTACAATAATATGCTGAAAGGCTACAAGGAATCTAAAGAAAAGACCAAAAAGCAAAAGGATGCCGTAATGTTCATCAAGCAAAAATTAGATTCTGCTAAGTGGTTCATTGAAGCTATTCGTCAACGTCAGGAAACCTTATTTGTGACGATGAATGCTATTATGCACCATCAATATGAATATTTTATGACGGGTGATGAACGCGACTTAAATCCTATGATTTTAAAAGATATTGCTGAAAAAATTGATATGGATGTTTCAACTGTGAGTCGAGTAGCCAACAGTAAATATGTAGATACTCCATACGGCACAAAATTGATTAAAGAATTCTTTTCTGAATCAATGACTAATGATCAAGGGGAAGAAGTTTCTACTTTAGAAATAAAGAAGATTTTAGAAATGACCGTTGAAGATGAAGATAAAAAGAAACCTTTAACCGATGATAAACTTGCTAAGGTTTTAAAAGATAAGGGATATCCTATCGCAAGAAGAACGGTTGCCAAGTACAGGGAGCAATTAGACATTCCTGTAGCAAGGCTTAGAAAGGAAATTTAAATACTTTTTATGCGTTTATTCATTAAATTGGCATCTTATCTCCTCCACCCCATTTTAATGCCTTTAATAGGTACGATTCTTTATTTTTTAATTACTCCTAGATTTTCTCCAGACTCTATAGCGAAAGCCAAAATCATGGCTATTTCTATACTAACTATTTTTATTCCTATTGTTTTTTTCTTTTTACTGAAAAACTTGAAAGTGATAGATAGTATCCATTTAAAAAAAATACAAGAAAGGAAGATTCCATTGCTGTTCTTTTGCATTATTTTATTGACAGTAAATAACTTTATACTTCAAAGTTACAATCAAACAGAATTGTATTTTTTCTTTACTTGCATTCTCTATTCAAATATCCTGGCATTACTGCTTGCTTATTTTAAAATTAAAGCAAGTTTGCATCTAATTGGAATTTCGGGAGTGGTTGGTTTTATACTTTTACTTAGTTTTATTTACCAAACCAATCTTCTTTATTTAATTGCAATAAGTATTTTCTCTATGGGTTGGATTGCTGCTTCTAGGTTAGAAGCAAAAGCGCACAATACAAAAGAAATAGCTTGGGGATTATTTATCGGTCTAATTCCTTATATCGGCATATTTTGGTTTTAAAGTATGTAAAACATAATCCCAACCTTTAAAGGATTTAAACCCACCTCTTCCATAGAATTTTCTAAAGCACCATCAAAAAATGAGTTTAAACTATAATAGACGTGGAAGTTAAATGTGTTGTATCCAAAAGTAAAGGTTAATCCATATCTTATTTTATCTAAGGCATCTAAGTTTTTTTCTCTAATAGTAATATCGTCTGCAATATAATTGGACCTTGACCAAAATACGTAGCCTAGCCTTACACCTGTATAGATTCTCCAAAATTTGTAATTTGAGGCTGTAGATGTTCTCCAACGATATTCTAGAGGAGCTTCGATTAAATAACTCGTTAAACGATTGGTATCATAACTATCTTCAATTTCTGTAAAGGTAGTTTGACCGTCTTTTTCATCGATTAACATATTAAATCCATATGAATTAATAGACATTCCTAAACCTAAACCAATAGCTTTATTACGTCTCTTATTAATCGGCATATCTCGAGTGAAGCCAAAATGTAAACCTCCAGAAAACCCAGATTGCGTAACACCCTTTGGTCGGTTTAAGAGTAAATTAAAACCAAAGCCCACATAAAATTGATCTTCTCTATAAAGACTATCAACTTCAGTCGAAAGTGTATCTACACTTATATTTTTAACTTCTTGAGCTAAAATAATAAAAGGTAGGAAGAGAAGAGGCAAGAATAAAAAAACGTTTTTCATACGAGAAAGGTAATTAAAAGGAAGGTATAAAAACAAAAAAACACCCAATTGAAATTGGATGTTTTTTCTATTACAAGTAAAAAACTTATTATTGCATATTTTGAGTAGCTGATCCTTTCTTCGTAGTGTAATTTACTCTGTAAGCTTCAGCTTTTCTCAATTCATATTTAATATCGGCTACAATTCCCATATTAGTTTCGGTATCAATTTTAAGAGAAGTTGTCAATAAATTCTGTAACTCTTCTCTTTTTGATTCTCTTTCAGAGATGATAAATTCTTTGATTTCTGAAACATCTGCAAACTTATCATTTAACTGAACACGGGCTTCTTTACCAAATTGCCTTTGATAACGCTCACTAGGCTTTCCTGCATAGATATACATAACCAAATCTTTCTTTTCAAGTTTTTCAACCTGATCTGCAAAAGGTAATTCATTTTTAACCATTAAAGTGGTATCTCTCATCGTGGTTGCAACCATGAAGAAGAATAGCAACATAAATACAATATCTGGCAATGAAGCCGTTGATATTGCAGGTAAATCTCCACTTTTTTTCTTTTTAAATTTAGACATAATGAATCTTTATTTGTCTTTTTATTCTCTCTCCTTAGGTTCAGCTTCCGATAGATTTAAAGGAAACATATCTCTAATGGTTTTTATATCTTCTTCAAGCTTATCTTTACTTCCTCTATACTCAGAGTCGTTAAAGTTTTTCTCCATTTGAACAAAAGATGTACCGAATAAACGATTGGCCTCTCTATTTCTTAAAAAGTTAAAGGCTGCAACCAATTCATTTTGTACAGCGATATATGCGCCATACTCCGTTTCTCTATCGTTTTGTAAAGAAATTACTGCTTTTAATGGATTATCTGAAGAAGCAGGATCTCTACGACCTTGACAATAATTACAATCTCCTCCTCCGTTATCTAAGAAGTCTATTGCGGCTTGTCTTAAGTTACCAAGTTCCATTCTTTCTTCCTCAACCAATAATTCCTCATTTTGGTTTACCAACACTATAAAGATATTCTTTTCCTTACGTGGTGGTGGATCTTCTGGTATGTCTTCAATTGGTGGCAATTTACTATTGATACCTGCATCGGTTTCTATAGTAGTTGTCACCAAGAAGAAGATAAGCAGTAAGAAAGCAATATCTGCCATCGAACCTGCATTCACTTCTGGTGCATTTCTCTTTGCCATACTTAAATCTTACTTAATTAATTTTTTAATTCCTGAAAAAATCATTGCTCCTACCGCAATTGCAGCTAGAATATAGAATGTTCTTAATCCTGCTCCAATCCATTGAGATTCGTTAGCAGTAAGCATTTCTCCATTCTTCATCTCTGTAGCAGTACCATCAGAAATAAAATATGCGATTGCTACGATTAATACAAAAGCTCCAACAGAAATTAGGGTGTTCTTTACGTTACCCGAGAATAGATCTTTCACTACGAAAGCAGCAACTAGTACTAAAACAATTGCAACAACAACATAAGCCAACATCATTAAAGGCTGTACTAAAGATTGATTGTCTGAAGCAAATAACCATATTCCCATAACCAATGCAACCACACCAATTATTAGAGTTAGTATTTTTAAAATTTTATGTAATACCATTATAGTTGTATTATAGGTTAATTACTCAATTACTTTCTTCTCTTGTAATCTACTAAGATATCTATTAAAGTAATAGATGCATCTTCCATATCGTTAACGATACTATCGATTTTTGCGATAATGTAGTTATAAAAAATCTGAAGAATAATTGCTACAATAAGACCAAATACAGTTGTTAAAAGTGCTACTTTAATACCACCTGCAACTAATGAAGGCTGCATATCTCCTGCCGCTTCAATCTTATCAAATGCTTGAATCATCCCAATTACTGTACCCATGAAACCAAGCATTGGTGCCAAAGCAATAAATAAAGAAACCCAAGAAACATTCTTTTCTAATTGCCCCATTTGAACTCCACCGTAAGCAACAACTGCTTTTTCAGCCGCATCTACACTTTCGTCTGCTCTATCTAAACCTTGGTAGTAAATAGATGCAACAGGTCCTTTTGTATTTCTACAAACCTCTTTTGCAGCTTCTACACCACCACTATTTAAAGCATCTTCTACATCTTGTGCTAATTTCTTAGAATTAGTTGTAGAAAGGTTTAAGTAAATAATTCTTTCAATTGCAATCGCTAAACCAAGAATCAAACATAAAAGAACGATCCCCATAAAACCGGCACCACCTTCTATAAAACGCTTTTTAAGCTCTTGATGAAAACCTAAGCTTTCTTCTTCTTGAACTGCGGTTCCTGCTTCATCTTCGTCTTGAATAATATTCGAAGTTACTGATGGCAATGCATTTACACTATTAGTCGCGTTGACAGTAAGGCCACCAAAGACCATAATTGTTGCGATTACCAGAATAGAAAATAATCTTTTCATTACTTGTTGTCTTAATTAATTATTAGTTAAAGGTTTAAATATATAAAAATTATCGTTCATTTTAAACAGCAGAGAGGAAGGGATTCGAACCCTCGATACGCTTTTGACGTATACACACTTTCCAGGCGTGCGCCTTCGACCGCTCGGCCACCTCTCTATTATATCCGTTACGATTGCCGAAACGAAGTGCCAAATAACAAAAAAAAAATAAGTCACAAAAATATGTGGCGTTAATTTTATGCCATTTCTCCTCTTAGCGATGTTTCAAATATAGTCTTAAAGACTTTTGGAGACAAATCTTTTGGCACTAAATACATTAATTTTGCCACAGCAGCCTCTGTAGTAATATCTTTACCCGAAATTACTCCGATTTTTTTTAGCTGTGTACTCGTTTCATAATGCCCCATAATTACACTACCTCCAGCACATTGCGTTACATTCACAATCTTAATATCGTTTTTTATCGCTTTTTTTAATAGGTCTAAAAACCAATCTTCTGTACAAGCATTTCCACTCCCGTAGGTTTCTAAAACTATGGCTTTTAATTTTTTTGCAGACAATAAATGAGACACCATATGCTCATTAATTCCAGGAAATAGCTTCAAAATTATAACATTATCATCTAATTCTTTATGAACAATAAGGTCCTTTCTACGGTTAGGTTTTTTAAGAATTGTTTTATTTACCAACAGGTTGACACCCGATTCTGCTAGAGCAGGATAATTTAAAGAAGCAAAAGCATGAAAATTTTCTGAATTGATTTTTGTCGTCCTATTAGCTCTATACAACTTATACTCAAAGTACAAACCTACTTCTGTAATTACATTTTTCCCGTGCTCTTTTAGACCTGCTAATTGAATTGAAGTAATTAAATTCTCTTTAGCATCGGTTCTTAAATCTCCAATAGGAAGTTGGGAACCGGTAAAAATAATAGGTTTATTGAGATTCTCTAACATAAAACTTATCGCTGAAGCGGAATAAGACATCGTATCACTTCCATGTAAAACAACAAAACCATCATAATCGTCGTAGTTCTTTTCGATCACCTCAACAATTCTCCCGTAATACATCGGATTCATATTTGAAGAATCTATAGGCTCTCCAAAATCTGTTGTTTCTATAGTGTGCTCTAGTAACTTTAACTCAGGAATATTTTGCAGTAATTCGTCAAAATTGAAGGCTACCAAAGCCCCGGTTTCAAAATCTTTTATCATACCAATGGTTCCCCCGGTATAAATCAATAAAATCTTAGAATTATTTTCTTGCATCATTTATAGATTTTGAATGTTTCTAAAGCATTTTTTGTAGTGATTTCTGCAATTTTTTCAACTGGCAAGTTATAAATTTCCGATAGTTTCTCGGCCACATAAACCACATAACTACTTTCATTTCGCTTACCGCGGAAAGGTTTGGGTGATAAATAAGGAGCATCAGTCTCTAAAACGATGTGTTCTAAAGGAATATTTTCTAAAAACTGATCTATCTTTCCATTTTTAAAGGTCACTACTCCACCTATTCCTAACTTCATATTATAAGACAAAGCCTGGTTTGCTTGTTCCTCATTTCCTGTATAACAGTGAAAAATTCCGTAAAGCTTTTCATCATTTTCTTCTTCCAGCACTTCAAAAATCTCATCGAAAGCATCACGACAATGAATTACGATAGGCAAATCTTTACTTTTCGCTAATTTTATTTGTTCTTTAAAAGCATCTTGTTGAATTTCTAAGGTAGATTTATCCCAATACAAATCGATACCAATTTCTCCAACGGCACAAAAATCTCTTTGTGCAAATTGATCTTTTACATGCTGCAATTCTTCTTTATAATTTTCCTTAACGGAAGTAGGATGAAGCCCCATCATTAAATGCATTTCTTTAGGAAACTGCTTTTCTAAATCGTACATCGCCTGGGTAGTTTCACTATCAATGGCGGGCAAAAAGAATTGCTGCACTCCTTTTTCTAAAGCTCTTTGCACCATTTCTTGTCTATCTTCTGCAAAAGCGTCGCTATATAAATGAGTATGGGTATCTATCAACTTCATAAAACAAAATTTAAAACCTGAATTTGTTTTGCAAAACTAATTGATTTTGTTCGGCTATCTTTGCTAAAAAAAGAAGAATGTCTACGCTAAGAAAATTAATGAAGGAAAAAGGCTACACCCGCATTAAATTAAAAACTACTGCCACCAGCCATTTAGAGTTAAAAGCCAAAATCAACAAAGTTGAAGGTAATTTTATTTTAGATACAGGCGCTTCTAGTTCTTGCGTGGGACTTGACACTGCCGAATATTTCAAACTTTTCGCAGAAGAAAGTGATGTAAAGGCCGCTGGAGCAGGAGCTACAGATATGCTTACCCAAGTATCCTTAAAAAACGAATTAAAGATTAAAGATTGGAAAAAGAAAAAAGTGAGTTTGGTTTTGTTTGATCTAAGCCATGTGAACCAAGCCTTAGAAAACCATAACGCTGACCAAGTACACGGCATCATTGGTGCAGATATGTTAGAGAAAGGAAAGGCAGTGATTGATTATAAAAGCAATTGCTTGTATTTGAAATAAAAAAACGTCCAGTTTTATAACTAGACGGTTTTTTCTTGAATATTAAATTATCTTATCGCCAACCCGCACAAGTTTTTAAAGGCATACAACCATTGTTGTTAGATATATAATTATCAAACTCACTTACCGTAGTACTAGACATAGTACTGTTAGAATGATCTCCTTGTTTCATAAATCCCGTTGTAGTATGGCTACCATTCAAATTATGACCTACCTCATGTGCTACTACTTTATTCCATACACTAGAAGTCGAAGCCGATGACGAATTGGTTACTATTGCGTATGCCGTTCTTTTTCCAGTCCAAAAAGTGGTTTTACATGTGGTACCAGTATAAGCTCTACCAAATGAACTTCCAAAATCCCTTCCTGCAAACAAAATTTGAGCATCACCAACAGAAATATTTCCATCTTGACCATAGGATCTCCACTGAGACAACGCATCACTTGTATTAGTAGCCGTGCTTGGCTGGTTTGTCAGATTTGTTTTGACAGCACTGCTAAATAACCAAAAATATAATGGATAATCGTTATAAGACCAGTATCTATAACTGGCAAATTTTATTCTATCATTAATAAAATTTCTAGTCGCGGTTGTACTAGAACCTCCTCTGTTCACATAATAATGGTAATCTGCTACATAAGAAATACTCAATTCTCTACAGTTAGCCATTTGTCTATTAGAGGTTTCTCCTAAATTGGCTTTATCAGAAATTATATCAGGATTATCACAGAACAAGCTTTTCTCAACTAAATCGTCTTTTGGCTTATAAATGATGTACAAATTTGGTGAAGCGTTTTCTACATACAAATTTACAGGATCTAAAACATATTCTTCAGTACCCGTGAAAATCAATCCTGAAAGATAATTATCGTTAACTGAAAAAATGGCATTAGATTTCATGTCTTTGCTATTACCATGGTAAGTATCTGATCTTCCTGGAGAAACTTCTATCCAGTTTCCACTTTCATCAGACTCATAAGCTTTGTAGTTTTCATCATATACCTCTATATAACCTACATCAAACACCCAATTAGGAAAAGATTCAATTTTTAGATCTAAGGTAAAAGAATTAGCTTTTCCTTGGTTAAGAGTATATTCTAATAAATCTTGATTATTAAGCTCTATAATTTCATAATTTCCTATAAAAGTATCTAACTTACTTAAATCTACTTCTGTTGTAGCATCTACATTATTTGAGTTTTCTTCGTCCAAATAATCAGAAGAACAGGAATGAAGAAATAACAGTAAAAAACAACTTGATAATAAAAATGTAATTTTTCTCATAATAACTGGCTTTTATTTAAAATTAGTTAACAATATATTAAAAAAATTACAGCTTAAACGTTAAATTACAATAAATAAGGTTAAACGACATTTATGAAATTGAGGCTACAAAAAAACCACTTTCAAATCATTGAAAGCGGTTTTTACAAATTTATGTTTTATCGTTTTAAAGCTCTAAAGCTTTCTTAACATTGTTATCCATTAACAATTCTTCTGGGCTTTCTAAAGCTTCCTTAATTGCCACTAAGAAACCAACAGATTCTTTTCCATCGATAATTCTATGGTCATAAGAAAGTGCTAAATACATCATTGGTCGTATTTCTACTTTTCCATCAATTGCTACAGGACGCTCAATAATATTGTGCATTCCTAAGATTCCACTTTGTGGTGGATTGATGATTGGCGTTGAAAGCATTGATCCGAATACTCCTCCGTTAGAAATAGTAAACGTACCACCAGTCATTTCATCTACCGTGATCTTACCATCTCTAGCTTTAAGCGCTAAACGCTTTACTTCATTTTCTACTCCTCTAAACGTAAGGTTCTCTACGTTTCTCATTACAGGAACCATTAATCCTTTTGGTCCAGAAACTGCAATACTAATGTCTTTATAATCGTAAGTAATCATTTCTTTACCATCGATCATACTATTTACAGCAGGATAGATATCTAATGCTCTTACTACCGCTAAAGTAAAGAAAGACATAAATCCTAGTCCTACCCCGTGTTTAGCTTTGAAGTCTTCTTTGTATTCTTTTCTTAGATTGAAAATAGCCGACATATCTGCCTCGTTAAAGGTAGTAAGCATAGCCGTTTCATTCTTAGCACTTACTAAACGCTCTGCTACTTTACGACGTAGCATAGACATTTTAGATCTAGACTCACTTCTAGTTCCATTACCTGGAGTTCCCATAGAAGGTTTAGCATTAACCGCATCTTCTTTAGTTACTCTCCCGTTTTTACCAGATCCTTGAACATCTTTAGCGTCCATATCTTTTTCTGATAAAATCTTTTTGGCTGCAGGCGAAGGTGTTCCGCTAGCGTAATTTTTATCGTCTTGTTTTTGATCTGGCGTAGAAGGCTTAGAAGGGGTTTCTGTTTTTGCTTCAGCTTTATCCTTATCTTCTTTTGAATCTTCTTCTTTTTTATCTGAAGAATCACCTCCTGGCTTTTCTGCATCTGTATCAATTAAGCAAACTACTTCCCCCACTTGAACGGCATCTCCTTCTTCCGCTTTAAGCGTAATAATACCACTTGCTTCTGCAGGTAATTCTAAAGTAGCTTTATCGCTATCTACTTCGGCTATTGCTTGGTCTTTTTCTACATAATCTCCATCTTCTACCAACCATTGTGCTATTTCAACTTCTGTAATCGACTCTCCCGGTGAAGGGACTTTCATTTCTAAAGCCATAATTTCTATTTATTTCGGAATCGTATTTTTTAACTATTAATCATTTATTGTTTTATCAAAAACACTTTCGATTACTCTTTCGTGCCTTCTCTTGAATCTTACTGAACTACCCGCTGCAGGTGAGCCGTAAAACTTTCTACTACAAACTCTAAATTTACGAGCATCATCTAAGTGAAGCAGTAAATGGCTCCAAGCTCCCATATTTCTTGGTTCTTCTTGTGCCCAAACGATATCGTCTGCATTTTCATATTTATTGATAACTTCGTGAATTCTAGAAGTTGGTAATGGGAATAACTGCTCTAATCTCACTAAAGCGATATCATTTCTTTCTAATTCTTCACGCTTAGCTAATAAGTCGTAATAGAATTTCCCCATACAGAAAACTAGTGTTTTTACATTTTCTGGCTTTACTTCCTTATCATCTATCAAAGTTTGAAAAGAACCAGTTGCTAGCTCTTCTTTAGTAGAAGTTACTTTTGCATGTCGCAATAAGCTTTTAGGAGTAAAAACAATTAATGGTTTTCTAAAAGCTGTCTTTATTTGCCTTCTTAATAAGTGGTAGAAATTGGCAGGCGTAGTACAATTTGCAATATACATATTGTCCTTTGCACAAAGCTGTAAATATCTCTCCATTCTTGCCGAAGAGTGTTCTGCTCCCTGTCCTTCATAACCGTGCGGAAGCAACATCACCAATCCGTTTTGTAATTTCCACTTATCTTCAGCAGCAGAAATATATTGGTCAATTACAATCTGCGCTCCATTACTAAAGTCTCCAAATTGAGCTTCCCAAATTGTCAATACATTGGGATCTGCCATCGCATAACCATAGTCAAACCCAACAACTCCATACTCTGAGAGTAAAGAATTATAAATATAGAAATGACCTTGATCTTTTGATATTTGATTATGTAAGTTAACCTCTTCTTCGCTTTCTTCTACTTTTAACACTGCGTGTCTATGTGAAAAAGTACCTCTTTCAACATCTTGCCCCGTCATTCTTACATCGTGTCCTTCTTCTAATAGGGTAGCATAGGCAAGAAGTTCTCCCATACCCCAGTCTAAACTATTCTTCTCAAAGTACATGTCATTTCTAGCTTTGATAAGCTTAGTTACTTTACGTAAGAATTTTTTATCCTCTGGTAAAGAAGTAATGGTTTGAGCTAATTGATCTAGTTTTTCTAAATCATAAGAAGTATCAACAGCTTCCATCATATCAGATTCTGTTCCGTAGGTATAACCTTCCCATTCCTCTTGCATTATTGGAGTGATAATGGTAGTTTCTTCTTTTCTAGATTTCTCTAAATCTTGCTCTAACTCGTCTTTATATTTTTTCTCAATCTCATCTACATAACTTTTTTCAATGATACCTTGCTCCACAAGTTCTTTTGCATAGATATCTCTGGTGTTGTTATGTTTAGAAATCGCTTTGTATAATTTTGGCTGCGTAAATCTTGGTTCATCTCCTTCATTATGACCATATTTTCTATATCCTAAAAGATCTATAAATACGTCTCTACCAAATTTCATTCTAAAATCTAGAGCAAAAGACATCGCATGAACTACAGCTTCAGCATCATCTGCATTTACGTGCAATACTGGAGATAATGTTACTTTAGCAACATCTGTACAATATGTAGACGATCTTGCATCTAAGTAATTAGTGGTAAAACCAATTTGATTATTAACCACAATATGAATACTTCCCTCTGTCTTATAACCATCTAATTGTGCCATTTGTACGGTTTCATAAACCACACCCTGACCTGCAATAGCAGCATCCCCATGAACTATAATGGGAAGTACACTTTTTGGATTATCCAAATAATGCCTATCTTGTTTTGATCTAGCAATACCTTGAACCACGGGACCAACCGTCTCTAAGTGAGATGGGTTTGGAGCAATATTCAATAATATTCCTTTTCCGCTATCTGTGCGACGACAAGAAGTCCAACCTAAATGGTATTTTACATCTCCATCAAATACTTCTTGCTCGTAATCTTTACCGTCAAATTCACTAAATATATCTTTAGGACTTTTACCGAAAATATTTGCCAAAGTACTTAAACGTCCTCTATGGGCCATTCCCATGACAAATTCTTTAACTCCTTTTTCTGCAGCCTCCTCGATTAAAGCATCTAATCCCGGAATTAAGCTCTCTCCCCCTTCTAATGAAAATCTTTTTTGACCTACATATTTAGTATGTAAAAATGATTCAAAAGAAACAGCTTCATTTAATTTCTTAAGGATTTGCTTTTTCTTTTCTGCTGAAAATTCAGGATGATTTTCATTTATATTAAGTCTTTTCTGAATCCATTCTATTTCTTCTGGACTCTTAATATACATGTACTCAATCCCTATAGAGCTACAATAAATCTTCTCTAAGTGACCTATGATTTCTTTTAAACTAGCTTTCCCTAAGTCTAATATTTCTCCTGCAGAAAACTTAGTGTCTAAGTCTGCATTAGACAAACCAAAATTCTCAATGGCTAAGGTTGGCTCATATTTCCTTCTTTCTCGTACAGGGTTTGTTTTCGTAAACAAGTGACCTCTGGTTCTATAACCATCGATTAATTGCACTACTCTAAACTCCTTAAATACGCTTTCAGGAATATCAACTCCTTGACTAGAGGAAGTCGCATTTTGCTGTGAAGGTGAGTCTACATCTTGGTCGTCAAACGTTTTACCGAAATCAAATCCTTGAAAAAAGGCTCTCCAACTAGGTTCTACACTATCGGGAAATTGCAGATATTGATCATATAATTCTGCAAAATATGCGGTGTGTGCCGCATTTAGAAATGAAAATTGATCCATAAGAGGAATATACTGTTGTGTTTTAAAAACACTTCAAAAATACAATTTTTACTAAATATAGCCCTCCTCAAACTATAAAATTCTCTTATAGGCCATAAGTTTTACTGTTAAAATACGTTAAAGCGTATTTTACACCTTAAACTGATCTTGTCATCAGTAATTCTCCAAACTCCTTAAACGGTTTTTTCTTAGCTTCAGAAATGTTCATATTCTCTAAAACATCAAATGCTTTTTGCGTGTATTTTTCTATTTCCGCTTTAGCTAAACTAGCCGCTCCACTATCTATAAATAACTGCTTTACAGTTTCGATTTTTTGCTCTGGATTTTCTGGAGCAATAGTATATAAATGCTGCAACTGCCTAGCTTCTACAGAAGAGCTTTCCTCTAGCGCTTTTAAGTAAAGAAAGGTTTTTTTATTCTCAATAATATCTCCTCCTATTTGTTTTCCAAAAGTTTCAGCATCGCCAAAAGCATCTAAATAATCATCTTGTAATTGAAACGCTACTCCTAGCAAGCAACCGTACTCATTAATTTGTTGAGTGCACACCTCATTTGCATTTGCTACAATAGCACCCATTTCTAAAGCCGCACCTACTAAAACTGCTGTTTTGTATTTTATCATATGTAAATACTCTGATAAAGTTACATCATCTCTTGTTTCAAAATCGATATCATACTGTTGTCCTTCACAAACTTCGATAGCAGTTTTAGTAAACAACTTTGCTAATTTTCTAAATTGATCACCTTCGTAACTTTCAAAAAGTTGATAAGCATTAATTAACATGGCATCTCCAGATAGAATTCCTGTATTGATGTCCCATTTCTCGTGTACTGTCTTTTTTCCTCTTCTTAACGGAGCATCATCCATGATGTCATCGTGAACTAAAGAAAAGTTATGAAAAATTTCTACGGCTAGAGCAGCATCTAGAGCTTTTTGAGTGTCTGTTCCAAAGGCATCTGCAGACATCATCACTAATATAGGACGCAATCTTTTACCTCCTAATTTTAGAATATAACGCATTGGATCGTATAAATTTGCAGGCTCCTTACGAGTTAACATGCTCTCTAAATACGTTAAAAATTCTTCTCTATAAATGCTAATTTCTTTCATGCCTATCCTAAAATTTTGGCTAAAATACCATAATTGGAATAATTTCAACAAAGCAACACCTTACTTTTTATTCTTATAGTTATTCGCCTATCTAACCAGTAAGACTCTAGCTAAAATTACCACTCAGAAAAATTGTAGAAATATTAACTAAAAAACTATGGAAACTTTTTCAGTATTAAAAGTTTCTGTTATACTTTTGCGGCGATTATGAGAGAACAAATTTTAAATAAAGCAACTGAAATGTTTTTAGAACTTGGTTTTAAAAGCGTTACTATGGATGATATTGCTGAGAACCTAGGAATATCAAAAAAAACGATCTACGCACATTTTAAAACCAAATCGAAATTGGTCGAAGTGTGTTCGATGGAACTTTTTAATTGTATTACTGAAGGGATTGATGAAATCATTGCTGAAGATCATAACCCCATTCAAGAGATCTTATATATACACAAATATATATTGAGTCGATTGCGAGAGGAAAAATCTTCTCCCCAATATCAGTTAAAAAAATACTATCCAAATATTGAAGCAAATATGCGCAATTGTAAAATGGATAGAATGAAAGAAACTATTGTCAACAACCTCAATAGAGGAATTGAAGAAGGACTTTACAGAGAAGACCTGATAGTAGATATAGTTTATCGCTTTTATTTTATGATGTTGGAAGGGATTAAAAACAGTGAATACTTCCCCGAAGAAAGCTATCCTATTTCAGTTTTAATCAAACACTTTTTAGAATATCACATGCGCGGAATCGTTTCTGCAAAAGGACAAATCATTTTAGAAAAACTAGCAAAAAAACAAATTCATGAAAATTAAACTCACCTGTTTATTATTTTTCGTATCCTTTACATTCTTCGCGCAAGAAGAACAAAAGGAATACAGCTTTAGCTTAGAGGAAGCTATAGAATATGCTATAGACAGCAGTTACAATGCAATAAATGCAAGAAGAGATATTGAAGCTGCCATAAAAAGAAAGTGGGAAACTACAGCAGATGGATTACCGCAAATTGATGCTAATATAGATTATCAAAACAACCTAAAGCGACCTGTACAACTTCTACCAGCCGAAATTACAGGAGGTCCTCCAGGAACATTTATTCCTGTACAGTTTGGAACCAAACAAAATCTAAGTGCAACTGCCACAGCTACACAACTATTATTTGATGGTTCTTATTTAGTGGCCTTGAGAGCTTCTAAAACTTTTCTAGATTATACCAATACCACCACACAAAAAACCCTTTTAGAGGTTAGAAAAAGTGTTATTGACGCTTATGGGAATGTACTTTTAGCTCAAGAATTAGTGACTATTCTAGAAAGTAACCAAACCACGTTACAAAAGAACTATGATGAAACTAAGGAAATATTTGAAAATGGTTTACAAGAAGAAGAAGCTGTTGAGCAACTGCAAATTACCTTGTTACAAATCACCAATCAATTAAATAATGCCAAGCGATTAGTAGGAATTACACAAGAAATGCTTAACCTAACTTTAGGAATTCCTTTAGTTCACGAAATTACCTTAACGGAAGATTTAGATAATCTAGCTGAAGAGAACATTAGTCTTACCCTAATGAACACTGAAGGTTCAATTGAGGAAAACCTCGATTATAAATTAGCTCAAAATTTAATTGAACAAAGAGAACACGAATATAACTTAGAACGCACAAAAGCCTTACCAAGACTTACTACTTTTCTCAATTATGGGACAACAGCAAATAGCGAAAAGTTTACTTTTTTAAACGATAACCAACAATGGTTTCAATCTTCTATTTGGGGAGTAAGCCTTAACATTCCAATATTTAGTTCATTAAAACGAAGCGCAAAAACAGCCCAAGCTAGAATTGCTCTAGACCAAGCCGAAACTCAATTTGATCAAGCTAAAGAACAAATACGTTTACAAATAGATAGAGCTAAAAATGATTATCAATTTGCTATTGAAAATTATCAAACTGCAAAACAAAACCTAAAATTAGCTGAGCGTATTGAAAACAAAAACCAGATTAAATTTACTGAAGGTTTAGCAACGAGTTTCGAACTTCGTCAAGCTCAAACACAATTATACCAAACACAACAAGAATTTCTAGAGTCTATGCTCGAAGTAATAAACAAGAAAGCAGCTTTAGAAACTATTTTAAATACCGTACCATTAAACTAATCAATCTAAAAAATCATACAATGAAACATATATATTCCCTATTAATCGTCACTCTTTTATTGGTTTCCTGCGGTGGAGAGAATAAAAGAAATTCTGTAGAACGTGTTCTAGAAAGTAACAACCTAGAAACTATTCGCCAAAAACGCTCAGAATTAGTAGATGAACAACAAGCTGTTCAAGAAAAAATAAAAAGGTTAGATCAAGCGATATCAAAAATAGATACCATAAAACACGTTCCTTTAATTACTACCCTAACAGCAAAAGAAGAAGTTTTTAATCACGTATTAGAAATTCAAGGAAACGTTACTACCAAAAACTTATTAGTTATTACGCCAGAATATAATGGTATTCTTACGAATGTGTATGTGAAAGAAGGGCAAAAAGTAGCAAAAGGACAAACCCTTGCAAAAATAGATGATGGTGGTTTAAGCCAACAATTAGCTCAGTTACAAATTGAAGCCGATTTAGCTAAAACCACTTACGAACGTCAAAAACGTTTATGGGATCAAAACATTGGTAGTGAAATTAAATACCTACAAGCAAAATCTACTTATGAAGCACAGAGTGAAGCTGTTAATCAATTAAAACAACAAATAGCAAAAACTACGGTAAAGGCTCCTTTTACAGGAACTATTGATGATGTAATTACAGAACAAGGAAGTGTAGTTGCTGCTGGACAAACACAGTTAATGCGAATTGTAAGCTTAAAAGATATGTACATTGAAACAGATATTCCAGAGCGTTACATTACCGATGTCACAAGAGGTAAACAAGTAAAAGTTGAGTTTCCTGTTTTAGGAAAAAGTATCGATACAGAAATTAGACAAGCAGGAGATTTTATTAATCCAGCAAATAGAACCTTTAAAGTTGAAGTGGCTATTCCTAATAATGAAAAGAACATCAAGCCTAACTTAACAGCAAAACTAAAAATTAATGATTACACGAATGAGAATGCTATTTTAATTCCGCAAAGTATTATTTCTGAAAATGCTGAAGGTGAACAGTATGTTTATGTTGTTAATGAAAAAAATGCGAATGATGAAGGCGTTGCAGAAAGAGTGATCATTAAGACAGGAAAAACACAGGGAGATGTTATTGAAGTACTTGAAGGTATAGATAACGATGTAGAGATCGTTCAAGAAGGAGCGCGTAGTGTTAAAGATGGCCAAACAGTAAAAGTGATCAACTACTAAACCAAAGAAAATGACAAAAAAGAAAAAACAAGTCGATAAAGAATTTGGTTTATCATCTTGGGCAATAGAAAATAAAACTACGATGTATGTTTTAATCGCAGTGATTTTCTATTTGGGGGTTTCTGCTTTTTTTAGCATGCCAAGAGAAAACTTCCCCGAGGTTAATGAAACTAAAATTTATGTGAGCTCTGTATTTCCAGGTAACACTGCAGAAGATATAGAGAAACTTATTACAGATCCGTTAGAAGATAAACTAAAAACGGTAAGTAATGTTGTTGAAATCACCTCAACTTCTCAAGAAGATTATGGGATGATTATCGTGGAGTTTGATGAAAACATAAGTGTTGAGCAAGCTAAACAAAAAGTAAAAGATGAAATAGACACCGAAACTGCTGGTGAAGATTGGCCGACCTTTAACGGAGCTAAGGTAGAACCTGATGTATTTGAATTGAGTTTATCTGAAGAGATGCCCATACTTAACATTAATATTTCTGGAGATTACACCATTGAAAAATTAAAAGAATATGCCGAGCATCTTCAAGATGAGATTGAAGATATTCAAGAAATTAAACAAGCAGACATTCGTGGGGCGCAAGAAAAAGAGGTAGAAGTAGCAGTTGACATCTATAAAATGATGGCTGCCGATGTTACCTTTAATGACATTATTGGAGCCATTAATAATGGAAATGTTACGATGTCTGCTGGAAATTTAAAAGCCAGCGGTCAACGTCGCACCATTCGTATTTTAGGTGAAATTGATGATCCTAGTGAATTAGAAAATTTTGTTGTAAAAGCTGAAAACGGAAACGCCATTTATCTTAAAGATGTGGCTACGGTTTCATTTCACGAGGAAGACAAAACCACTTATGCGCGTGAGTTTGGACATCCCGTAGTAATGCTAGATGTAAAAAAGCGTGCAGGTAAAAACATGGTTGCAGCAGCAGAGCAGGTGCAAGTTATTGTTCAAGATGCTATTGAAAATACATTCCCACAAGATTTAACGGTGACTATTGCCAACGATCAATCTTCGGTTACCATAGGACAGGTGGATGATTTGGTCAACAATATCATTTTTGGAGTCATTTTAGTAGTGACCGTTTTAATGTTCTTTTTAGGGTTTAAAAACGCGATTTTCGTTGGATTTGCAATACCAATGTCCATGTTTATGTCTCTTATGATATTAGAGTTACTGGGACAAAGTTTAAACACCATGGTTCTTTTCGGATTAATTATGGGACTTGGGATGCTAGTTGATAACGGAATTGTGGTGGTAGAAAATGTTTATCGTCTTATGGAAGAAGAGGGGATGAGTAGATTTCAAGCTGCAAAAAAAGGTATTGGAGAAATTGCTTTTCCTATTATCATATCTACCGCAACTACTGTAGCAGCCTTTATACCATTAGGTCTATGGCCAGGGATTATGGGTGAGTTTATGATGATTTTACCTATTACACTTTCGGTAGTTTTAGGCTCTTCCTTATTTGTAGCTATTTTCTTCAATTCTGTTTTGGTATCTCAATTTATGAGTATTGAAGATAAAGATATGCCTCTTCATAAAATTGTAAGAACAACCATCATTATGGCAGTCATTGGTATTCTCATCCTAATTTTTGGTGGCGATTATAGCGGCTTAGGATCTCTAATGGTCTTCACAGCCATCATGTTATGGGTTTATCGCTTAATCCTGAGAAAATGGGCAAATACTTTTCAAAATAGAACATTGGTGAAATTAGAGAATTGGTACGAACGCCAATTGAGAAGAGCTCTTTCTGGCAAAAAACCTTATATTTTAAGTATAGGAACCTTCATCACGTTGATTCTTGCTTTTGTAACCTTTGGCGCGTCATTAGCTACTCAAAGAACAAAAGTTGAATTTTTTCCAGATAACAAACCTAATCAGATTATTGTTTATATAGAATATCCCCAAGGAACTGCTATTGAGAAAACCAATGCCATTACTAAAGAGATAGAAAAAAGGGTTTATGACGTATTAGATGATGATCAATATAAAGACGGTAATTATAATTTCTTAGTTGAAAGTGCCGTATCTCAGGTAGGTGAAGGAGCTGGTAACCCGCAAACAGACGGTGGTTCTTCTGCCGAAATGCCTCATAAAGCAAAAATTACAGCCTCTATGCGTGAGTATAAGTATCGCCGAGGTGAGGACAGTGAACTTTTACGTCAAAAAGTTCAGAAAGCATTAGTAGGCATTTATCCTGGGGTTTTAATTTCTGTTGAAAAAGATGCTAATGGACCACCGGCGGGTTCTCCTATTAATATCGAAATTGAAGGTAGTGACTACAACGAATTAATCGCTACTGCGGAAAAAATGCGTGAATTTATCAATACCAAAAATATTGCAGGTATTGATGAATTAAAAATAGACGTTAACAAAGACAAACCAAGCATGCAAGTGGTTGTTGACAGAGAAAAAGCGGGGGAATTAGGTATTAGCGCTTCTCAAGTAGGACAACAACTTAGAAATTCTATATTTGGAGCTAAAGCGGGGATTTATAAGGAAGATGGAGATGATTACGATATTTATGTTCGTTTTAATGAAGAGAATAGATATAACACAAGCGCCTTATTCAATCAGAATATAACCTTTAGAGATAATACTGGGCAATTAAAGAGTATTCCTGTATCTGCGGTTGCAAGACACGAGAATAACTCTGGGTTTAGCGCTATTAAGCATAAAGATACCAAACGTGTAGTAACCGTTTACTCTGCTTTATCACCAGGTTATACAGATGCAGGAGCCATCGTAACACAAATTCAAAATGAAATGAAAAGTTATGAAGGTCTACCACAAGATATCAAGATTGATTATACCGGACAAATTGAAGAGCAAAATAAGCAGATGACCTTTTTAATGGGTGCATTTTTCACAGGATTAGGACTTATTTTCTTCATTTTAATATTTCAGTTTAACTCAATTTCAAAACCAGCGATTATTATGTTGGCTATCTTCTTGAGTTTTATTGGTGTATTTGGTGGTATTGTAATTACGGGAAGTGCCTTTGTGATTATGATGACTATGGTAGGTATTATTTCACTTGCCGGAATTGTAGTGAACAACGGGGTAGTTTTACTCGATTATGCACAACTGTTAATAGACAGAAGGAAAAATGATTTAGATCTAGATAACGATGACTTTTTAGAAAATAAAGATCTTTATGAAAGCATTGTTAAAGCAGGTAAAGCTCGTTTACGCCCTGTATTGTTAACGGCCATTACGACCATATTAGGATTAATACCCTTAGCCATAGGATTAAACATCAACTTCTTTACCTTATTTGCAGATTTTGATGCTAATATCTATATGGGAGGTGACAATGTTGTATTCTGGGGACCTTTAGCTTGGACAGTTATCTACGGACTTTTAATTGCAACCTTCTTAACCCTAATTGTAGTTCCTATTTTGTTTTTCTTATCTATGAAATTGAAAATGTGGTTGAGACAAAAAAGAGGAAAAAAGTTACAAGGTTCTTCAAATTCATAATTTAAATTGTAATAATTCAGTAAAGGGAAAATAAATATTTGTTTTCCCTTTTTTTTTACTTTTGAGAAAATTGCTTTTATGAATTTTGATAAAAACAAGTACAAAGTCTACACGTGGAAGAACTGGATGATGCTTCACTACATCATTAATCCAGGCTTAGCTATAAATGAAATCTTGTTAGGAATGAAAGTTCCTAAAATTAGTCTAGTAGATAAAACTTCAGAAAAATCTTTGGCAGAAAGAAGCTTTATTCCATGTCCACATTGCAATACTTTTCACGACCATAGAACTTGGTCTACACAAAACAAAACTGCTTTTAAAAATTGGTTTGGTTTATTTTGTCCTACCTGCGAGAATATAATTCCGTGCTTAACGAATGCTACAAGTTTTATATTTTTAGCAATTACATTTCCGTTATGGGGATGGTTTAAAATTTCCTTAAAAAAGAAATGGTTAGA
The DNA here is from genome assembly GCF_008017825.1 of Mesonia sp. K4-1. Classification (NCBI taxonomy): domain Bacteria; kingdom Pseudomonadati; phylum Bacteroidota; class Flavobacteriia; order Flavobacteriales; family Flavobacteriaceae; genus Mesonia; species Mesonia sp. K4-1. Next base: position 394,012 of record NZ_VRLS01000052.1, read on the forward strand.
AAAGCAACCTCATCGGTTTAAAAATTTAGATTTAGAAAGCATCCCCAATCCTTATGAAAATGGTGGCTGGATTAAAATTGGCTTAATGTGGGGTCTGTGTATGTTTGTTATTATGAATTTTATCTTTCCGCTAATGTCTGGAGAAGATACCCCAACCAAATCGATACTTACCGCTATTCCTATTTGGATAATAGCTGGATTCGGGTTTGGATATACCATGAAGATGGTTATGAATAAAAAAGGGAAGAAAATTGCTTAGATAAATGAACAATCTAGATAATTTTTATTTAAACAAAGAAGAACCCAATAGGAGTTGCTTATTGGCTTTACGGAAAATTATCTTGGATTTAAACTGCGATATAACGGAAACTAAAAAATATGGAATGCCGTGTTTTTGCTATAAAAATAAAATGTTCTGTTATTTATGGACAGATAAACATACAGAAGAACCCTATATTTTATTTGTAGATGGAAATCTTTTAGATTACCCACAATTAGAAAAAGGCACCCGCTCTCGAATGAAAATATTGAGAATAGACTCCAATCAAGACCTTCCTTTAAAAACCATTCATACGCTACTCGACGCTGCTATAAATCTGCATAAAAAAAGCCTCCGTTAATCGGAAGCTTTTTTATATATGATATCTTCAAAAATTAGTTAGCTGCGTTAAGCTTATAAGTTAGACCAACACCCAAAACTTCTCTAATTTGAAACCCTTTAACAGCATTATCATCATAAATAGCTTGAAAAATAAAGCTCGCTGAAAGGTAATCGTTTACTTTCATATTGATATTCCCTGTATAATCTAAATCTACATTCTGTGGATCTTCTAAATAATTAGCATATAGATTTAAAATATTTTCAAAAGTAACATTTTCTGCGACAGTAAATTTAGCATACACATTCACAGAAGCACCAAATTCAAATCTTGTAGACTTACCTTGATCTACACCAAAGTAATCACCATCTGTATAACCTGGAGTAGTAGTAAATGCATCATCAACAAAAATAAGTCTTCCTGTTGCAGGAGCAATGTTTACACTTAAATTATCATCTTTTTTCCATAGCATGCCAGGACCTGCTTGTAAATAACCTGGAGATAAGAAATGAGTTGTTTCAGTTCTTATTTCTTCTTCACCAATTACATTACCTGTAATAGGATCTAAAACATCTACAGTACTATATTCGTAACCTTTTGCAAATTGAGTTTTAAAATTCATAAAGAATGAATAATACCAATTGCTTTCTTTTACTTGTTTTCCAGCAATAGAATTTATCTCTAAACGGTCATTTGTTTTACGAGTAAACTCTTGATCTTTTACTTTCGTTAAACCGTAATCTGCGATTAATCGGTTATCCCAAGTAAAATCTCCCTTTTTATAGTTTAAATCATAGCTCAAGTTAAGGTTTCCTGCATAGTTAGAAGTCCCTCCTCCTTGCCACTCTGCATTAAAAGCTGCTTGATTAAACAATAGAGAAACAGCTCCAGAACCTTTCCAACCATCAGGTCTTTCTTCTGCTTGTTCTTCTTGTGAATACGTAATTTGATTAGCTGTTAGTAATACTAAGAAAGTAAATAGTAATTTTTTCATGTCGCAATAAATATTTTTATTTTTTTGCAAATTTAAGTCTTTTAAGCCTTTAGAGAAAATAAACCTAAGACATCTTTGGCTTTTTATAAAGAGGAACAGAAGAACAGGCTTCTCCAAACATAAGACTTTTCACCTCTGGCTGAAGGTACTGAGCCAATAATAAATAGGCATTCTCTGGGACCGGAAGATTACTACATCCTTTTATAATTACCATTTGATCTTTAAAAGCTGACCAATTTTCTAGCTGAAGTTTTTCTGCATAAAGAATAGATTCTAGTTCTCGTAAATCTCCTACAACTACTTTTTTTGCATAAGGCTGAAGGTAAGTAGTTATCAACAAATAAGCCCATGAAGGAATAATTGCATCTGTACTACAATAAAGAGCCACAAAAGAATCTTTATAGCTCGACCAATCTTGATCTTTTAAGGTAGCCCTAAAATCTTTTTCACGAAGCACAAAACCTTCATAAAGCCAAGCACTAATATCTATTTGTTGGCGTTGTCCTGATAAATAATAGTCTTCTAAATTAACGGTGACTAGTTTACTATTTGCTACTCTATTTATAATTTCTTCTTCCATACTGCAAAAATACCAAATATAAATTTACTCCTAAGTGAAATTTAAAATCTTGTCCCTAATCAAAGATTAAGAAGTTTACTTATAACCTTCAGCTTGTAATGTAAACAGTTCTGAATACAACAATTTATTTTGCATTAATTCTATATGCGTACCCACTTCTAATATTTTACCTTCTTTTAGTACTACAATCTTATCTGCTTGACGAACGGTGCTAAAACGGTGAGAAATAATTATGCTTGTTTTTGATTTGGTAAGACCAATAAAACGAGTAAAGACTTCACTTTCTGCTTTTGCGTCGAGCGCGGAAGTGGGTTCATCTAAAATCATCACTTTCGCACTTTTCATATAAGCTCGTGCTAAAGCAACTTTTTGCCATTGCCCACCAGAAAGTTCAACTCCGTTAGAAAAACGTCTACCTAATTGTTGTTCATAACCAAACTCTAAATCTCCTACTACTTCATTAGCTAAACTTAATTGAGCAGCAGTTTTGATTTTTTCTAAATTTTCTACTTCATCAATATGACCAATAGCTATATTTTCTCTTAACGTAAACTCATACCTAAAGAAATCTTGAAAAATAACACCAAAATATTCTTGATATTCAGCTTTATTAAATTGATTGATATTAATTCCGTCAAGGAGAATTTCTCCGCTAGTAGGTTCATAAAAACGCAACATGAGTTTAATAAGAGTGGTTTTACCTGCGCCATTTTGACCTACGAAGGCCATTTTTTCACCCGCTTTTAGAGTAAAATTAACTCCTTTTAATACTTCTGAATTACTCTCGGGATATGCGAATCTAACATTTCTAAATTCAAAACCTATTTCAATAGACTTAGGAAGCGGCATCGTTTCTTGACTCTGGTCTTCTACTTCCATATCTATAAAGTCGAAGTAATCTTTTAGATATAATGCGCTTTCAGATATCCGCGTAAAGCGAGCAAAAAAGTCTTGTAAGCTTTTCATTAAACGATTAAAAGAACCTGAAAGAAAAGTAAGTTCTCCCAATGTAATAACTCCTGTTAATACTCTAAAAATGATAAAAACATATGCACCATAATAAGCAACCGTTCCTAAAACGTTGAATAAAAAGCCTAAGGAGGCTCTTCTTATAGAGAGTTTTCTGTTAAGTAAATAGTACGAATTGGAGAGATTTTTGAATCTATTGACCACAAAATCTGTTAGTCCAAAGAGTTTAATTTCTTTAGCTGTTTTATTATTGGCACCAATAAACCTTAGGTAATCTAATTCTCGTCTTTCTGAGGTCCAGCTTCTGGCTAGAGAGTATTGCTGCTGACTAAATTTAATCTCGTTGATAAATGCCGGAATAATACTAAGCACTAACAGAATAATTAGTAACGGCTCAAAGTAAATGAGTCCTACAATTAGTGAGGTAATAGTAATGATGCTTTGTGCCTGGGCTAGAACATTAGATAATAACCCTACTCTGCCCGTAGTTTGTGTTCTTGCTCGTTCTAATTTATCGTAATAATCGGGATCTTCGAGCTGGCTTATATTGATTTGGTTGGTTTTCTTTATAATTTTTACCGAGGTGGCAATATTATATTCATCACCTAAAAGACCATCTGTAAGTGAAATTGCTCTACCAAATAACTCTGATAGTAAAATCAAGCCAAACTCTACCGCAACATAAGTCCATAATTGAGTATAATCGGGATTGCTAAGCTCTATTTGAAGTAATATCTCATCTACAATTTCTTTTCCTATCCATAAAATAACGACAGGTAATAAAGCAGCTATAAGCCTGCAAATTGCTGAAATAATAAAAAGCCCTTTGTTAATATTCCAGATTTCTTTGAAAAATCTTGGAATAAAACTAAGGGCATTAAATGATGATTTAAAATTGGTTTTGTTTTTTTCTTTTAAAGAATTTAATTTTCTTCTTGGCATTTACATGTTTTGATTCTTAAAGCATTCCTAATTCTAGTTTTGCTTCTTCGCTCATTAAATCTTGTGTCCAAGGAGGATCGAAAGTGATCTCTACTTCTGCATCATTCACTTTATCTATAGATTTAATTTTTTCTTCTACTTCCTGCGGAAGTGATTCTGCCACTGGACAATTAGGCGTAGTTAAAGTCATTAAAACTTTTACATCATAGTTTTCATTTACAAAAACATCATAAATTAACCCTAATTCATAAATATCTACAGGGATCTCTGGGTCATAAATAGTTTTTATAACCTTCACCACTTTTTCTCCTAACTCGTTGGTATCTATTGTATCTACTGACATAATTCTTTACTTTTAATTGAGCTTTGCTTGATAAGCTAAAGCATACATTTTTATTTGTTTTACCATACTCACTAAACCATTAGCTCTAGTGGGTGATAAATGTTCTTTCAATCCAATCTCATCTATAAAATTGGTATCGGCATCTAAAATAGCTTGTGGCTCTTGATGAGAAAAAGAACGAATAAGAATAGCTACAATTCCTTTGGTGATAATTGCATCACTATCTGCAGTGAAAATAACTTTATCCCCATCTAACTTAGAATGCAACCAAACTTTACTCTGGCAACCTTTAATAAGGTTTTCATCTACTCTATACTGTTCTTCAATTAGAGGAAGGGATTTCCCTAGCTCTATCATATACTCATATCGCTGCATCCAATCTTCGAACATGGAAAACTCATCTACTATCTCTTCTTGTATATTTTTTATACTCTCCAATCGCTTATTTTTTTCCTTTTAAAATTACGTTTTTATTTTCATCCAATAGTAAAATCATATCTTCTTTATATTTATATGATTTTACTTGTGACATTGCTTTTAAAAACTGAGTTTCAATAGACATAAACATACAGGACATTTTAGTAACAGCAGCTTGTTTTACCTCCAGCATTCCGTTTTCTACAGTGTAGGAAGCGGTATATTTATTACAACCTGCACTACCAGTTACCCGGCTTGCTTCTGTATTAAAATTAATATCTACCTGAGCTTTATCATCAATTTCTTCACCATTAATACTTACAATATCATACTTTCCTGATTGCAATTCTGCTACAGCTTCTTTGGGAGATTTACATCCAAACACACTAAAAACCATTACAATTAAAACTAATCCTATATTTTTCATGATAACATCATTTTTGCTTTTTTAACGCTTTCAACTAACACATCAACCTCTTCTTTTGTATTGTAAAAAGAAAATGAAGCTCTTACCGTTCCCGGAATTTTAAAATAATCCATAATGGGTTGAGCACAATGATGGCCAGTTCTTACCGCTACTCCTAATTTATCAACAATAGTACCAATATCATAAGGATGAATTCCTTCTATGTTAAAAGAAATAACAGCTGTTTTATCGGCCGAAGTTCCATAGATTTTTAGACCCTCAATTTCCAACAATTGCTGAGTTGCATACTTTAAAAGCTCATATTCATATTCTGCAATTGCTTCAAACCCTATAGAATTCATATAATCTAATGCAGCTCCAAAAGCTATCCCTCCACAAATATTAGGAGTTCCTGCTTCAAATTTATGAGGTAAACCTGCGTAAGTCGTTTTTTCAAAACTCACTTGGTCTATCATCTCTCCACCGCCTTGGTAAGGAGGGAGTTTCTCTAACCATTCTTTTTTTCCGTAAAGAACCCCAACGCCCGTAGGTCCACATATTTTATGAGCAGAAACTACATAAAAATCTACATCTAGTGCTTGTACATCGGCTTTAATATGAGGAGCTGCTTGAGCACCATCTATTAAAACTGCAGCCCCAACTTCCCTAGCTTTTGCTATAACTTCTTGTATGGGATTCACCGTTCCTAATGCGTTAGAAACGTGATTAACGAAAACCAACTTGGTGTTTTCTGAAAATAATTCCGCGAAAGCGAGCTTATCTAACTCTCCTTGTGGAGTCATTGGAATCACCTTTAATTTAGCTCCGCTTTTTTCACACAACATCTGCCACGGGACAATATTAGAATGGTGTTCTAATGCCGAAACCAATACCTCATCTCCCTCTTTTAGAAGGTTGGAAAATCCATTTGCGACCAAGTTAATGCCGTGCGTGGTTCCTGAAGTAAAAATGATTTCTTCTTTATGTTTGGCATTAAAATGAGTTCGTATTTTCTCTCTTGCTTCTTCGTAAGCATCGGTTGCTTCTTGAGAAAGGCTATGTACTCCTCGGTGAATGTTGGCATTGTAGTTTTGATAATAATCTACAATAACATCGATCACCTGCTGCGGAGTTTGAGAAGTTGCAGCGTTATCTAAATACACTAAAGGTTTCCCATTTACTTTACGAGAAAGTATGGGGAAATCTTTACGGATTTTCTTAATATCTATATTTGAGTGACTCATAAAATGAGTTTTATTTATTGATAAGTGGAGTTAGATTGAAATATAAATTCACATAAGCTCCTGCTGTAGATGTTTCGTATCCGCTTAGGGCAATTGAATTTGAAAGGCCATAATTACCGATAAATTCCATTCCTATAGATTTAGAAAAAGTAAAACCGAAACCAAATAAAGCATCTAGAGATGTTGTTTTATAGACATCTTCATCGAAAGCAAAATCTGTAGTGATTGTTTTTTCCTTCAGTTTAAAATCAACTCCTAAACCACCAACTAGATAAAAGCCCTTATTATACTCTTTATTTATATCAAAAACCAATAAAGGTTGAAATTGAATACTTGAAACATATTGACCGTAATCGTTGTCTACATTATCAAATCTTATACTCTTATAATTTCCTTTATAAAATAAGTTTGCTTTTACTCCGATCGATTGGTTAAGTTGATAATTACCAAACACACCAATATTTAATGGAAAGCCATCTTTACCAAAAGCAGAATATCCATCTCCTCCAGAAATTGCTTCTCCAGAAATATCACCATCATACGCATTGGCACCTACTAAAAAACCATAGGTAAAATCTTGAGCACTTACAGCTAATGTTGAGAATGCAAAGATTATAATAACTAAAAACTGTTTCATAAGTTTATAGATCAAAACCTAAACTCACATTCAATTTATTTGCGATAAGCTTGTTGATACGTTTTTTTAGCTCAGGTATTTTCACACTTTCTAAAACATTATTAGCAAAGGCATACATTAATAATGCACGCGCTTCTTTAGCAGGAATTCCACGAGACTTTAAATAGAACATAGCATCTTCGTCTAACTGACCAATAGTACAACCGTGACTACATTTTACATCATCTGCAAAAATCTCTAATTGCGGCTTAGCGTTAATCGTAGCTTTATCACTTACCAAAATGTTATTATTACTTTGGAAAGCATTTGTCTTTTGCGCTTCCTTTTCAACTACCACTTTACCATTAAAAACTCCAACGGCTTTATCGTCAAAAATTCCTTTATAATCCTGATGACTTTCACAATTAGGCACCGCATGGTGAACTAATGTATTGTGGTCTACGTGTTGTTTACCTTCAATAATCGTAATACCCTTCATCGTAGAATCAATTCTTTCTCCACGTTGAAAGAATTGTAGATTATTACGTACTAATTTTCCTCCAAATGAAAACGTGTGAATAGAGCAGAAACTTTCTTGCTTTTGTTCCACGTAAGTGTTATCGATTAAAGAGGCAGATGTTTTATCATTCTGAATTTTATAATAATCTACTTGCGCTCTTTTTTCAGCATAAATTTCGGTAACCGAATTGGTTAACACAGGGTTTTCGGTTAAACTCTGGTGACGTTCTATAATTTGAACTTGTGAGTTCTCCTCTACCACAATTAAATTTCTTGGCTGAAGCATTAAAGCCGATTCATTTCCTGTAGAAAAATTAAGAATTTGAATAGGACGATCTGCTAAGGTATTCTTTGGGATATAGATAAATGCTCCTTCTCTAGAAAATGCTGTATTTAAAGCGTTTAATCCTGAGTCTTGAGGAGTTATTTTATTAAAATAATTATCTATTACTGCTTTGTACTTTTCGTGATGTAATGCAGATGACATTAAACAAGCATCTATCTTATCGTGTGTCGTATTAGACAGGTGAGAAGAATATATTCCATCTATAAATACGATAGAATAAGTATCTATATCATGAATAAAGTACTTTTTAACGTCTTTATAATCTATAGTATTCTCCTCTTTTGGGAATATGCTATAGTCTTCTTTTAATACTGAATTTAAAGAAGTGTATTTCCAATCTTCTTCTTTCTTATTTGGAAAACCAATTGTTTCAAAATCTTTAATGGCTTTGGTTCGCAATTGATGAATTTGATTATTGACATCTATTTGATCTTCAAAAGCAAAAAAAGAAGAGATTAATTTATCTTTTAATTCCATGGGTAATCTTGACTTTGCCCCTAATGGGGAATTGATATTGTTACTTTTTACATTAACTAGAAGTATTTTCTAGCTTTCTACTTTCACTTCTTCTTTAATCCAATCGTAACCGTGTTCTTCTAGCTTGTGAGCTAATTCTTTTCCTCCAGATTTCACAATCTTTCCGTTAAGAAGAACGTGTACGTAATCTGGTATTATATAATCCAATAAACGTTGATAATGTGTAATTACGATCACCGCATTGTCTTTAGTTTTTAATTTGTTCACTCCGTTAGAAACAATACGAAGTGCATCGATATCTAAACCAGAATCTGTTTCATCAAGAATAGATAGTTTCGGCTCTAACATTGCCATTTGAAAAATCTCATTACGTTTTTTCTCTCCTCCAGAAAACCCTTCATTAAGTGATCTAGATAAAAACTTACGGTCAATTTCTAACAACTCAGATTTCTCACGGATTTTCTTTAACATGTCTTTCGCTGGCATATCTTCTAAACCTTGAGCTTTTCTGGTCTCATTGATAGCCGTCTTCATAAAGTTAGTTACCGAAACTCCAGGGATTTCTACTGGATATTGAAACGAAAGAAATAAACCTTTATGTGCTCTTTCATCTGCTTCCATTTCAGAGATTTCTTCATTTTCTAGAATAATTTCTCCTTCTGTTTGCTCGTATTCCTCTTTTCCAGCTATTACAGAAGCCAATGTACTTTTACCAGACCCGTTAGGTCCCATAATCGCGTGTACTTCTCCTGCATTAATTTCTAGGTTAATCCCTTTAAGTATCTCTTTTCCTTCAACACTTGCGTGTAAATTCTTTATCTTTAGCATCTCTTTGTTTTATTTTCCTTTAACTTTAATTGCTTCTTCTCCTTTTGGTGCTGAAACTTTTAAAATCTCTTTAATTTCTATAATCTCGTCCCAACCTTCTTTAGCAGGGTTAGGTTTTACTTTTGCTTTTACAATCACAGGAACCATATCAAAATCTTCTCTTTTAAGAGGCTTAACCTGTTCTGATAATTTCATCGTCATAGAGTCTAATTGCACTCCATAAATAAAATTATTTCCTGTTAATACAGCTGCATCTGCCACATAAATAAACTCACCACTTAAGGTTACAATCCCATTTTTATTTTGAGAATCTTCCACTTGAGTAGTTTCAGCTTCTGCTTCCTTTACTTCTTCTTTTTTAGCATCTTGCTTACAACTTGTAAAGAAGACCGCTAATAAACTGGTGATAATAAATGCTTTTTTCATGTTTTAAGTTTTTATCCTACTGATCCTTCTAAAGAAATTTCTAATAATTTTTGAGCCTCAACAGCAAACTCCATAGGAAGTTTGTTTAACACCTCTTTACTAAAACCATTTACAATTAATGCAATAGCCTTTTCTGTATCAATTCCTCTTTGGTTACAGTAGAAAATCTGATCTTCCCCAATCTTACTTGTGGTTGCCTCGTGTTCTACTTTAGCCGATTTGTTTTTGGTTTCTATATACGGAAAAGTATGCGCTCCACACTCATTCCCCATTAACAGAGAGTCACATTGTGAGAAGTTTCTAGCATTTTCAGCTCTACTATTAATTTGTACTAATCCTCGATAAGAGTTTTGAGATTTCCCTGCGGAAATTCCTTTAGAAATAATGGTACTCTTCGTGTTTTTCCCTAAATGAATCATTTTAGTACCTGTATCTGCTTGCTGATAATTATTAGTCACCGCAATAGAGTAAAACTCTCCAATAGAATAATCTCCTTTTAAGATACAGCTAGGATATTTCCAAGTTACCGCACTACCCGTTTCTACCTGAGTCCAGCTAATTTTAGCTCGGTCTTCACATAAACCTCTTTTAGTTACAAAATTGAAAACCCCTCCTTTACCTTCAGCATTACCAGGATACCAGTTTTGAACCGTACTGTATTTAATTTCAGCATCATCTAGCGCAATAAGCTCTACTACCGCTGCGTGCAATTGATTTTCATCTCTACTTGGCGCCGTACAACCTTCTAAATAACTTACGTAACTTCCTTCATCGGCTACCACCAAAGTTCTTTCAAACTGTCCTGTCCCGGCTTGGTTAATTCTAAAATAAGTAGAAAGCTCCATCGGGCATTTTACACCTTTAGGGATGTAACAAAAAGAACCATCACTAAATACAGCCGAATTTAAGGCTGCATAAAAGTTATCTTTCTGCGGAACTACGGTTCCTAAATGTTTCTTCACCAATTCTGGATGTTCTTTGATCGCTTCAGAAATAGAACAGAATATAATTCCTTTTTCCGCTAAGGTTTTCTTGAATGTCGTTGTCACGGAAACAGAATCCATCACCACATCTACAGCTACTCCAGCTAATTTCTTTTGCTCATCTAAAGATATTCCTAAACGCTTAAACGTATCCAACAGCTCTGGATCTACATCATCGATACTATCGTATTTAGGCTTTTTATTGGGAGCTGAATAATAGGAAATATCTTGAAAGTTGGGTTTTTCGTAATGTACATTAGCCCAATCTGGCTCTTCCATTTGTTCCCAAACCCTAAAAGCTTCCAAACGCCATTGGGTCATCCACTCGGGCTCTTCCTTTTTCTTTGAAATAGCTCTTACAATATCTTCATTTAAACCTACAGGAAAAGTATCAGATTCTATATCGGTATAAAACCCATATTCATATTCCTTGGTTTTTAACTCTTCTCTTAAGTCGTCTTCTGTAAACTTATTCATTATCTTTTTGCTTCAAAAATTAAAGTGAAAATGATTCACCACAACCGCAGGTTCTTTGTGCATTAGGATTATTAAAAATAAATCCTTTTCCGTTAAGCCCCCCAGAATATTCTAGAGTGGTTCCTAACAAATACAAAAAACTTTTTTTATCTACGATAAGTTGTATTCCATTGTCTTGAAATACTTTATCTTCTTCTACTCGGGCTTGATCAAAGTTTAAATCGTAAGATAAACCAGAACAACCCCCACTTTTAACACCTACTCGAACGTAGTCTTTTTCGGCGTCAAATCCTTCCTCTGCCATCAAACTCGCTAACTTTACTTTAGCTTCCTGACTAACCTTTATCATAATTTGTTTAAATTAATTCTATCTAATCTGCAAATATACAATTTAAGGTGCTGAATACCATATTTGCCTAGATTAATATCTGTTATTGTTTTATAGGGTTTGGTTATAGGATGTAAATAAAAAACCGCTTTCATTAAATTGAAAGCGGTTTAAAATTTTAAAGTAAAACACTATTCTAATTTATTTCAATTTATTGCTAATCATGGTATTAAATAGAATTCTATTACAAGAAGAAAAAAGAATGAGAACCATAATGAATATTAATAAGCGAGTTTTATTACACATTAGAAATTTAAATAATTGTAAAAACTAAAACTCCGCAAAGCGTTCATCTAGTAAAAAGTTGGTATCGGTTAAAGTTTTAAAATAGGTAATGAGTTGTTGCTTTTCTTCTTCCGTTAAGGAAATTCCTACTTGATTTTCTTGCTGCAAAAGCGGGTCTAAGGTTTCTGAAACCTCAACACCTTTATCATAAAAATCGAGTACTTCTTTTAAGGTAGCAAATCTCCCGTCGTGCATATAAGGATAGGTAATTTCTATATTTCTTAAGCTAGGCACTTTAAACTTTCTATGGTCTTCTGCCAAACCTGTCACCCTTTCTCTACCAATATCATTGTATTCTAGATCTAAAGGCAAACCATTGTTTCGATAAGATTGGTCAGTAAACAAGGTTCCGGCGTGGCAACTGGCGCATTTTTGGTCAAAAACAGCTTTTCCTGCCAGTTCTTCTTCCGTGAAAACGGCGCCTTCATTACGTTCTACTTTATCATATTTAGATTCAGCTGAAACCATCATCACCAAAAACTGCGAAATGGCCTTGAGCATATTATCGGTATTTACCTCATCGTTTTCAAAAGCTTCTTTAAAAAGCTCAACATACACCTCGTCCCCTTTTAATTTGGCTATAATATTAGAAAAACTTTCATTCATCTCTACCTCAGCAGTGATAGGAATAATGGGCTGTTCATCAAGATGATCGGCTGCGCCATCCCACGTAAATTCCTTCATAAAAGCCATGTTATGAAGTGGTTGGGCATTTCTAGTCCCTAAAATTCCATTAACCCCGTGACTCACTATATGAGTGTGATGTGTAAATGAAAAATCTTGAATGTGACAAAACCCACAACTTACTACGCCGTCTGATGACAGCTTACCATCATAAAATAACTTTTTTCCTAATTCAAAACCTTTTTCGGTAGGCGGATTTGCAGTTAAATCGTACGTAAGCTCTGGAAAGTTTGACGGTATTTGAAAATCTAATTCTTTATTTTCTTCCTGCTGATTTGTGATCGACTCATAACCACCCTCATCGTCTTTACCGCAAGACCATAACAGCAAATTAATGCAAATTAAATATGTTATTTTTTTCCACATGAATTTATTCCGTTGCAACGGAAAAAGCTTGTTGCACGTTACTAATTACTTTAGGCGCATACACAGGATCTACTTGAATATCGGCTTTTTCTTCTAACGACATTTCATTTTCTCCCGCAAATACCTTGGCTACATCAAACTTTATATTTACGGTACTTACAGCCCTAGCATTCTCATAAGAAAGCGTTACTTCCTTATAATTATCTAAAGTTTCGCCATGACTTCCAATGTGATATAAAAAAGGTTCATCTTGACTATTTTCACTATTAAAAACACCTTCCATTTTAAAGAAAATATAACCTGCGGACCAAGACCAAAGCATATTGTTTTCTTCAGCAGTAGGCACAAAGTTATTCACTCCGTTTAATGGATAATTTGACTGGTCTACCCCTACACCAAACCGGATTGACTTTATGTTATCAAAAGGAAGGTTATTCAAAACTATTTTTTGTGAAGCTTCATCGTTTTCCCTAACCAAGAAGTAGCTTTCTTCAACAGGGTAAATATATTCTTCACCACTAGCATCTATTAAAACAATATTACTAATGATATAATTTAACGTAGAGATATTTAGAATTTCATCGGAAGAATTAACGTATGTCCCAGTTTCTAAATCAATGCTTTCTCCTGCAAATTCATTTTTAAATTGAAGGCTGAGGTTATTATTTTCATCATCTTCATCTTTAAAACAGCTTGTTATTGAAATAGCTATCACTAACACTACTATTATTTTTTTCATTTGTTATTTTAATTTAATAAGCAATATATCTTTTGAACCTTTGTTCTCCTTAACATCGTAATCTGCGCTTTCTGTATTACCAATTAGAACCACTCCGAGATCTTCTAATTGAATAGCTTGATTGATAAAATCTAAATCTGATCCGCCAAATGTAGATTGCCATTTTACAATTCCACTACCATCAGTTATGACAGCCCAAGCGTCATTGCTTCCATAATTCTGCGTTAGCATATGATCCTGACTTTTAGAGCTTCCGGAAATGAGTAAATCTCCATTTTGAAATTCCTCAATAGATCTAGCGGAATCAAAATCACTTCCGCCAAGGGTTTTTTCCCATATAAGATTTCCTAAAGGGTCGAACTTAATCATCCAAAAATCTGAGTTCCCCATCGGGTTAGAAATATCTCCATCACTACTTCTGGTATCTCCTGCCAATACGAAGTTACCATCTTGCGTTTCAGTCACCGAATAACCTATTTCTATAGAAGAACCTCCAAAATTTTTCTGCCAAAGCAAATTACCGTCCAAATCGGTTTTGACCACCCAAATGTCATAACTTCCTTTAGGATTGGTAATATCAAAATCGTCACTTTCTGAAGAGCCAACCATTAAAATATCTTGTGTAGAAGTTTGTATAACGTCATAACTACGGTCGTTATTAGTCCCACCAAAATAGCGTCGCCAAATTTTGTTTCCATTTTCATCTAAACGAATACCCCAAAATTCTCCAACTCCGTGTAGAACCGCAGCTCCTTTTCTTTTTAGATCATTTCCCTCTCCGTCACTAGCTGTTACATCTAAGAACCCCGTAAGAAAGAAACCTCCATCTTGTAACTCAGTTAAAGAAAAGCTTCGATCACTTCCTGGAAAACCAAAAGTTTTTGACCATTGTATATTTCCTGAAGCATCTAATTTTAGCATCCAATAATCATAAAAACCGTTATTATCGCTTACCTCCCCGTCGTTGCTGCGAGAAAATCCGGTAACGGCAAATCCGCCATCGCTTGTTGCTATTATTTTCTGACCGCGATCGTCATCACTACCTCCATAGACTTGATCCCATTGTTTATTCCCGTTAGCATCTAATTTTAAAAGCCAATAGTCACTATCTGTAGAAGATTTTCCTGTTACATCACCATCTATACTCTGTGTAAATCCAAAAACAGCAATCCCTCCATCTAATGTTTTTGTAACTGAAAGTGCATCATCTTCTCCACTTCCACCAAATGTTTTTACATAATCGATTTCACCTAAAAATCCTTGAGTTGGATTATCATCTGTAGGATCTGGAGTATCGACACTTCCATTTGTTGTAGCTTCATCTTTGCTACAACCCAAGGCTAACAGCGCAAATACTATTATTGATAAAAACTTTAGGTAAGGTAGTTTCATATTATTCTACTATGAGTTTCTTAGTAGTTAAATTATTCACTTTTACCACATACATTCCTTTAGATAGGGAAGAAACATCTATTGATTTTGTTTTCAAATCTATAGCACTAGCATTTTTCACTTTTTGCCCCAACATATTAAAAACTTCTATTTGATCAATTCCCCTTCTACTTAATGAAAAGAAAACTCTGTTTTTCGCTGGATTTGGCCACATAGATAATTCAGCTTTATTATATTCTTCTGTACTAAAAGTTCCGCTTTTACGAATTATAAATAAGCCTCTATTAATATCTGAAAGTATAATATTTTCGCTATCAAAATAAGGGTAAACACTCCATACTCCATCAAAATCTGCCGCATCATTAGCTGGATGCGTATCAAAAAAACCTATTTCGTTTACGACTTGATTCTGAATCCCTGAAATATCAGCAATTCTAACTCCCGCATTATAATTTGAAATATAAGCCAAATCACCTTTTACATAGTAATTATGATCTATTGCAGCGGTGGGGCCAAAAAATTCAAAGAAGAATGCAGGGTTGTCTAGATCTAGAAAATCAAATACGACAGCACGACTGTTAAATCCATACTGAAGCTCATCATATTCATCTCCTAAGATAAAATAACGTTCATCTTTCGTAAACCAGCCTTGGTGGGTATATCCCGTATTTACGTAAGAAATAGTTGAAATCGGAATTACATTCGAAGGATTAGTAACATCTAAGATGACAACTTCATCTTCATTACTTCCTATAAAAATTTGTTTATCTGTATAATCTGAATCTGGCCCAGTATAAGTTACAACTTGAGAGTCGTGAGTATAATTACTTGCAGAATATCCTCCTGCAAAAGCTGGAGTTAATGGATTAGAAATATCTATCATATGCAAACCCCCGTTAAACGTAGATGTACCCACAGCATATGCCACTGGTGTATCCTCATTAATTACAATATTATGAGCATTTCCGAATTGATTGTAGTGCGCATCTTCTGTAAAAGTAATTGGCGCATTAGGAACATTTCTCAATCTTGTGAGATCAAAAACTTGCATCCCGTGACCCTGAGCTTCACTTACAATAAAAGCATAATTACCATACACTTTAATATCTCTCCAAGTACTCGATGAAGTATGTGTTGGTAATTTCCCTAAATATTCAACATTAACTGGATCTGTAATATTAATAAATGCTGTGCCATTATCTAAACCAATTAACGCATATTCTTTATTATCTTGAGGATCTGTCCAACCCCAAATATCGTTTGCTACAGAGGCATTCATAGTTGACAAATCTATTCTACTCATTAAATCATAATCATTGCAAGGAAATTGACCTGCAAATCCGTTTTGACAGATGGTTTGCGCATAGAGTGTTATAAAAGGAAATAAAAGTGTTAAGGAAAGTAGAGTTTTCTTCATTAAAGTGTATTTAAAAACATTATTTTTGTAACCAATACAAAGTTAACGCTAAATTATTTAAAAACGTATGTTTGAAGACAATAGCCCCAAAACGAGTTTATCTGAATTAGGAGAGTTTGGCCTTATAGACCATCTTACTAGATTTGTTGAGCTGTACCAACCCTCTACTCTTAAAGGAATTGGAGACGACGCTGCCATCATCGATCATGAAAACTTTGCTACTGTCGTAACTACAGATATGCTTGTAGAAGGCGTGCATTTTGATTTAGCCTATATGCCTTTAAAACATTTAGGCTATAAAGCCGTAATGGTGAATTTATCTGATATATATGCCATGAACGCTGAAGCTACCCAACTTACAGTTTCTATTGCGGCATCTAACCGTTTTCCTGTAGAGGCTTTAGAAGAATTATATGCAGGAATAACTTTAGCTGCCAAAACATATAACGTAGATGTCATTGGTGGCGACACCACTTCCTCTACTTCTGGATTGGTAATTAGCATCACAGCATTAGGGAAAGCTGAAGCGGAAAAAATTACCAAACGTGATGGCGCAAAACCTAATGATTTATTAGTAGTAACTGGTGATATCGGCGCCGCTTATATGGGACTGCAAGTTTTAGAACGCGAAAAGCAAGTATTTAAAGTTAATCCTAATGCGCAACCCGACTTAGAACCTTATTCCTATTTAGTAGAAAGACAATTAAAACCTGAAGCCAGAAAAGACATTTCCAGTCTATTAGCTGCTTTAGAAGTACAACCTACTAGTATGATAGATATTAGTGATGGTCTTTCTTCTGAAATCATACACCTTTGTAAAAACTCTAAAGTGGGGGCTAACCTTTTTGAGGAGAAAATACCTTTAGATCCTGCTGTAATTTCGGTTTGCGAGGAGTTTAATATAGATAGCACTACAATTGCCTTAAACGGAGGTGAAGATTACGAACTTTTGTTTACTGTCGATCAAAAAGATTTTGATAAAATTAAAGGCAATCCAAATTTCACCATCATCGGTCATATGACAGAAGAACGTGAAGGAATGCATTTAGTGACTAGAGGAAATCAAAAAATACCAATGAAAGCCCAAGGCTGGAATACATTTGGAGATGCTAATGATGAAGATTAGTCTTTTTTAATTTATTGACAAGAAATTTTATCAATAACGGCAACACGAAAACAAAAATTGCTAAAAATATAGAATAACCGATTGTTTCAGACATTCCATAGTAAAGCACCAGAAAAAATACGATAGCAGCTATTAAATACAAGGTTATTTCCAGTTTTTTCATATCACTCAATATATTAAATCAAAAATTTAGGAAAAAATTTAAACTATATACCTTTAGTTTTTCAAACTCTTAATTACGCTAAAGGCTTTTTCTATAACACTGTCTTCTACTAAGATAGTAATTTCGTTACTTGTAGAAACCACCTCGTAAACCGCAATCCCATTCCACGCTAAGTGTTTAAAAAATTGATAGTACAAGCCTGCAATCTTATAATTATTTTGTGGCAATTGCACACTTATCGCCGATAGATTTCCTCGTCTGCTTAGGATAATTTCATTTTTAAAAATCTTATCTGCTTTCTCTTTTTCAGAGCCAGAAATCATAATATTACTTTCTACCAATCCTCTAGTAAAAGCATAAAACAAATGCGGATTAGAAGCTACATAATCTAAAAGCAAGCTATGACTTTCAATTAGGGAAACCGAATTTTTAAATGTAAAAGCATACAAATTAGATCTCAATGTAATATCTCCCATTTGACGCAATGCCTTTTTTACGTGAGAAGTACTTTTCACATGAGACGGAGTTTGGTAACGCCTAAGAGCCATCATAATAGCTCCCACTTTTACGGGCTTACGCAACATTTCGCTAATGGGTTCTCTCAACTCCTCCGCTAACGCACTATAATTAATGATTTTTCGCTCTAAAGCCTCTTCCAAAAAAGACTGGTTTACTAAGATTTCTTCGACACATTGTACTATTGTTTTCATTTGTTAATTATATAACATATTGTGTTAAATTAGTCAAATTTAAACAATTTTAAGGCAACAATCATCCTCTATTCTATATTTGAAGCCAAATAACAGATGCTATGTTGGTGTTAAAATTTGGAGGAACTTCAGTGGGCTCTATCCAAAATATAAAAAAAATACAGGAAATTGTCGATGATGGGCAACCCAAAGTGGTTGTTTTATCTGCTATGAGCGGTAGCACCAATACATTAGTTTCTATTGCTGAAGCTATTCAAAATCAAGAACAAGAAAAAGCTTCTCAACTTATTTTAAAATTAAAAGATCATTACACTTCTACTGCATTTCAGCTACTAGAAGAAAATGAAACTTATCAATTGGTCGCAGGCCATATTAACACCATGACTGCGCAATTATTAGGTTACTCATATAGTCCCTATCAAGATTCTTTTACTGGTAAAATTTTAGCACAAGGAGAATTATTTTCTACTCTTTTAGTCCATCATTATTTTAAATCTCAAGGTTTATCATCAGCTCTGATTTCTGCTTTAGATTTTATGCGAGTGGATAAAGAAAATGAACCCGATCAATTTTATATACAACAAAACTTAGCCAGACTTTTAAAAGGTTACCCCAATAACCAAATTTTTGTTACCCAAGGTTTTATTTGTTTAGATGCTAACGGAAATATTTCTAATCTCCGTCGTGGCGGAAGTGATTACTCGGCCACAATTATTGGAGCTGCTTTAAAAGCTAAAGAAGTGCAAATTTGGACCGATATTGATGGATTTCACAACAATGACCCCCGTGTAGTAGAAGACACCACCTCTATCGCTCAACTTTCATTTAATGAAGCTGCCGAATTAGCCTATTTTGGTGCTAAAATATTGCATCCGCAAACCGTTATTCCTGCTAGAGAAAAAAATATTCCAGTAAGGCTTAAAAATACTATGCAACCTACAGCCTTGGGTACATTAATTTCTACCGAAAGAAAAGGGGAAGGCATAAAAGCTATCGCCGCTAAAGATGACATTACCGTGATTAAAATAAAATCTGAAAGGATGTTACTTGCCCATGGTTTCTTAAAAAAAGTATTTGAGATTTTCGAGAAGTACGAAACTTCAATTGATATGATAACCACCTCAGAAATAGCCGTTTCTTTAACCATAGACCAACCTACTTATATTAAAGAAATCACCTCTGAATTGGAAAAATTTTCTACTGTAGAGGTAGAAAGCAACAAAAGTATTGTCTGTTTAGTGGGAAACAACATTGTTCATCATAAAGACACGCCTAAGCTATTTCAAATCTTACAAGATGTTAGCGTAAGAATGATAGCTTATGGAGGCAGTAATAATAACATATCACTGCTTATAAACACCCCCGACAAAGCTACAACCTTGCAACTACTTAACCAGTATGTTTTTACCAAAGCAAGGTTAGTACATTAACCCAAAACCAGCCCTTTTTACTTCAACTAAAACAGGGAAAAAACCAGCTCTTAAGAGCTGGTTTTTTAATTGAAACTAATTTCTATTCCTAAATCCAAATTTTTTCATTTAATGTCTACTTTAAAAACCCTAATAACTCCTCATTTGCTTCTAAATGTGTCATATGTCCACCTTTAAAAGTTTTAAGTTGAGTATTGGTTTTTTTGGCGAGTTGTTGTAAACTTTCTAAAGTGACAATTTCATCTTCTTCGCCTGCCAAGAATATTTTCTCTCCTGTGAAGTTTTTCAAGATATGGGTTCTATCTTTTCTAGCTTTCAAACCTTCCATCGCGGCAACAATATGTTCGGTAGGGAGTTGTTGCGCTTCTTTTACTAAAGCATTAATTTTTTCTCTCAATTGCTCTCGGCTTTCTTTTCCAAATAAATTGGTAATCGCCATACTTATAAAAGCATCTTTATTTTGTTTTACCAAGCGTATAGCTCTATTTCTATTAGCTACACGTTCGTGAGAATCGGCTAAAGGTGTTGAATTTAAAAGCAGTAATTTTTCTATCCTTAACGGAAATAATTCCGCGAAAGCGAGAGCTACATAACCGCCCATAGAATGTCCTAAAAATGAAGCTTTTTCTATCTGCAAATGATCAAGAACGTAAGAGACGGTTTGCGCCATTTCCTCCATGGTATGAATATAACCCAAACGTTCGGTATTTCCGTGCCCTAATAAATCTATCGTAATGACTTGATAGTTTTTTTCTAAAGCAGGAATTACATTTTCCCACATCGTAGAGTTTTCTAAAAAACCGTGCAATAAAACGATTGCTTCTCCCTTTCCTTGAGCCGTAAAGGCAATTTGTATATTTTTGTAAGGTATAAATTTTTGCATGCGGCAAAAATAGATTCTTTTCTTATCCTAAAAAACAATATTTCTCTATGAAAATGCTAAAAATCTTATCGCTAAGCTTCTGCTTATTTAGTTTCACCCTTACGGCGCAGATAAAAGAAAAAAAATTAGATCGACTAATTGAAAATACCTTAAAAACATTTGATGTTCCCGGTATATCTGTAGGGATCGTAAAAGAAGGTAAAGTGATTTACGCCAAAGGCCACGGTGTACGTTCATTAGCCAACAAGAAAGATATGAATAAAAATACGCTAGTAGGTGTTGCTTCTAACAGTAAAGGTTTTACGTGTTTTGCTTTGGCAATTTTGGTGGATGAAGGAAAATTAGATTGGAATGATAAGGTGAGAAAACACATTCCAGAATTTAAAATGCCAGAAGATTTTGTTACGGAAGAATTTACAGTAAGAGATTTAGTAACGCATCGCAGCGGTTTAAGCCTTGGAGCAGGAGATCTTATGTTTTTCCCTGAAGGTGGAGATTTTACTATTGATGATGTTTTAGCAAACGTTAGCAAATTAGAGCCCGAAAGTTCTTTTAGAAGTGAATTTAAATACAACAACAACATGTTTATTATCGCTGGTGAGGTGATTCACCGAGTAAGCGGATTAACTTGGGAAGAATTTATCGAAGAGCATATTTTACAACCTGTTGGAATGAAGAACAGTAAAGCTGCTTATAGCCGAGTGACCGATAAATCTAATATCATCGACGCCCATACGAGAACAGAAGGAGAAGTAATTCAAATTCCGCATGATTGGAGCGATCTTGCCAATCCTGCTGGAGGAATTATGAGCAACGTGACCGATATGTTAACTTGGGCAGAGTTTTTAATGAATGATGCCGTGACTAAAAATGGAGTGCGCATATTAAGTGAAGAGCAAATGCACGAATTATGGCAATTACAAACTCCATTACCTGTAAGCAAAAACAATTCTTATGACACTCATTTTTCGGGGTATTCTTTAGGTTGGTTTGTGAGTGATGTAAAAGGAGGTTACAAACAAGTAACGCACACGGGTGGTTTATTAGGAACAGTAACACAATTTACCTTAATACCAGAATTGGATTTAGGGATTGTGGTATTAACCAATCAAATGATTGGTAGCGCTTTTAGCACCATTACCAATACGGTTAAAGATAGTTATTTAGGATATAAAGACCGAAATTGGTTAGAAAAATACGGGAAAAGAAACGCTGATTGGATTGCAAAAAATGACAGTATTAAAAAAGCGGTTTATCAACAAGTAAAAGAATTTAGTACAAGTGATAAGGTTTTAAACACCAATCAAATTACTGGAACCTACGAAGATGCTTGGTTGGGTAAATTTTATATTACTGAAGAAGCTAAGAATTTAAAGATCACTTCTGAAAGAAATTCAGAGCTTACAGCAGAATTGCTTCCTTATAACACGACAACCTATGTGGCTAAATGGAAAAATAGAAGTTTTGATGCCGATGTGTTTGTATTGTTCAGTTTAGATGAATATGGAAAAGCACAATCTGCCACTATGAAATACATCGCTCCTATCACCGATTTTAGTTTTGATTTTGGAGACTTACACCTAAAAAGAGCTAAAGAATAACTTCGCTTCCGCGGAAGCAAAAACAGAATAAAAAAAAGCTATCCGAGAAGTTAATTTTCGTCAACCTGAACTTGATTCAGGTTCTCATACAGATTTTAGATCAATATGATGAGATTCTGAAATAAACCTACTAGCTGGCTGGCATGTTTAGAAGGGAGGCCCTTTAAATTTCTGCAACTGTCCTACTTTCTCTAAATTTAAATAAAATAATATTGCTTATTATCCCTAATTATTCTACAACTAATCCATACTCAAACCACACTGAGTCCACACTCTAACCACACTTTAGTACAAAAACTGTGGTTTCAATATATTTAGACTATGTATAGCTTGTTTTTAATATATTTACAACTTTTAAGTAAGTTTCGTATATATAGAAAAACAAGTTAAAACGCAGGATATAACAAAAACGTCTGTAATTCTAGTTTTCAACAATAGTTTATAAGCAGAGGTAAATTTTACAATACCATACTTATTAATATTATTAAAAGAAAGCGATCAAGTCAAAAGTAAATTCTTGACTTGATCGCTTTAAATAATTGTCTTCGTTTTTTATATTTTTATTGATTCATTAAATCTTCAATCTCTTCGGCTTCAATAGGAATATTACCCATCAAATTCACTGGAGACCCTTTCTCTTGAATAACCAAATCATCTTCCAAACGAATTCCGAATCCTTCTGCAGGAATATAAATTCCTGGTTCTACGGTAAACACTTGATTGGCTTGCATTGGTTCGTGTAAGATTCCATAATCGTGTGTATCTAAACCAATGTGGTGAGAAGTCCCGTGCATAAAGTATTTTTTATACGCTGGCCAATCTGGATCTTCATTTTGCACATCGGCTTTATCTAAAAGACCTAGATCTAAAAGCTCTGAGGTCATTAATTTACCTACTTCTACATGGTATTGTTCCCAGAATGTTCCTGGCACCAACATATCTTGTGCTATATTTTTTACTTTATTAATCGCATTGTAAACTTCTTTTTGTCTTTTAGTAAAACGACCAGATACCGGTATCGTTCTAGACATATCACTAGAATAATTAGCATACTCCGCTCCTACATCTAATAAAATAAGCTCACCTTCTTTACATTGCATTTTGTTTTCAATGTAATGCAAAACATTAGCGTTTTGCCCTGAAGCCACAATAGGAGTGTAAGAAAATCCTCGAGAACGATTACGTAAGAACTCGTGCATAAATTCAGCTTCAATTTCGTATTCCCAAACACCAGGTTTCACAAAATCAAGAACACGTCTAAAACCTTTTTCAGTTATGTTACAAGCCTGTTGCATCACCTCTATTTCTAAAGGATCTTTTACTGAACGTAAACGTTGTAAAATAGGATTACTTTTTGCCGTTTGGTGCGCAGGGTATTTTTCTAATAACCACTTATTAAAACGAGTTTCTCTAGTTTCAGTTTCTACATTAGCTCTGTAATGCTCGTTCGTATTGATGTAAACCGTATCGCATTGTGACATTATCTCGTGCAATACTTTATGTAAATCTTTTAACCAGTAAACCGTTTTTACACCAGAAGCCTCAAAGGCTTTTTCTTTGGTATACTTTTCTCCTTCCCAAACAGCAATGTGTTCGTTGGTTTCCGTTAAGAAAAGAATTTCACGGTGCTTTTCTTTAGGAGCATCAGGAAAAAGTAGTAAAATACTACTGTCTTGGTCTATTCCGCTTAAGAAATACAGATTTCTATCTTGCTGAAACGGGATGGTACTATCTGCACCAATAGGATAAATATCGTTGGAGTTAAAAATCGCTATACTCGATGGCTTCATTTGTGCCATAAAGTTCTTGCGATTTTTTATAAATAAATCTTTCTTAATAGGTTGATATCTCATAAAACTTGAATTTTTTCAAAAATAAACAATCCTAATTGAATAAAAACTCTAAGCGATTAAATTAACTTTAGCCTAACAGCAGCAAAAACTTGTTAATACTTATTCTAAATAACATCAAAGAGACGTTAAAGTTTGTCTATAAACCAATACCCATGTATTTTTGTATAAATTTTATTTAAATAACCAAAACCAATGGGTGGAATTATAAAATCGTCTGTAGCAAGAAAATTTGCTATGGCTCTTTCAGGACTATTTCTTGTCTTTTTCTTATTACAACACTTTACCATTAACTTTACATCGGTCATTAGCCCCGATATATTTAACGAGTTATCTCATTTTATGGGAACTAACTTTGTGGTACAAGCATTATTACAACCAGTTTTAATTTTTGGAGTAATTTTCCATTTTATTATGGGATTCATCTTAGAAATTCAAAACCGTAATGCAAGAGGTGTAGGCTACAAAAACTATAATGGAAACGCTAACTCTAGCTGGATGTCTAGAAACATGATTTACTCTGGAGCAGTAATCTTAGCTTTCTTAGGTCTTCACTTTTATGATTTTTGGTTTCCAGAAATCTCTCACAAGTACATACACGGTTTACCAGAAGATCCTACAAGATACTATGAAGAAACCATTGTAAAGTTTAAAGACTTATGGAGAGTTATTTTGTATGTAGTGTCGTTTATCTTTTTAATGTTACACTTATTACACGGTTTCGCCTCTTCTTTTCAGTCGGTAGGATTCAATAATAAGTATTCAAAAGGACTACAAGGCTTCACTAAAGCTTTTGCTATCATTATACCATTAGGGTTTATTTTTATAGCACTATTTCACTATATTAATCAACTATAATACGTAAGATTATGTCAATTTTAGACTCAAAAATACCAGAAGGTCCTTTGGCCGATAAATGGACTAAACACAAAAACGAAATTGATCTGGTAAACCCAGCCAACAAGCGTAATATAGATGTGATTGTTATTGGTACCGGTTTAGCAGGTGGTAGTGCTGCAGCTACGTTAGCAGAATTAGGTTACAATGTAAAAACGTTTTGTTACCAAGATTCTCCGCGTCGTGCACACTCTATTGCCGCTCAAGGTGGTATTAATGCCGCAAAAAACTATCAAGGAGATGGTGATTCTAACTACCGTTTATTTTATGATACAGTAAAAGGTGGAGATTATCGTTCTCGTGAAGCTAACGTTTACCGTCTAGCGGAAGTATCAGGTAATATTATTGATCAATGTGTAGCACAAGGAGTTCCTTTTGCTAGAGAATATGGAGGTCTTTTAGATAACCGTTCATTTGGAGGAGTACTAGTATCTCGTACCTTTTATGCTAAAGGGCAAACAGGACAACAGCTTCTATTAGGAGCTTATTCTGCAATGAATCGCCAGATCAATCGTGGTAAAATTCAATCTTACAACCGTCATGAAATGATGGATTTAGTTTTGGTTGATGGAAAAGCGAGAGGTATTATTGCCAGAGATATGGTCACTGGAGAAATTCAGCGTCATTCAGCTCACGCGGTGGTATTAGCATCGGGAGGTTACGGTAACGTATTCTTCTTGTCGACTAACGCTATGGGAAGTAATGTAATGGCTGCTTGGAGAGCTCACCGTAGAGGAGCTTACTTTGCAAACCCTTGTTATACACAAATTCACCCAACTTGTATTCCTGTATCGGGAGATCATCAGTCAAAATTAACTTTGATGTCTGAGTCTCTTCGTAATGATGGAAGAATTTGGGTTCCGAAGAAAAAAGAAGATGTTATCGCTATCCGTGAAGGTAAAAAGAAACCGACCGATTTAAGCGAAGACGAAAGAGATTATTACTTAGAAAGAAGATATCCTGCTTTTGGTAACCTAGTACCTCGTGATGTAGCTTCTAGAGCTGCAAAAGAGCGTTGTGATGCTGGTTATGGTGTGAATAAAACCGGAGAAGCTGTTTACTTAGATTTCGCTAGTGCTATTGAGCGTTACGGAAAAGAGAAAGCATTTACTTCAGGACATAAAAACCCTACGGAAGCAGAAATTACAAAACTAGGAAAAGAAGTTATTGAAGCTAAATATGGTAACCTTTTCCAAATGTATCAAAAAATTGTAGATCAAAATCCATACGAAACTCCAATGATGATTTACCCGGCGGTACATTATACAATGGGAGGTCTTTGGGTAGATTATAACTTACAAACTACCATTCCTGGTTGTTATGCTGCAGGAGAAGCAAACTTCTCTGATCACGGCGCTAACAGACTTGGTGCTTCTGCCTTAATGCAAGGTTTAGCCGATGGTTATTTTGTACTTCCATATACGATAGGTGATTACCTTTCTAAAGATATTAGAACAGGAAAAATCTCTACCGATTCTCCAGAATTTGAAGCTGCAGAAAAAGACGTTACCGATAGAATCAATCGTTTAATGAATGCTAGCGGAAAGCACTCTGTAGATCACTACCACAAACTTTTAGGTAAGATCATGTGGAACAAATGTGGAATGGCTAGAAACGCTAAAGATTTAGAAGATGCTTTAGAGGAAATCAAAGCCTTACGTGAAGATTTTTGGGCTAACGTAAAAGTTACTGGTAAAGCTGGTGATAAAAACGCAGAGCTTGAAAAAGCTGGTCGTGTAGCCGATTTCTTAGAACTTGGAGAACTTTTTGCTAAAGATGCTTTACATAGAAACGAATCTTGTGGAGGTCACTTTAGAGAAGAGTACCAAACTGAAGAAGGAGAAGCATTAAGAGATGATGAAAACTTCAAGTACGTTGCTGCTTGGGAGTACACAGGAAATCCGCGTGATGCGAAATTGCATAAAGAAGAATTAAAGTTCAACAATATTGAGCTAAAAACGAGAAGTTATAAATAGATACCAGTGTTGAGAAATGAGATGTTACATAATAGCGACTCAATACTCAATACTCAATACTAAAATCTAAACTATATGAAACTTACATTAAAAATATGGCGCCAAGATAATGCCAAGACCAAAGGAAAGATGGTAGATTATCCTATCGATGGTATCGAAGGAGATATGTCTTTCTTAGAAATGCTAGATGTACTGAATGAGGAATTGGTAGCCAAAGGAGAAGAGCCTGTAGAATTTGATCACGATTGTCGTGAAGGAATATGTGGTTCTTGTTCTCTACAAATAAACGGGGAGCCTCACGGGCCAGACCGTTTAATTACTACTTGCCAATTACACATGCGTTCATTTAAAGATGGTGACACTATCACTATTGAACCTTTTAGAGCAAAAGCTTTCCCAGTAGTGAAAGATTTAATTGTAGATCGTGGTTCTTTTGATCGCATTCAGCAAGCAGGAGGTTATGTATCTGTAAATACTTCTGGTAATACGGTAGACGCAAATGCTATTCCTGTAAATAAACAAAATGCAGACGACTCTTTTGCTGCCGCTACGTGTATTGGTTGTGGAGCTTGTGTTGCGGCTTGTAAAAATGCAAGTGCTATGTTATTTACATCGGCTAAAGTATCTCAATACGCATTATTGCCTCAAGGACAAATAGAAGCTACTGAGCGTGTACAAGCGATGGTTAGACAGATGGATGAAGAAGGATTCGGAAACTGTAGTAACACTGGTGCTTGTGAGATTGAATGTCCTAAAGGAATTTCTTTAGAGAATATTGCTCGCATGAACAGAGAATACATGAGTGCTACAAGCAAGGGATAATCCTTTTTAAATTATATTTTAAAACCCCAAATTCTTTTGAATTTGGGGTTTTTTGTTTTTATCTTTTCTGAAAAATCAATTTCATGAAGTTACCAAACTCTAAACTGCCTCATCTAGGAACCACTATTTTTACAAAAATGAGCAAACTGGCGCACGAGCATAAAGCCATTAACTTGTCTCAAGGTTTCCCAGATTTTAGTCCAGATCCAATATTATTAGACGAAGTAACGAAAGCAATACATTCAGCAAAAAATCAATACGCGCCTTTGCAGGGGATTTTCTCTTTACGCCAGACTCTTTGTTATAAACTCAATAAACTTTACGGAAGTAATTACCAACCCGAAACCGATATTACACTCACCGCCGGAGCAACACAGGCTATTTTTACAGCGATCTCTGCTTTTGTAAAAGCTGGTGATGAAGTAATCGTATTTAAACCCGCTTACGATTGTTATGAACCTGCTATTGAGCTTTACGGAGGTAAACCAGTGCTTATTCAAATGCAGGCACCCAATTACCAAATTGATTGGGAAGAAGTAGCAGCTAAAATCTCTTCTAAAACTAAAATGATTATCATTAACTCTCCGCATAATCCTAGTGGTAAAATACTTCAGCAAAAAGATTTAGAAAAATTACAACAGTTGGTTAAGGATACGAATATTATTATTTTAAGCGACGAAGTTTATGAGCATCTGTTTTACGACAATCAAAAACATTATAGCGTAGCTAGATTCCCACAATTAGCCGAACGTTCTTTTATCACGTATTCTTTCGGAAAAACCTTTCACGTTACGGGATGGAAATTGGGCTATTGCGTAGCTCCCAAAGAACTTATGAGAGAGTTTAATAAAGTACATCAATACAATGTATTTTGCGTCAACCATCCTATGCAAGTAGCCATTAATGCTTATTTACAAAATGAGAAGCATTATTTGGGCTTAGCAGAATTTTATCAGCAAAAAAGAGATTTTTTCTTATCGCTAATTAAAGACTCACGCTTAAAGTTTACTCCTAGCCAAGGCACATATTTTCAAACGGCTTCTTACAAAAATATAACCCACGAAAAAGACACCGATTTTGCCTTACGATTAATTAAAGAAAAAGGTTTAGCTACTATTCCTATTTCTGTATTTAATAAAAATCAACAAGATGACTCTATGTTGCGGTTTTGCTTTGCTAAAAAAGAAGAAACTCTAAAAGCTGCTGCAGAAATTATAAATAAACTATAGGTTTAATCTCTTAAACCGTCTAGCATAGTTTTGGTCATTTTATTGATGTCGTATTCGTGTTTCCAGTTCCAATCTTTTTGAGCCTGAGAATCATCGATACTTGAAGGCCAAGAATCGGCTATAGGTTGTCTAAAATCTGGAGCGTAATCAATGGTAAATTCTGGGATCTCTTTTTGAATACTTGCAGCTAATTCTTTTGGAGTAAAACTAATTCCGCCAAGGTTATAAGAAGAACGTATGCTTAAGTTATCGGCTTCAGTTTCCATTAATGAAATAGTTGCTCGAATAGCGTCATCCATAAACATCATTGGCAAAGCGGTATCTTCACTTAAAAAAGATGTGTATTTTCCTTCTTTTAAAGCTTCGTGATAAATCTCTACAGCATAATCTGTAGTTCCACCACCAGGCAAGGTTTTATAACTAATTAAACCAGGATAACGAATGCTTCTTACATCTACACCATATTTATTATGGTAGTATTCGCACCAGCGTTCGCCAGTTTGTTTACTTATTCCATAAACAGTTGTTGGCTCCATAACGGTAGTTTGTGGTGTATCAAACTTAGGTGTTGACGGACCAAAAACAGCAATACTCGATGGCCAAAATAATTTACTTATCTTTTTATCTTTAGCTAAATTCAATACATTAAAAAGTGAATCCATATTCAAATTCCAACCACGCATAGGGAATTTTTCTGCCGTAGCGCTTAACATCGCCGCCATTAAATAAACCTCATCTATCTCATAATGCATGACAATGTCTTCAATGCCTTTATAATTGGTTGCATCTAAAGTTTCAAAAGGACCAGATGACATTAAAGACTCACTCCCTTCACGAATATCACTTGCAATGACATTTTCATTACCGTGTTTTTCACGCAATGCCAATGTAAGTTCTGTTCCTATTTGTCCGCAAGCTCCTATAATTAAAGTCTTTATTGCCATAATAAATCTGAAAGTTTAAATGTATTCTACAATTGTTTATCCTTTTCAAAAGAACGACTTTTAAACGTTAATACAAAATTGAAAATCTTAAATTGGACACCTTAAAAAATTACGTATCTTTCGAACGATTTAAATTTCTTATGACAAACTTTAAAAATCTAATTTTCAACTCTTTATTCTTCAGTTCTATCTTTTTAGCGATAAGTTGCAATAGCGATCAAAAAGAGGAGAAAGCCCTTCAGAATTTTCAAGAGAAAAAAGCCGCTCAATTAAAAGAAAATGTAAGCATCTCTAATATAAAAAGTGTTTCGCTTTCCGCGGAAGCTAAAGATAGCGTTTCCCAATGGCCAGAGTATTTAACTTTTGAAAATGAAATTGCAGGACTTCAAAACTCAAGCATACAAGAGATAGTAAACACCAGTAATAACTTAAAGGAAACCAGCGCAGGATTAATCTCTACTATTCCGCCAATTTTCAAGGAAATCCCTATTCAAGCACGAATTAATGTCTTGTATACTAAGGCAAGTGTTCTAGTACAGGAATCTTCAAAAACCAATTTTGATAATGAAGTTATTACACAAAAAACAAAAGAGCTTATTATCGCTTTTCAAGATTTAAAAATACAGTTAAATGAAGTTTTCTTAAAAACCTTAGAAGAGTTTGAAGAAGAAATAGAAAAACGTATTCAAGAACAAGATAGCATTCAGCAAATCAAAAAAGACAGTGTTTCATGAAAAACTATTCTTTCTTTATCTTAATCTTACTTCTTAGCATTAATCTATCTGCTCAAAACGCTGAAAAGGAAATTACACAAGTACTGGATAATTGGCATAACGCTGCGGCGGAAGCTAATTTTAAAACTTATTTCTCTTTAATGACAGATGATGCCATATTTATTGGCACTGACCCTACAGAAAACTGGAACAAAAAAGAGTTTATAGAGGTCAGTATATAAATACTTATCTTTAAGGTCAATAAATATGATGTAATATGAACATTTTTAAAGGACAAAACC